>WFOK01000051.1 GCA_015488115.1 Mariprofundaceae bacterium
ACCTCAAATCCGAATGCCATCGCCCAAAAGGCCGCCATTGCCGCCCTGCAGGGGCCCACGGACGATTTGGATCTCATGGTCGCCACCTACGCAGCCCGGCGCGAATGGCTCGTCTCCGAACTGAACGCCATCGACGGCATCGACTGCCTGCTGCCCGAAGGCGCCTTCTATGTCTTCCCCTCGTTCAAGAAATGGCTTGGCCGCAAGACCCCGGCGGGACAGGAAATCAAGGATGACGTTCAGCTTTGTGAATGGCTTCTGGAGCAGGCGGGCGTGGCCCTTGTTCCGGGCACCGCATTCGGTGCCCCTGGTCATGTGCGGATTTCCTATGCCGTATCCCAGGAGACGCTGGAGGACGCCGTATCCCGCATTCGTCATGCCTTGCAAGGGCTTGTTGCGTAAGGCTGGGCGCGCTCAAAGGATCTCAGATGCATCCGGGATCACGGAAACCCGCGTTCCCATCGCAGCATCGAGGCAGTCCGCCGCTCTGCGCCGATTGGCTGCAATTTCAATCAGGCCCTGACTGTTCGCATACCAGAACAAGGCTCCCTCAGGAACCTCGGCAAACGTTCTGGCATGCGTGATGACGCGGCCCTTCACGCAAAGGCGGCACTCCTCTCCAAGCTCGTGCCCCCAGATGCCCGTCATCAGGTTGCCGAAATGATCCACGTAAATGATTTCATGGCATGAGTCAGGCCACTCCGTTCCGATGCCTGGCGCGCATGGACAAAGAGGCACCTCCTTCCCCGCAGCCAATCTCGCCGCTACCGGGGCAAACCAATCCCGACCATGAAAACTATTGGACATACCCTCGGGCCTCCAGTCGATGAAATGCCATGTCGAGGGCCTCTGGCGGCGCGCGGCGATGGCCAGCAAGCCATTGTCCGGCCCCACCAACACATGCGATCGCGCATGTATGACCAGCCCACGACGCCGGGTGCCAACCCCTGGATCCACGACCGCCAGCACAATGACCCCGCTCGGAACATGATCAAGCAATGCCGCCAGCAGATAAGCCGAAAGGCGAGGATTGCAGACGGGAGCATCATGCATCAGGGAGATTCGCGGCACGTCGGGCGCCACGCTGGCCAAGACCGCCTCCATCTGACCGACATAGGGACCATCCCGTCCAAAATCCGTAAACATCGCGATCATGGGCAGCAACATTGCCACGCCCGAAAACGACTGCCAACCAGCCCATGCCGAGGCTTCAGCGCTGTTTGTAGAGAATAGGAGCAAGACCGCTTTTCTCAAAAGGCTGCATTGCGCGCGACAACGCACTAGTATCCGGCGCAAAACCGATGCACTAGGAAGATATCCCGCACATGAGTTCCGCAACAAACAAATCATCGCCCTCCCCCTTCCTTCAGGCCCTGGCTCAGCGGATTCTGATACTGGATGGGGCCATGGGCACGATGATCCAGCGTCATGAACTGGAAGAGCATGATTACCGCGGAGAACGCTTTGCCGAATGGCCACAGGAACTCAAAGGCAACAATGACCTCCTCTCGCTCACCCGGCCGGACATTATCCGGGGCATTCATGAAGCCTACCTCGAGGCCGGCGCCGACATCATCGAGACCAACACGTTCAATGCCAATGCCATCTCCATGGCCGATTACGGCATGGAAGAATTCGTCTTCGAACTGAACGAGGCCGGTGCACGTCTCGCCAGGGAGGCGGTGGAACAATTTTCCACGAAGGAGCGCCCCCGTTTCGTCGCAGGCGTGCTGGGGCCAACGAGCAGGACCTGCTCCATCAGCCCCGATGTCAATGACCCAGCCTTTCGCAACATCAGTTTTGACGAGCTCGTCACCACCTATGACGAAGCCATTCGAGGCTTGGTCAAGGGAGGCGTGGACCTGCTGTTGGTGGAAACAGTCTTTGACACGCTGAATGCAAAAGCGGCTGTTTTCGCCATCAAGCAATTCTTTGATGAAGTCGGATTCGAGCTCCCGATCATGATCTCGGGAACCATTACCGATGCGTCTGGCCGGACGCTTTCCGGCCAGACGGCCACGGCCTTCTACGATTCCCTACGTCATGCTGAGCCCGTTTCGATTGGGCTCAATTGCGCCCTCGGACCTGCCGAGCTTCGCCAATACATTGAAGAGTTGTCCGAGACGGCCAGTTGTCATATCAGTGCGCACCCGAATGCGGGACTGCCCAATGCATTCGGCGGTTATGACGAAACACCTGCGGACATGGCCGCCGAAATCCGGCAATGGGCCGAAGCAGGATGGCTGAACATCGTGGGGGGCTGCTGTGGAACCACTCCGGAGCATATCCGGGCCATCGCCAGGGCCGTCGAGGGCATCCCGCCACGGACACCACCATCCCTGCCCGTGGAAACCCGTCTCGCCGGACTTGAGCCCCTGCATATCGGTAAGGAGACATTGTTCGTCAATGTCGGCGAACGAGCCAACGTCACAGGATCCGCGCGCTTCAAGAGGCTGATCCTCGAGGGGGATTATGCGACGGCGCTCGAAATCTGCCGGGAACAGGTGGAAAACGGCGCGCAAATCATCGACGTGAACATGGACGAGGCCATGCTCGACGGCGTGACGGCCATGCGCACCTTTCTCAATCTGATCGCAAGCGAACCGGATATCTCCCGTGTTCCGATCATGATCGACTCATCAAAATGGGAAATCATCGAGGCTGGCCTGAAATGCATTCAGGGCAAGGGCATTGTCAACTCCATCTCGCTGAAAGAAGGCAAAGAAAGCTTCGTGACCCACGCCAGGAGGGTGCGCCGCTTCGGTGCTGCCGTGGTCGTCATGGCCTTCGATGAAGAAGGCCAGGCGGACACCTACGAGCGCAAGATCGAGATATGCGAACGCTCCTATCGAATCCTGGTCGATGAAGTCGATTTTCCGCCGGAAGACATCATCTTCGACCCCAACATCTTCGCCATTGCCACCGGCATTGAGGAGCACAACAACTACGCCGTTGATTTCATCGAGGCCACGCGCTGGATCAAGGAGCACCTTCCGCATGCGCTGGTCTCAGGCGGCGTATCCAATGTCTCTTTCAGTTTCCGCGGCAACAACCCCGTTCGGGAGGCCATTCATTCCGTCTTTCTGTACCATGCCATTCGGGCTGGCATGGACATGGGCATCGTCAACGCAGGTCAATTGGCCGTGTATGATGAACTACCCCAGGAGCTGCGCGAGCGTGTCGAGGACGTCGTGCTCAACCGCCGCCCCGATGCCACGGAGCGACTGCTCGAAATAGCCGACCGGTATCGCGGCGATGGCTCACAGGCAAAGAAGGAAGACCTTCAGTGGCGCAGTCTGCCTGTCGAGAAGCGACTCGAACATGCCCTGGTCAAGGGCATTGACAGCCATATCGAGGAAGACATCGAAGAGGCGAGATTGAAGTTCTCCCGTCCCATTGAGGTCATCGAAGGCCCCCTGATGGACGGCATGAACGTTGTTGGCGACCTATTCGGAAGCGGCAAGATGTTCCTGCCCCAGGTCGTCAAAAGCGCACGAGTCATGAAAAAGGCCGTGGCCGTGCTATTGCCCTATATCGAGGCTGAGAAACAGGCCGGGGACTCTTCGAGCAATGGCAAGGTGCTCATGGCAACCGTCAAGGGCGATGTCCACGACATCGGCAAGAACATCGTCGGTGTCGTGTTGCAATGCAACAATTTCGAGGTGATTGACCTCGGAGTCATGGTGCCGGCCAACACGATCCTGAGCGAGGCGCGCAAGCACAATGTCGATATCATCGGGCTCTCCGGCCTGATCACGCCAAGCTTGGACGAAATGGTCCATCTGGCAAAGGAGATGCAGCGCCAGGGGTTCACGACTCCCATCATGGTCGGTGGCGCGACGACCAGCAAGGCGCATACAGCCGTCAAAATCGCGCCGGAATACGAGCATCCCGTTGTCTGGGTCAAGGATGCATCGCGCGCGGTTGGCGTTGCTCAGAATCTGATTTCCGTTGCAAACAGGGAACAATTTCTCGCCGAAATTCGAAAGGATTATGAACGGCTCAGGGAACGGCACAGTGGCCGGCAGAAACTCACCGCATGGCTTACGCTCGAAGAAGCCCGGGCAAACCGCCTTCGTCTTTCGCCGGCGGACATTGCGCCAGCACCGAGTCACCCCGGCATCACGGTGCTGACCGATATCGATCTGAACCGGATACGCGAATTCATCGACTGGTCGCCCTTCTTCTCGGCCTGGGAGATCCACGGCGCTTATCCCCGCATCCTTTCCGATCCGCACAAGGGCAAACAGGCACAGAAAGTCTTTGATGACGCTCAGGCATGGCTGGACAGGATGATTCGCGAAAACTGGCTCGTCGCACGAGCCATCCTTGGCATCTTCCCTGCAAGGGCGACGGAGGATGACAGCGTCGTTGTGTATGATCACGAACACGATGGGCGCGAGAAGGCTCGCTTTCACTTTCTGCGTCAGCAGATGGACAAGAAGGACAACAGACCCAATTTGTGCCTGGCGGATTTCATTTCCCGGGAGCAGATGGATCACATCGGGGCATTTGCCGTCGGCATCTTTGGCGCGGAAGAGCATGCGGCGCGTCTGGAGCGGGAGCACGATGATTATGGTGCCATCATGATCAAGGTACTCGCCGACCGCCTGGCCGAGGCCCTGGCCGAGATGCTGCACGCAGATGTGCGCCGTCACTATTGGGGCTATGCTCCGGATGAACACCTGAGCAACGAAGATCTGATCCGCGAGCGCTATCAGGGCATACGACCAGCCCCGGGGTATCCAGCATGCCCTGAACACACCGAAAAGGGAACCATCTGGCGCCTGCTCGACGTGGATCGGCACATAGGCATTCATCTGACCGAGTCTTTCGCCATGTGGCCGGCCTCCAGCGTCTCGGGATACTATTTCGCCAGTCCGAAGGCCCATTACTTCACGGTCGGAAAAATCAACAGGGATCAGGTTGAAGACTATGCCAGACGCAAGGGCATGAGCTTGGAAGAAGCCGAGCGCTGGCTGGCGCCTGTTCTGGGCTACGAGGTTGATGCATGAGAGAAAAGGAAAGCCTGTCCATCGATGCCCTGATGCGCACCAGCGGCGTGCGATTCGGCACCAGCGGCGCGCGGGGCCTTGCCAAGGACATGACCGATCGGATCTGTTATGCATACACGAAGGCCTTCCTGGCCATGCTCGAAGAAAAGGGCGCGCTGGGCGGCAAGAAATGCGTGGCCATTGGAGGCGACCTCAGACCGAGCACGCCGCGCATCCTGACAGCCGTGGCCTCGGCCCTCATCGATGCGGGTTTCACGATCGAACATTGCGGGCGCCTGCCCACTCCAGCCCTCGCTGCCCATGCGATCAGCCGGGGCATGGCCGGCATCATGGTCACGGGGAGCCACATTCCCGAAGACCGAAACGGGATCAAATTCTACAAACCGGATGGCGAAATCCTGAAGGAAGATGAGCAGTGCATGCGCGAACAAAGCGTTGGACTGGATGCAGAGCTTTTCGATGAAAACGGATCCCTGCTGGAGCCCAGAGCCTTGCCTACGCCAACCGACACGGCCAAAGAGGCTTACATTCGGCGCTATGTGGAGCTTTTTCCCTCCCAACTGCTGAAGGGTCGGCGCATTGGTGTCTATGAGCACTCCACGGTTGCACGTGACATGCTTTGCGAGATCCTCGAACGCCTGGGCGCCGAGGTCGTTCCTCTTGGGCGATCGGAGGTGTTCATTCCCGTCGACACCGAAGCCATCAGGGATGAAGACGAGCGCCTGGCGCGCCATTGGTGCAGCAAGCATGAGCTTGACTGTCTCATCTCGGCGGATGGAGACGGAGACCGTCCGCTCGTCTCGGATGAACATGGCCGCTGGATGAGGGGGGATGTGATCGGCATTCTGTGCGCAAGGATGCTTGGCGCCCGTTGCGTCGTCACACCGATCAGCAGCAACACGGCTGTCGAACGGTGTGGCTGGTTCGAGCGGGTCATACGAACCCGAATAGGCTCCCCGTATGTCATTGCAGGCATGCAACAGGCCGAACATGAAGGCCTGAGCGCAATCGTGGGTTATGAAGCCAATGGCGGCTTCCTTCAACAGAGCGACCTGACCATCAACGGCCATCTGCTGCCCGCACTTCCCACCAGAGATGCCATCATCGTTCCCCTGGCCATCCTTTCTCTGGCTGAGCAGATGAATTGCCAAGTCAGCGGATTGAACAAACTGCTCCCCCAGCGCTATACCTTCAGTGACCGTCTGAAGGATTTCTCCGCCGAACGCGCGCGGGAGTTGCTGGCCCCCATGCTGACAGACGACGACAGAGCCAATCTTGCCGCCGCCAGGGCGTTGCTGCAGGATGCATTGGGTGACATTGTTGCCATTGATACCACTGATGGTGTTCGTCTTGTCCTGGCTTCGGGCGATATCGTGCATATCCGTCCTTCAGGCAATGCCCCCGAACTTCGCTGCTATACTGAATCTGACAGCGAGGACACGGGCATTCGTCTGAACAGGCGCTGTCTGGCCCTTCTCAGCCAGTGGCTTGAAGAGCGCAACCCTTGATCACGAGGTGGAGCCATGTTTCGTTACATCCATTGGGCCATTCTTTTTGCCTTGACTTTCCCGATGCTTTCATCGCCATGCAGGGCCGAGATGGAATTGCAGCGTCCGCTGGCCTCATCGATCCAGTCTGGCGAGATCGAATTGTGGGGGCAGCTCGACTATTTTTCTCCGAGCCTTGATCTAACCAACTATGCAGGAAAATTCTCCAGGTCCTCCTCCCTCGACCGCTTCACGATGGAATCCATTGGTTTCCATTACGGCCTCCCCTGGAAGCTGAATCTTCGTTACGCGTTCGGTCTCATGCAGGAGAAGGTCACGCGCGCAACCGAACCAAGAAATATCAATACGGATGCATTCATGCATGATCTGCGCCTTCAATACATGATTCACAAGGAAAGCGGACTGCGCCTCGCCGCCGAGCTCGGTTACCTTCGTCACCAGGCAAAGGCCTTTGATTTCTATGCCTTCCAATTTGGAGGCACGGTCATCAGGCGCAAGGGCCGACCATTTGGAACGCTCACGGGCAAGGATCAGGCCTGGGAGACTGCCCTGCGCAGTGCATGGAAAGTCAACAACGATATTTGGCTTCACTTGAGCGGCGAATTGCGGCGCTACAAGGTAGAAGCCCGGATGCAATCCGATGACCCATTGATCAACCTCTTCTTCGTGCCCCCCATCGCGCCTCAAAGATCCCCTTGGCGGGAAACTCATGTTCTGCTGCAGCTTGGCCTGGACTGGCAAATCTCCCGAAACCTGAAGTTGCTCGCCGATTACGCACACACGAACATCACGCGCTCGGGATACAGGCCTGTGGCAGGAAAAGCCGATTATCGCTCCCAAGACCAAGTGGATGTTTATCTGGGCTGGCAACTGGCCGCAGGATGGAACATCTATGGACATGGACGCATCTATAGGCATTTTGTTCTTGCCGATTTGCCCATGACCTACAATCAACGAACCAGCCACCTTTTCAAGCACCCATTCGGCATGCTGTCCATGGGGCTGTCATGGACCCCATGACACCAGCATCGAAACGCCAAGGTTCCTCAGTCTTCGTCGAGGGTAGGCAAACCGCCGCAGCGCAAACGATGAACGACGATTTCAGGTGGACAGAAAAAGCGCACGTCGAGAATGGACGTTCCGCACCCTGAGGATGTGTAGCCCTGCAGGCGGCCATGCGTCCATGCCCCCCTGCAGTAGCGTCTCGGACACTCGCAATCATACACCACGGCGATGCCCCCGGGCAGGCACACCTGACCGCCATGGGTGTGACCACACAGCATGAGATCGATGTCAGCATGCGCTGCCAGGCGATAAATCTCGGGAGAATGCGAAAGCAGGATCACGGGAGCTTCCCGGGGAACATGCTCAAGGGCCTTGGCCAGATTGTCCACGCGATAATAATGCGGGTCATCGACGCCTGCCAGAAAAAGCCCTTCCTCCACTTCAGCCTCTTCGTTGAGCAGAACGCGCACGTTCATGCGTTCGAGGCGGGGAACCATGGCCAGACAATCATGATTGCCCAACACGGCATAGACCCTTTCCGGCAAATGGGGGCGAAGCTCCTGCATGGCCTGCATGGCACGATCGATGGGACCATAGGTTCGTATGCGATAGTCCCCGGTCAACACGGCGATATCGGCGTCCATGCCTTCCAGGGCATCGATCAGCGACCCGACCAGATCATCGGCCACATCGAGATGCAAATCGGTCAGATGCAGGATGCGCAGGCCGTCACAGGCCCGGGGAAGCCGCTCCAGCACAATATCCCTCTGGTGGCATCGGAAACGGCGCGCATGGCGCCTGCCGATTTGGGCAAGCCCCATCAGATGCATGAGCCAGGATGCAAGCCTGTGCGCGGAAAACCAGTTCTCGGGATGAATCCATCGACCATGACCAAAAATGTCGACCGCATGATCATGCTCGATGCCCAAACGCTGACGAACATGCAAACGACCGAGCCGAGGAATCAACCGATTGAGTTCCTCCTCCGCCGGTTCAGGCTGACGAAACCGATGCATCAGGACCCTAACAGTTCAAGCATCCGGTGAGCCAGAAGGGTCGGATTGCGCTCGACCGTCACGCCCGCCGATTCCAGCGCCGCAAACTTGGCCTCGGCCGTGCCCTTCCCCCCGGAAATAATCGCCCCGGCATGCCCCATGCGCTTGCCCCGGGGAGCGGTTGCGCCGGCGATGAAGGCCACCACAGGCTTCGATACCTTCTTGCGGATATAGTCGGCGGCTCTTTCCTCGTCGGTTCCGCCAATCTCGCCAATCATGACAATGCCGCGCGTGGACTCATCCTGCTCAAACCCGGCCAGCGCATCGATGAAATCCATGCCATGAATCGGATCACCGCCGATGCCAATGCATCCACTCTGCCCAAGGCCTGCGGCGCTCAACTGCGCCACGGCCTCATAGGTCAGTGTTCCGGATCGTGAAACCACGCCGATGCAGCCAGGCTGATGAATATGGCCAGGCATGATGCCGATCTTGGCCTCGCCGGGCGTGATGATCCCCGGACAATTGGGGCCAATCAGGACCGGAGGCCGAATCATGGCGCGCAAATGAGCCTTGACGCGAATCATGTCCAGCACGGGTATGCCTTCGGTGATGCAGACAATCAAACGGATGCCAGCCACAGCAGCCTCAATGATGGCCTCGGCGGCAAAAGGCGGCGGCACAAAGATGACCGAGGCTTCCGCCTGCGTCTCCTTTACGGCTTCCGCGACGCTGTCAAACACCGGTCGACCCAGATGCATCCGTCCGCCCTTGCCAGGCGTCACCCCGGCAACAAGCCTCGTGCCGTATGCGATCATCTGTTCACAATGAAAACTGCCCTGGCGGCCCGTAAAACCCTGACAAATCACACGCGTTCGCGCATCCAGCAAAGACCTCATGACGGATCCCCTTCCCGGGCCGCGGCCACGGCCATCTCGGCGGCCTCGTCCAGATTGCCGGCCCATCGCACATCCAGGCCGGCCTGCTTGACAAGCCGGCGCCCCTCCTGCTCATTGGTGCCGACCAGTCGCATGACCACAGGCACGCGCATTGGATGTGTCTTTACAGCCTCCAACAGACCGCGGGCAATGATATCGCAGCGCACGATGCCCCCGAAGATGTTCACCAGAATGGATCGAACGTGGACATCGCCCAGCAGCAAGCGAAACGCCTCGGCCACGGCCTCTTCCGTCACACCACCGCCGACGTCCAGGAAATTTGCGGGCCGGTCTCCCTTGAGCTGAATGATGTCCATGGTGGCCATGGCCAGGCCTGCGCCATTGACCATGCAGCCTATCCGGCCATCCAGTGCGATGTAATTCAGGCCGAATTTGCGCGCCTCGCGTTCCCTGGGATCTTCCTCAAGCGGGTCGCGCATGGCTTCAAGCTCTGGATGACGAAACAGGGCATTGTCATCAAATGCAATCTTGGCGTCCAGGGCCACAAGGCCTCCCTGATCGTTGACGATGAGCGGATTGAGCTCGATCAGGCTGCAATCTTTGTCGACAAACAACCGATACAAGCTCCCCACCAGAGGCTCCACCTGCCCAACCGGCAGGGACAGGAAATCCGCCAGGTCCGGCAAGACATCGGATGGACCATGTTGCAGCGGACGGGCAAAGATGCGCTCGGGGTGAGATGCAGCCACCTCCTCGATGTCTGTCCCCCCGTCCGTGCTGGCAACCAGCGCCACTGCCTCGGCATCCCGGTCAATCAGCAGGCTCAGATACAATTCGCGGGCGATGGGCTGGGCGCGCTCAATGTACAAAGTGTGAACAGTCTTTCCCTCACTCCCCGTCTGGGCTGTCACCAGCACATGGCCAAGAAGGCCCGATGCAGCCCGGTTAACCTCTTCCAGGGCCCGACACATGCGCACGCCTCCAGCCTTTCCTCTGCCGCCGGCATGGATTTGGGCCTTGACCACCACGGGCAATCCCAGTTCCTCAGCGGCCTTCATGGCGGCATCGACATCTCGCGCCACACAACCGGCAGGCACGGCAATGCCCGCCTGCTTCAGCAGCGATTTCGCCTGATATTCATGAATGTTCAATCACGCCTCCATGCAGCCTTCGGCATCCGCTCAGAAGTGTTCCAGCGCATCCACCTGCTCGACCAGGCGTTGAACGGATGCCAGCGAACGTTGCAAAGCTGCCCGTTCATCCTCATTCAGATCAAGCTCGATGATGCCTTCCATGCCGCTGCCGCCGAGCTTGCATGGCACCCCCATGAAATAGCCCTGCACGCCATACTCGCCTTCCAGATAGGCTGCGCACGGCAGGATGCGCTTCTTGTCCTTCAGAATGGCCTCGGCCATTTCCACCACGGCCGCCCCCGGGGCATAGAAGGCCGAGCCCGTCTTCAGCAGGCGCACGATCTCCGCACCGCCGGAAGCCGTATGTTCGCAAATCTCGCGGATCTTCTCAGCGCTCATGAGTTCCGTGATCGGGATCCCCGAAACCGTCGAATACCGTGGCAAGGGAACCATCATGTCCCCGTGCCCGCCTAGCACGAATGCCGATACGTCCTCGATCGACACATCCAAGGCCTCGGCAATGAATGAGCGCATGCGCGCCGAATCCAGCACTCCGGCCATGCCAATGACCCTTGAACGGGGAAAACCCGAGACCTGTTTGGCCGTGTAGACCATGGCATCCAGGGGGTTGGTCACGATGAGAAGAATGCAGTCGGGGGAATGCCGCACGGCCTTACCGACCACTTCCGCGACAATTTTCACATTCGTTGAGAGCAGATCATCCCTGCTCATGCCGGGCTTTCGGGCCATGCCGGCCGTCACGATCACGAGATCGGAGCCGGCCGTATCCGTGTAATCGTTGGACCCGCGAATGGACACATCATAGCCCTGAATGGGCGAGGCCTCATACATATCAAGGGCCTTGCCCTGCGGAACCCCTTCGATCACATCGATGAGCACCACATCCGCCAGCTCCTTCTGGGCAATCAGAAAGGCTGCGGTTGCCCCGACATGCCCCGAGCCAATGACGGTCACCTTTTTTCTCTTGAAATAGGCCGGGCCTCCCCTTCGTTTACCGATGAAACGCATATCTCACCTCCATAATCCAGCACCTTGTTCTGCATTTGACAGCATAGGCTTGCCATTGCCGGTTGTCGAACGTGGAATAAGCTCATGCTCAGGGAATGGACGCCAAGGCTGCCCGAGAGGGTCGTGGGACTATGCAAGGCCATCAGGCAATCGCAAGGCAGGGCATGGCTTGTGGGCGGCTGCGTTCGTGATCTCTGCCTTGGATATACCCCCAAGGACTTTGACATCGAGGTGTTCGGTCTGAGTGAGGCCCAACTACTAAAACTGGCCTCCCGCTTCGGAAAAGTCTTTTCCGTCGGTAAATCCTTTGGCGTGCTCAAGCTGCGCATGGAAAAGCATGAAATCGACCTGGCCCTGCCGCGAACCGAGATCAAGAAGGCACCCGGTCATACCGGCTTCGACGTACGGCCAGACCCTTGTCTTGATGAACACACGGCTTCCCTAAGGCGCGATTTCACGATCAATGCGATGATGTATGACCCCGTCGAATGCCGGCTGCTGGATCCTCACAATGGATGCAGGGATCTCGAAAGGGGCGTGCTGCGTCATGTATCCCCCGCCTTTGCCGAGGATCCGCTTCGCGTGCTGCGCGGCATGCAGTTTGCCGCCCGATTCCACCTCAGGCTGGATGCGGAAACGGCGGCATTGTGCAGGCGCTTGCTCGGCGAGGCGCACACGCTTTCGCGATCGCGCATCTGGCAGGAATGGCGCAAATGGGCCCTTGCACCCTTCCCCTCGTTCGGCCTCCGGCTGCTGCAGGACAGCGGATGGATCGAACTTTACCCGGAACTGCATGCGCTGATCGGGTGTCCCCAGTCTCCGCGCTGGCATCCGGAGGGCGATGTCTGGACCCATACCTGCCAGGCTGTCGACAAGGCGGCCTCCATTGCACTCCGCGAGCATCTTGATGAGGAACGCACATTGATCCTTGTGTTCTCCGAACTCTGCCATGATCTGGGCAAGCCGAAGACCACGGTCAACGATGACGGCGTCTTCCGCTCCCCAGGCCACAGCGAGGCGGCCCAAGCGCTGATTGTCGCGTTTGCCGAGCGGATCGGCATGCCCAAGCGCCTGCTGCCTTACATTCAGCCACTGGTCAGCGAACACATGTGTCACCTTCACGGACAGCCCACGCGGCGAGCCGTGCGCAGGCTTTCGCACAGACTATCGCCCGCCACCATCGAGCTCTGGGAGATGCTCGTCGAGGCGGACGCATCCGGCCGCCATCCCGCCCCGCCATCGCGCCCCGCCTTGCCATGGCTTGAGCTTGCAAGACAAATGCGACAGCACCGCGGCAAACCTGAACCCATCGTGAAAGGCCGAATGCTCATCGAACTCGGCATGAGCCCGGGGCCGGCCATGGGACAGTTGCTGCGCAAGGCCTACCAGGCTCAACTGGACGGTCAATTCACCGATGAGCAACAGGCGCGCGAATGGTGCCGCCGTGAACTGGGCATGGGCTAATTGGATAACCAATCATGCTCATTCCTCGAGGAGTTCTGCATCATGCAGTGAACAATAGCCCTTTAATAACCCGTTGGTCTTAATGTATTTTATTGGTGTTTCGGGAGGTAAAGAGGATGGTTAGCGTCCTGCCTTGTGTGTATGAAGGGTTTGAGGCAGGCGGCCAGTCCGATGATTTGAAACCCAAGCTGCAATCGGTATAATAGCGGAATCTCACAAAAGGGACCCTGCCAAATGCCCAAGTACAGACGCTTCTCCGACGCATCGGTCAGCGAGAAGATCCTCGACTCCATGTTCCTGTTAACCATCGGCCTGGGTTATTTCTTTGCCATTCTGAACCTCTATTACACCCATCAGGGGCGGGATGGCGAACCCGGCCTCTCCGTCAAGGACGTGATGATCGCCTATTACGGCAGCCATAACCAGACCCGCCTGGGTGCTGCCATCAATGGCCCGATGGAGGCGAACCTGCCCAATCCCGCAGCCAAGCACGTGATCCTCGACTGGATCGAACACGGCACCCCAAAAGATGAATTCGAACTGCAAGTCAAGCCGATTCTGGACAACAATTGCATCATGTGCCATTCGGCCGAAAGCGGCATGAACATCCCGCACCTGACCAGCTATGAGGAAGTGCTGAAGCTTACCGAGACCGACACGGGTACTCCGATACCGGCCCTGGTGCGCGTTTCGCACATCCACCTGTTCGGCATCGCCTTCATCCTGTTCCTTGTCGGGCGCATCTTCATCCTCTGCGAAATGCCCGTCTGGATCAAGCGCGTGACCGTGGCCATTCCATTTCTGTTCCTGCTCATGGACATCAGTTCCTGGTTCATCACCAAGAGCATGCCGGAGTTCGCCTATGTCGTCGTGGCCAGCGGCGGGCTGATGGGACTCTCGCTATGGGGACAGATCCTTTGCAGCCTGTACCAAATGTGGTTCTACCGTCCCAAGGCCATTCCGGTCGAGATGTAAGCGTTTCTCCGCCCCGAGGAGAACAAAATGCGCCTTGGACAGAGCCACGTGATGGGCTAGGCTTGAACTAAAGATTCCAGTCGGAAGGAGGGTAACATGAAAAAGTTCGCACTGATTGCAGCAGCCGCATCCCTGATGGTCGCCGGGGCCATGCCAGCTCATGCCGCCGCTGACGGAGCAAAACTCTTCAGCAAGAAATGCTCGATGTGCCACAGGATCGACACCAAGAAGGTCGGCCCCGCAGTCAAGGACATGAACAAGGATCCCGCCGTGCTCAAGGAGGTCATCACCAAGGGCCGGAAGATGATGCCGAAGTTCGGCTCGAAGCTCAGCGCAGAGGAAATCGATGCCCTCGTGGCCTTCATTCAGTCCAAGCAGCCGAAATAAGCGTCAAACGCTTGCGCAAAGAATCCTTGTGGACAATAGTTGGCCTTTGCCAACTTTGTGGAGAGGAGGAGAAATCATGCGCATCATGTTGTGGGCCGCATTGCTGGCCTTAGTAGCCGCCCCGATGGGCGCATCGGCCAAGGAGCTGAGCGGCAAGGAACTTTTTGAAGCCAATTGTGCCATGTGCCACGGCAAGGATGGCACCGTCAGCGATTACGGGAAGAAGCTCAAGCCTTTCCCTGCCCGCAACCTGCGCGCCGTGGCCCCATTCGTTGATCGCGACGAATTGCGTCGCATCATCACCTATGGCGTCAAGGGCACGGCCATGACACCCAAAAAATACACGCTTGACCCCCTGGAGATCGAGGAAGTCATCGACTACATCAAGACCTTTGATTACAAGCCCAACCTGGCCAACGGGAAGAAGCGCTTCGAGGCCGTCTGCTCGACCTGTCACGGCATGGATGGCCGGGCAAAAACCGGCGTGGGCGCAAAGAATCTCGTATACAGCAAGCTGGACCTGAAGGGCATCATACACACGATTCGCTATGGACGACCAGGCACGCTGATGACCAGCAAGCGCCACCAGCTCAGCAATGCCGACATCGCCGATGTCGCCCATTATGTCTACTCGCTGCGCTACAAGGCCAGCCCGGAGCGGGGCAAGGCGCTGTACCAGAAAAACTGCGCATCTTGCCATGCGACTCCTGGGGATATCCGACTGATCGGCAACGCGGCCCAACGACGCAAGATAAGCGATCTTGATGATCGGTTGCTTGACCTGCGCATCCGCCACGGGCGTCATGTGGAACGCGCCGGCGAACACATTACCAAGCTCTCCGACGATGATGTCCAGGACATCATCGCCTACATTCGCGCATCAACCGGGAAACAATGACTGAGCATGCAAGGCAAGGCGCCTCCCGACTGGGGGGCGCCGATCTTTTTCATCTCGACCTGATCAGGAAATACGACAAGGCGGGCCCCAGATACACCTCCTACCCAACCGCTCCACTGTTCCACGAGGGCGTAGACGCCGAGGCCTATGCCCGAACGCTTCGGCGCGTGGCCGAGGACCGCGCCCCGCTGTCGCTGTACGTGCACATTCCCTTCTGCAACACGGTTTGCTATTACTGCGGTTGCAGCAAGATCGTGACCAAGCAATACGAACGCGCAGCTCCATATGTGGACCTGCTGTGCCGGGAAATCGATCTCGTCGCCGACACCTTGGGCCATGGGCCAGAGAACCCGGGGCGTACAGTCATGCAGTTGCATTTCGGAGGTGGAACCCCCACGTTCCTGAACGATGATCAGATGACGCGTCTGATGCACAAGCTCCGGGAACGCTTCTCATTCGCGGATGATGAACAGGGGGAGTTCGGCATAGAAATCGATCCTCGCGAGTGCAGCGAGCACACCATTGCGGTGTTGCGGCAGATCGGCTTCAACCGCATGAGCATGGGAGTGCAGGATTTCGATCCCGACGTGCAGAAGGCCGTCAATCGCATCCAGTCCGAGGAGGTCACGCTGCGCGTGCTCAACGAGGCCCGGGAGCATGGTTTCAAATCCATCAACATCGATCTCATGTATGGCCTTCCCCATCAAACCGTCGAATCGTTTGATCGCACGCTGGACACCATCATCGGTTTCTCACCGGATCGCATCGCCCTGTTCAATTATGCACACCTGCCGCACATGTTCATGCCACAACGCAGGATTGACGAAGGCGATCTCCCTACACCTCAGGAGAAACTCAACATTCTCGAACACAGCATCAATAAACTGCTCGATGCGGGATACGTGTTCATCGGCATGGATCACTTCGCCAAACCGGATGATGAGCTGACCCTGGCGCAACAGGAAGGGAAGCTCTACCGCAACTTCCAGGGCTATTCGACGATGGCAGACTGCGATCTTATCGGCCTGGGCATCACGTCCATCGGCTATGTGGGCGGAGGCTTCTTCCAGAATGCCAAGGAGATGGATCGTTATTCAGGCGCCCTTGCTTCCGGCAACTTCCCAGTGTTCAGGGGATATATCCTGTCCAGGGAGGATCATCTGCGCAGACAGGTCATCATGCGACTGATGTGCGATTTCGCGCTCGATTACCGCACGTTTGAGCATCAATTCGAGATTGATTTCAGACGACACTTTGCCGATGAGCTGAGGGATCTTGAGGACATGGCCGAAGACGGGCTTGTTGAGCTTTCTGAGCATGGCCTTCGCGTGCTTCCCGCCGGACGCCTGCTGATCAGAAACATCGCCATGGTTTTCGATGAATACCTGCGCAAGAAGAATGACGGGGTCAAATTCTCCAAGGTGATCTGAGCCCATCGGGGAAGAGGCAAAAAAACGGGCGGCAGGTGCCGCCCGTTCTGCATTCACGGCGACTCAGTAACTCTTGCGGAACTGGGTCGCATGACATTTCGGACATGGCGGAACGCGTCCAGTGCGCTTCAAGTGAATCTCATGACCACAGGAAGTGCAGGTCAACGTCCCTGCACTCGTGATCTCTCCCGAACGGCATGTACGCACCTGGTCGGCCTTCTCCGCCACATTCGCAAACAATTCGCCGGCAGCCCGAAACAGCGAGGCCAACGAGGCCACCGCACCGGCACCCAGCCGGGAGGGATGTAGTTTTTCCATGGCTTCCTCGCTGAAACTGGCAGCCATGTGACCGAAATCGCGCTCCAGGAAGGCCTTCAGCCGTTTTCCCTGCTCTTCGGAGAATGCACCGGCAGCCGTCAACTGTTCGCGCGCCTTTTCCATCGCTACCCTTGCAAATTCGGCAGTCTTCTCCGAGCCGGCCTCGAACAGCTCGGTGAAGCGTTCCACGAGCTGATCATACTGAATGGCCTCGACATCCTCCTCTGCCTCTTCTCCCATATGGGCGATGATGGCATCGCCAAACTGAGAGGTGGACAGCTTCGTCGCGCCTTCCATCAGGCGATGAAAGTCATACGTCACGGTCTTGGCCCGAATGGCGCCCGTGACACCCTGAATGATCAGATCCGCGGCCTCCGTCCAGCCCATGTAGCGAAGCATCATTTCGCCGGAAAGAATGACGGATGAGGGGTTGACGACATTCTTGTTCGCATATTTGGGAGCCGTGCCATGCGTGGCCTCGAAGATCGCATGACCGGTGTCATAATTGATGTTGGCGCCAGGAGCAATGCCGATGCCACCAACCTGAGCAGCCAGCGCATCGGACAGGTAATCGCCATTCAGGTTCAACGTGGCAATCACATCGAATTCCTTGGCGCGGGTCAGTACCTGCTGCAGAGCGATGTCGGCTATTGCATCCTTGATCACAAGTCCGTTGGGCAACTGACACCATGGACCGCCGTCGATCTCCTGGGCGCCAAACTCCCTCTTCGCAAGCTCATAACCCCAATTTCGGAAGGCACCCTCGGTGTACTTCATGATGTTACCCTTGTGCACCAGGGTCACGCTTTTCCGGTTGTTCTCGATCGCATAGCGAATGGCAGCGCGGACCAGACGTTCGGTACCCTCCCTTGAAACAGGCTTGATGCCGAAGCCGCTGGTCTCGGGAAACCGAATCTTGGTCACGCCCATTTCATTCCGCAGAAAATCCAGAAGCTTCCTGGCCTCATCGGAGCCTGCGGGCCATTCAATGCCGGCATAGATGTCCTCCGAGTTCTCGCGGAAGATGACCATGTCCACATCCTCAGGCCGCTTGACGGGGCTGGGCACGCCATCGAAATACTTAACCGGTCTCTGGCATACATACAGGTCCAGCTTCTGGCGCAACGCGACATTCAGCGAGCTGATTCCTCCGCCAACAGGCGTGGTCAGCGGCCCCTTGATGCCAATGAGATATTCGGAAAACGCATCGAGGGTTTCCTGCGGCAGCCATGCCTCGTCCGTCTGACCATACATGTTCCATGCCTTTTCGCCGGCAAACACTTCCATCCAGGCGATCTTGCGCTGTCCTCCGTAAGCCTTCTCGACTGCGGCATCAAGCACGCGCTTGGCCGCGCGCCAGATGTCCGGGCCCGTTCCATCCCCTTCAATGAAGGCGATGATCGGCCTGTCCGGCACATGAAGCCGTCCATCCTCCCCCATGGTGATCTTTTCCCCATCCTCGGGAATGCGAATCTTGTCGTATGCCATTTCCTGATACCCCTTATGTCACCTTATGTCACTGTTCTGATTGCTGCTTGAGCTTTGCTGCTCGGCGGGCGCGATGCTTCGCGTTCAGCGCCTTCTCGCGAGCCAGGGCAAAATTCTTTTCTCGAATGGCCTGACTGGCGGCCTGAAGCTCCCGTTCCGCCTGTCTGATTTCATCATCCGCCCGCGGGTTGTGCCCCGGCAGCGATTTTGCGGTCTGAATGGCTGAACGCGCATGTGCCATTTCCTGCGTTGGAGGATGCGCGCATGCAGCAAGCGCCAGCAACAACACAAGGCAAGCCACTCTCATGTCTTGTATGATTGTTGCTGCGCCCCCCCTTGTCAAAGGGGAATGAACGGGTCGCTCCCCCAGCCCGGATTTTTCATGTGATCGCGAATGGATGGCGCCGGATGAGCAAGGTCGGGGCACGCCTTTGGCTGCGAAGCATGGCCATCGCCATGGTTCGCAGCCAAAGGCCTGCATTCTGCCCGCAAAGACAAGCCAGGCGCCGCGAAATGCAGGGGGCCATCTTCAATAACACGTCCATGCCGATGCAACCCCTTTTTAGGTTTCGACATTTCAAATCCCGGCGCATGATCATCATGAAAAATCCGGGCTAGCCTGAGGAAATCATGTTCTTGCGCAGGCGCAGACCAAGCTCCCTGAGCTGTTCCTCGGCCACTGGAGAGGGCGAGTCACACATCAGGTCGGCGGCCTTCTGGGTCTTGGGGAATGCGATGACGTCCCGGATGGACTCGGCACCCGCCATCAAGGCCAGAATCCTGTCCAGACCGAAGGCCAGCCCCCCATGCGGTGGAGCACCATATTTCAGGGCATCCAGAAGAAAACCGAACTTCTCCCTTGCCTCGTCATCACCGATGTTCAGGGCCCTGAAAATACGCGCCTGAACATCCGGCTGATGAATACGGATCGAGCCCCCGCCGATTTCCGTTCCATTCCAGACCAGATCATATGCCTGGGAACGCATGGCCAATGGATCACTCTCCAGCAGCTCAAGATCATCCGGATGAGGCGAGGTAAACGGGTGATGCAATGCCTCAAGCCTTTTTTCATCCGCATTCCAGGAAAACATCGGGAAATCCACGATCCAGACAAAGCGATGATCATCATCGGCAACAAGCCCGAGATCATGGGCAATACGCACGCGCAAATGCCCGAGGGCATCGTTGACGACCTTTACATCGCCCGCGCCGAAGAAAAGGATATCGCCGTTCCCGGCATCACAGGCCTCTAACAACGCCTCGAGCACCTGCCCGGGCAGAAACTTGACGATCGGCGATTGCAAGCCTTCGGGAAGACGCGAACGATCGTTGACCTTGATCCAGGCGAGCCCCTTTGCGCCATAGACCGAGACATAGCTCGTATAGTCATCAATCTGCTTGCGCGTAAGCCTGCCCCCTCCAGGAACCCGCATGACCTTGACAAGCCCGCCCGTGTCCGCCGGTTCCCGGAACACCTTGAACTCCACCTGTTTCATGAGATCAGTGATATCGACATGCTCCAGGCCAAAGCGGATGTCCGGACGGTCCAGTCCATACCGGGCCATGGCCTCGGCATAGCTCATGCGCGGAAACACCTCCGGAAGATGGATGCCCACGCCAGCATCAAACATCGCCCGCAAGAGACCCTCGGCAATGCTCATGACCTCATCCTGGCTCACGAAGGACATCTCGAGGTCAACCTGGGTAAACTCAGGCTGTCGGTCGGCGCGCAAATCCTCATCGCGGAAGCAGCGCGCTATCTGATAGTAACGATCCATGCCCGCAACCATGAGCAGCTGTTTGAACAATTGCGGACTCTGGGGGAGAGCAAAAAAGGAGCCGGGATAGATGCGACTCGGGACCAGATAGTCGCGTGCGCCCTCCGGCGTTGACTTGTTCAGGATTGGCGTTTCGATCTCCAGAAAGCCCTGCTGGTCCAGGTACTGACGGGCCGCATGAACCACGCGATGTCGAAGCTGGAGATTGCGTTGCATCTTCGGCCGCCGAAGATCGAGATAGCGAAATTCCAGGCGATGCTGTTCCCCGGTATGGCAATCATCCTCGATCGGGAATGGCGGCGTCTCGGAACGATTGAGCACATGGATCTCGGATGCCTTGACCTCCACTGCACCAGTGGAAAGCTTTTCATTGACCGTATCTTCGGAGCGGGCCAGAACCGTGCCTTGAACCTCGATGACGTCCTGCTGTCGCAGGCTATGGGCCAGCTTGTGAACCTCGGGTGTATCCGGATGGACGACAACCTGCACGAGGCCGGAGCGATCGCGGACATCCAGAAACACGACTCCGCCATGATCACGAGCCGTATCCACCCAGCCGCACAAGCGCACGGTCTGATCGATATGCATGACTCTGAAATCTCCGCAATGGGTACGTGGCAACATCAAATCCTAACCTCCGACATCCCGCCTCATGAGCGGCCGGCGCAGACTACAGGCGCCGGGCCTGCCAGGCAAAGCCTCAAATACCAAGCTCCCGCCGAACATGATGGATGACTCCGTCGGCCTTTTCGAGCTGCTCGGTCACCTGACAATAGAAATGCGGGGACAGACGAATGGCGCCAGCCCTGTAGGCGCAAACAAGTCCTCTTGCCAGGGCCATGTTCACAAGCCGTGCATGCATACGCCCATCCGCCCCCCGGATACGGAAGCTGACGATCCCCGACAGGCGCCCTTCTGCATCCATCGAACACAATTCCCAATCCGCATGTGACTGGATCCAGGCGACAAGCTGTCTGGCCGCATGCAGAACCTTGTCCTCGACGAGATCCATACCCATCTCCTCGAACAGCGAAAGGCTTGCCTCCAAGGCATGGATACCGAGCATGTTCGGGCTCCCTGGCTCGAAGCGACGGGCCGTATGCGCCGGCTCCCAGTCCCGACGTTCAAAATCTCCGGCATGCTCGACCATATGCCAGCCGAACTGGCGCAGCCTCAACCTGTTTCTCAGCGAAGGACGTACATACATCAATGCCAGGCCTTCCGGGCCCAGCAACCATTTGTGCCCGTCGGCCACGGCCACATCCGCCATGTTCTGCTGAACATCGAAGCGCAACATACCCAGATGCTGAATGGCATCGATGCAAAACAGCACGCCGCGTTCCCTGCAGGCCCTGCCTATGCGCGAAACATCCAGGCGCAAACCCGTCGCATATTGGACGGAACTGATACTGAGCAAGCGTGTGCGCTCGCAGATGGCGCCAAGAAGGGCCTCCTCTGGCTCATCGCACCCGAGCTCCACGCTGTCAACGCACACGCCGTAGCAAGCCAGCGACTCCCAAACGATTCTGTTGGAGGGAAACTCGCCCCGGGCGATGACAATGCGGTCACCTGGTTGCCATGTCAGTCCATAGGCAAGCAAAGAAAGGCCCTCGGAAGTGTTTTTTACCAACGCAATGTCATCAGCCGAACCGGCGCCCATCAGCCGGGCCGCGCGCATGCGCAGCCTGGACTCCCGGCTGATCCAGGCTGGATAGTTCCTTGCCCCTTGCCGCATGCTCTCGTCGGCAAAGGCACAGACGGCATCCCTCGTCCGCCGGGGCCATGTCCCGATGGCCGCGTGATTCCAGTAGATCAGATTCGGATCAAGCGGAAACTCTTCCGGTATCATGCCAGCAGTGGAGCAATCACCAGGGAGACGATGGCCATGACATTGATCAGAATGTTCATCGATGGTCCGGACGTATCCTTGAACGGGTCACCCACCGTGTCGCCAACAACGCAGGCCTTGTGCACATCCGAGCCCTTCCCGCCGAAATGGCCCTTTTCAACATGCTTCTTGGCATTATCCCAGGCCCCGCCCGCATTGGCCATGGTCAGGGCCAGCAGCACGCAGCCCACGAGCGCGCCTCCTAGCATGCCGCCAAGCGATTCAGGCCCCAAACCGAAGCCCACAACCACGGGCGCGCTGACGGCAAGAACACCCGGCAACACCATGCGCTTGAGCGCCGCCGTCGTCGCAATGTCCACGCAACGCGCATGATCGGGCTCGGCCTTGCCTTCCATAAGCCCTGGAATCTCGTGAAATTGCCGTCGAATCTCCTTGATCATGTCAAAGGCCGCATCACCAACCGCGGTCATGGTCAGGGAAGCAACCAGAAAGGGAAACACACCTCCGACAAACATGCCGATGAGCACACCGGGCTTGTTCAGCTCAAGCGAGAAGCCTGGCACATGGGCCGAGACGGTCTCCACATAGGCCGTGATGATGGCCAGGGCGGCCAGGGCAGCCGCGCCGATGGCAAACCCCTTGCCGATGGCGGCCGTTGTGTTGCCCAGTTCATCAAGGGAGTCCGTAATGCGCCGGACCTTCTCGCCCATGCCGGCCATTTCAGCGATGCCACCAGCATTGTCGGCCACCGGCCCATAAGCATCAATGGCCATGGTCATGCCCACCGTGGCCAGCATGCCCACAGCAGCGATCCCAACCCCATAGAGGCCGCAAAGCGCGGTGGAAACATAGATGATGCCGCAAATGGTCAACAATGGCGCAACGACCGACCGCATGCCCACGGCAAGCCCCGCAATCATGACCGTCGCCGCCCCCGTCTCGCCTGCGGCCGCGATGTCCCTGACGGGCTTGCCTCCCGTATAGTATTCGGTGACCAGACCAATGATGATGCCACCCAGCGCGCCCGAAACCACGGCACCCCAGATGTTGGGCGAAACTTCCGCCCAGTCGGTAACCATGAAGGCAAGAAAGATGAACAGCAATGATGAACCCACCGTACCGATGCGCAGGGCCAGTTGCGGATTGCGATCCGAGTATGCACGAACGAGCGCAATGCCAAGCAGGGAGCACAGAAGTCCCGCTGAGGCCAGGGCCAGCGGAAGAAACATCAGCGCGGACCGGCTGCCCAACGGATCCAGCACATCGGCCGTCATGGCCGAGGCCATCGCGATGGTCGCAATGATGGCGCCACAGTAGGACTCGAAAATATCCGAGCCCATGCCAGCCACATCGCCGACATTGTCGCCCACATTGTCCGCAATGACCCCGGGATTACGCGGATCATCCTCCGGAATGCCTGCCTCGACCTTGCCGACAAGATCCGCGCCAACGTCGGCGCTCTTGGTGTAAATGCCCCCCCCAACACGCGAAAACAGGGCCACAGAGGATGCGCCCATGCCGAAGCCGTGAATGGCATGGGCCGTTTCGGGATCGCCGCCGAACATCAGGTAAAGCGTTCCCAGGCCAAGCAGCCCCAAGGCGGCAACGGTCAGCCCCATGATCGATCCGCCGAAGAAAGCCACGGTCAGCGCCTCGGCCTGACCTCCGCGCTGCGCTGCCATCGCGGTGCGGACATTGGCCCGCGTTGCGGAAAACATGCCGAAATAGCCCGCCAGAGCCGAGGAAACCGAGCCCACGAGGAAAGCAAGCATGGTGTTCACACCCAGGCCGAGACCAAGCAGGATGGCCACCACAAGCACGAAGACGGCCAGAATCGAATACTCCCTGCGCAGAAACACCATGGCACCAAGATGAATGGCCTCGGCGATCTCCCTGACCTTGCCCTCTCCCGATGGATAACGCAAAACGACGAAATAAAGGCCCAAGGCGGCCAACAGCCCCAATGCTCCCAGGCCAATGGGCACAAAGCTTTCCATATCTCCCCTCCCAAAATGAAAGCGGGCGCCCGCGCGCCCGCTCCCGCTTAGTTGTTCTCCTTCTCCTGAAACCTGTTCACGGAGGAGATGATTTCCTCCTTGGCGGCATCGGCATCGCGCCACCCGAGCACCTTGACCCATTTTCCAGGCTCAAGATCCTTGTAATGATGGAAAAAATGCTGGATCTGATCGAGAAGGAACTTCGGCATGTCTTCCGGACCCTGCACATGGTCAAACACCGGCTTGATCTCCGACACGGGCACGGCCAGGACCTTGGCATCCAATCCCTTCTCGTCCTCCATGAGCAGCACCCCCACCGGCCTGCAGTTGATCACGCAACCAGTGATCAACGAGAAGTTGCAGACAACAAGCGCATCGACCGGATCGCCATCCTCCGACAGCGTATTGGGCACAAAGCCATAATTCGCCGGGTAATGCATGGCCGTGTGCATGAACCTGTCGACGAAAAACGCACGCGATTCCTTGTCCAGCTCGTATTTGACCGGATCGGCATGAGCCGGCACTTCAATGATGACATTGATATCCTCAGGCGGATTGTTGCCTGGTGGAATCTTGCTGATATCCATGATGTTCTCTCCTGTTCGATTTCAAATAAGCCTGATGCGCCCATTGTAGGCGCTCATGCGCCCGGTACAACCTGTCCCAGATGAGCCGGCGGCACATAAAGCAGGGCCATGTCTTCCTCATCCATGTCCAGCGCCTGCATGCCCTCAAGAAGATGTTTGCGGGTCAGGGGGATCTCGCGGAGAAACTGACGCTTCCCATCCCTGTAGGCCAATCTCGAAAAAATCCCGATGGCCTTCACATGACGTTGCCAGGCCGTAAGACGTACCGCCCGATGCCAAGCATCGAAGCTCCCGAAGGCGCAGCGCTTGTCGGCAGGTAGAGCCTCATAGAAGGCCAGGCTCCAAGCCTGGCGTTCGCTTTCGGCATAGTCCTGGTAGCAGTCATAAAGCAATGAGGCCAGATCATAGGTGACCGGCCCCATGACAGCGTCTTGAAAGTCAATGATGCCCAGAGGCAGGCCATCTTCGGGTACCATCAGGTTTCGGCTGTGAAAGTCGAGATGGACCGGAGCCCTCGGCAGACTGGCCAGGCTCTCCAGCCATGGCCCGATGCGCTCATGGAATCGTCGCCTCTCCCAACGGGTCGGCGCACGGCCGGCGACATAAGGCATGTACCAGTCAATAAAGAGATCGCACTCGCGCAGCATGCGCCCAACATCGAACTCCGGCAGCGCAGGCCCGGCCATGCCCTGCTGCAACAACAGCAACTGCCTGAGCGCATCGCTGAACAAGGAGGACAAGTCATCACCGTCCGCACATGCCCTGGCCCAGGTGCGATCACCGAAGTCTTCCAGCAACAGCCACCCATGCTGAAGATTGGCCGCATGCAGTTCGGGAACGCGAAGACCACGACCCCCCATCCATTCGCGGACCTTGAGAAACGGCTCCACGTCTTCCTTGTCAGGTGGCGCATCCATGAGCACAAAGGATGTCCCGGCATGGTGAACGCGGTAATAGCGGCGAAACGAAGCATCCCCGGCCAGTGGCGCCATGTTGAATGCCGATCCGAGCACCTGTTCCAGCCATTGCCGGCGCAGCCCCTCACGAGCCATCGCGAATCACCAGCCCCTTCAACCGCACCTTTTTCTCCAGATCCCGCTTCGCATGTTCTGCCAACAGGCTACTGTGGAACGGGCCGACAAACACCCGATGCCATTGCCCCTTGCCGCCGAGGTCCACAGACTGGATGAAACTTGAAAAACCATGCTTTCTTAGTCGCTGCATCATGGACTCGGCATCATGGCGCCGTCGAAACGAGCCCACCTGGATGCGGTATCCGCCCTTGCCCACGGCCTCGGATCCTCCGAGCTGGGCTTCAATGACATGTGAAATCTCATCATGCTTTTGCGCCCGGTGCTCCACCTGATCGGCAGGATCCGAAACGGGTGCCTCGGCAAGGGGCGCAGGCGTGACGGACTGCCGGGGAAGCTCGCGGTAAAACGTCAACTCATCCACGGCAGCCGCTTTCTTCTCCCTTTCCCGTTTCAGGCGGGTATTCTCCTGCTCGAGCCGGATCAAGCGAGCGTTCTTTTCTTCCAGTTCCTTCTGCAGCGCGATGAGCCGCTCATGTTCGGCTCCGACAGAAGCTTGATCCTGCCCCTGATGCGCCCACCAATATCCCGTGCCGAAAGCCAGGCCAGCAGACAGGGCAAGCGCCGTAAGCCAGCCTGTGGCAGAAGAATGCGCCTTATCCCTTGCGGAAGATGCCTTGCGTGACTTGCGCGAGGGTGCCCTGACCTTGGCAAAATCACGCCCCGCCATCTACATGCGCTCCGGAGCATCCACACCCAGAATGCCCAGCGCATTGCAAAGAACCTGGCGCGTTGCCTGAACCAGGGCCAGACGGGCCGCCGTCTTTCCCGCCTCTTCCGTGATCACTCGATGCTTGTGATAAAACGAGTGAAAATCAGCCGCCAGCCGCATTGCATACGTGGCCACGCGGTAGGGTTCAAGGCGTTGTGCGGCTTTCTCCAGCATTTCGGGATATTCCAGCAGGGCCTTGATCAGACGTTTTTCCTCATGGGAGGCAAGGCAGGAAAGATCCGTGCCTTCCTCGCCAGGGGCGACTCCCATTTCTCCGGCCCTGCGCAGGATGGCGCAAATGCGGGCATGAGCATACTGAACATAATAAACCGGATTCTCGTCGCTTTGCTCCTTGGCCGTCTCCAGATCGAAATCCAACTGGCTCTCCGCGCGACGGGTCATGAAATTGAAGCGGACCGCATCCCGCCCAACCTCATCCACGACCTCGCGCAGCGTGACAAAAGTGCCCGCGCGCTTGGACATGCGCACCGGCTGGCCATCGCGGGTCAGGTTGACCATCTGCACGAGCAGGATGTCCGGCTGTCCGGCGCGACCGGTCAAGGCGCGCACGGCTGCCTGCACCCTGGCCACATAACCGCCGTGATCAGCGCCCCAGACATCGATCATGCGGTCGAAGCCCCGCAGGTGCTTGTCATGATGATAGGCAATATCGGCGGCAAAGTATGTCGGTGAACCATCCTGCTTGAGCAAGGGCCGATCGCTGTCATCGCCAAAATCCGTGGAGCGGAACAACAATTGCTCCACGGGCTTGTAATCCTGTACCTCCTTGCCCTTCGGCGGCGGCAAGATGCCGGTATAGACCAGCCCGCGAGACTTCAGTTCCTCGATCATGGCCAGGATCTTTCCGGAACGATGCAGTTCCCGCTCGGAGAAAAACACATCGAATGTGATGCCCAGGGCGGCAAGGTCCTCGCGTATGGCCTTCATGTTCGCATCCACGGCCGCCTGGCCAATGATCTCGCGGCGCATTTCGGCCTCCATGTCCAGCCATTCGGCATACGGCTTGCGGTCAAGCAGTCCCCGAGCGATGTCCACGACGTACTCTCCAGGATAGGCGCTCTCGGGAAATTCGATGGCCTCTCCCTGAAGCTCCTGCATCCGTAGCCAGACTGAATCCGCCAGAATGCCGATCTGGGCGCCCGCATCATTGATGTAGTATTCCCGCGTCACTTCATGACCCACGGCCTGAAGCACGGATGCGAGCACATCCCCGACAACGGCTCCACGCCCATGGCCAACGTGCATCGGACCAGTCGGATTCGCGGAAACGAACTCCAGGCAGATCCTCTGTGCATCCGTCTGGCTACGGCGACCGTAGGCGCTTCCCTGCCTCAGGACGTCCCAGACGACCTGGGCCTCGCTGGCCTGTCGGAGATGAATGTTGATAAAGCCAGGGCCGGCAACTTCGACCGAGGCAACCTCCTGGGGCCAGTCAACCTGCGCAAGCAGATCCTCAGCGACCTGACGGGGCGGCTTTCCCAATGCCCGGCTCAACTGCATGGCGAGATTGCAGGCATAATCGCCATGCTCCCGGACCTTGGGCCGTGTGAGCCTGATCTCGGGAACCGCCTCCCTGCTTCCAAGCAACGCTGTCGCGGCCTCCCGCAACGCACATTCCAGAGACTCTTTCACGCATCCTCCATGTCTGACGAGATCAAAATCCTTCAATCGGGCGCATGCTAGCCTGCTTGCACGGGAAGAACACGCGGCAATAACCGAGCAGGAGATTCCAGGCCCATGCTTCTCATCGGCCGTTCGGACCTGTGACCCAGCTCACTGTTCGCTTGGACCTTACAAAGATAATGCCTTGGCACCAAGACACACCGATTCGGGGGAGGGAAGTCAAGACATGGACGAGCTGCATCTTCTTCATCACTGCGATCGATACACTCCCTCCCTGGAAGACAAGGCCGATTGATGAATGCTCCATCAAAGGCTCCCACCAGAACGCTCTGGATACTGGTGTTCCTGCTTGGGGCCTCGGCAAGCACCTGGGTGTTCCACTGGCTGCAGTCGGAACAGCACCGCATGCTGAAGGAGGAGGCCGTCCACCGCAGCCAAGTCAAACTGGCGTTGATCAAACAGGTGATCGAGCATCAGTTCAACCTGACCGCCGATGCGCTCAGCTACCTGGAACAAGCACCAACCACCGACCATGAAGGTCTGCAACACGTGGCTGACAACCTGCTAAAAATGCATGCCGGGCAGATCGCGCACATCGCCTTTCTGGGCAAATCCGGCGACCGTCCGGGCATCCTAGCATCCTCTGGCACACCATCATGGTCCGTTCCGGTCCCGGGGCTGCCAGCGCTCCCTCCAGCCAAACGGACCCTAAGCCTCATTCGTGATGCAGAAGGCACTTGGCTGCTGAGGTTCATGCAAGGAAGCACCAAGGACAAGCTCTGCTGGGTCGTCGTCGACCTTCCAGCCCCACAACTGCTCGAGTCGGGCGTATCCAGCACCGTTCCTGCGGGTCTGGACGTGGATGTACACGTCTTTGCCAGGGAGCACTGGATTCATCTCCTTCATCATGCATCACGCACGCGCACGGCCGGGGTTGCAGACAGCGATCCACCCATGTGGCAGGGTGGCTTCGAGGTGGCCGGCAAGCGCTTTCTCGTGCGAACGCGCGCCGCGCCGACGCTGATCGAACGGTATCTGACCCCCTATCCGTACCTGGCCCTGCTCGGCGGCCTGGTGATCTCGACACTGTTGGCCGTCTCGGTGTATCAGCGCACGCGCTACATGGACGGCCTGCAACACATGGTGGACGAGAAGACGCAATCGCTTCGCCTGTATCAGCGTATTTATGATGCAAGCATCGATGCCATCGCCATCCTCGATCCAGAGGCCAGGTACATGGAGCAGAATCCCGCCCATGCACAACTCCTCGGTTACACGGACGAACAGCTTCGCGGGCAGTCGCTGCTGCTGCAACTGAACGATCAGGATCGCAGGCGGGTGCGGAAGGCCCTGGAAGGGCAAGGCATGTTTCGAGGCATCATTGAATGTCTGTCTTGGCATGGCCACCGCCTGGACATCGACATGTCGCTGTTTCCGCTCGGCAAGCCCGAACAACCCAGTTGCTATATCGCCATCAAGCGCGATGTCAGCGAACGAAAGAGGGTCGAAGCACAACTCAAATGGCTGTCCTACTATGACGAGCTGACCAGTCTGCCCAATCGCCGGCTTTTCGGAGACCGACTCGAACAGGCCATACGCTTGGCCAAGAGGGATGGACACAGATTGGCCCTGTTGTACCTGGACCTGGACCGGTTCAAATACATCAATGATTCGTTGGGCCACGGCGTCGGCGACCGCGTGCTCCAGGAAGTGGCCAGGCGAATGTGCATGGTTCTCCGCGAGTCAGATACCGCGGCCCGTATGGGCGGTGACGAGTTCACGGTGTTGCTTCCCGAAGCCGACGCGCAATCGGCCATCCAGGTGTCCGAACGCCTCGCCGAGATCATACGCCAGCCCATCCAGATCGATGCCCAGATGCTGTCGACAGACACGAGTATCGGCATCTCTGTTTATCCCGACAACGGAGAAGATGCAGAATCGCTGCTCCGGCACGCCGATACGGCCATGTATTATGCCAAAAGGCGCGGTGAGACCTACTACCTTTTTTCCGATGCCATGGCCGCACAAAGCGAACGACGACTGAAGCTGGAACAATCGCTGAACAAGGCCTGCAGCAGCAGGGAGTTCACGCTCGTTTATCAAACACGGCACGATCTTGGCATCCCGGGAGCGGTCCATGACATACCTCTGGATCAATGGCCCGTCCTTGGCGTGGAGGCCCTGATCCGCTGGGAACATGCCGAACTCGGCCTGGTACCGCCTTCCCAGTTCATTCCCCTGGCCGAGGAAACCGGACACATCCGCGCGATCACGGAATGGGTGCTCACGACCGCATGCCAGCAGGCCTTGACATGGGAGCGTGAAGGCATCCGGCCACGCAGCATCGGCATCAACCTTTCAGCCATCCAGCTTGCTCAGCAGGGGCTAGCCCTTGATCTGCTTCAGGTCATCGAAGACCACGGCGCAGAGCCGCACTGGTTCGAAATTGAAATCACGGAAACAGCGATCATGCACGATCCCGAAATGGCCGGCCAACTGATGAAACGGCTGGCAGATAGCGGCATGACGATTGCCATTGATGATTTCGGCACCGGCTATTCCTCCCTGGCCTACCTCAAGCGATTTCCTGCCGACTGGATCAAGATCGACCGCTCCTTCGTGGAGGGCATCTCAAACAACGAAGAAGACCGCGCCATCATCCGCGCCATCACGGCAATGGCTCATTCGCTCGGCATGAAGGTTGTTGCCGAAGGCGTCGAAACGCTCGATCAGCTTCAAGCCTTGCGCAGCGAGGGTTGTGATGCCGCCCAGGGCTACCTGTTCACCAGGCCCTTCCCTGCCAGTGAGGCACCAACATTTCTGATTCACGCCTCAAGGCCAGCAGGGCAGACATGATCGGCTCTCTCCAGCGGATCAGCCCTGGCATGACGCACAAAAGAAGGTGCTGCGTCCATGCAGCACGATCCGCTGAATGGCCTCACCGCACCTCAGACAGGCTTCCCCTTCTCTGCCATAGACCTGAAAGGCATGGGAGAAATAGCCTGGCCTGCCGTCACTGCTCATGAAATCCCTGATGGTGCTTCCTCCGGCCCTGGTGGCCTCCTCAAGCACCTCGCGCAGAGCAGCATGCAGGCGGATCAAGTCCCCGGCTGCGACGTCCCCTGCCCTGCGGGCCGGATGGATGCCACTGCGAAACAGGGCCTCCGATGCGTAAATGTTGCCCACGCCGACAACGACCCGCGCATCCATGACAAGGTGCTTGATCGGACAACGCCGTCTCCAGCTACAGCGAATCAGCCATGATGCCGTAAACTCCTCTGAAAGCGGCTCCGGCCCCAAATGACTGAACCAGGGATGATCAGCCAGTTCGAACTCGCTGATGAGAGCCATATAGCCGAAACGACGCACATCGCAATAACGCAGGCTCCGAGCATCATCGAGATGCATGCATACCTGCTCATGGGGAGCAGCGTCCTCTCCCGAGGCGAGACATCGAAAATGACCGGTCATGCCAAGATGGCACACCAGCCTTTTCCCTCCATCAAGGCAGATCAGGAGATACTTCGCCCGCCTCTGGACATCAAGAATCCTTCTTCCCTTCAGCTCCCACCATTCGGGATAGGGATGGCGCAAGGCCCGGCCGTGATCAAGGGTATGCAAAACACGGCGACCGACCACGTGGGAAATCAGCCCCCTTCGCGTGACCTCCACCTCGGGCAGTTCGGGCACGCCGACGTACCCTTATCGACACTCGGCCACAAGGCGCTCCATCATACGCCTGGCCTGGTCGACATAGCCACCGCCGAACAGATTCGCATGGTTCAGGATGTGATAAAGATTGTACACCTGCTTGCGCACGGCATAACCCTCATCCAGCGGCCAGACATGCGCATAGGCCTGATAGAATGCGCGGGAAAACCCGCCGAAAAGTTCGGTCATGGCCAGATCGGCCTCTCTGTCCCCGTAATATACAGCAGGATCAAAGATGACCGGACGTCCGGCCCGGTCGGCGAACCAGTTGCCGCCCCACAGATCTCCATGCAGCAAAGACGGAACCGGATCATGCCCGTGGAGGAGCAAGGGAAGAACCTCGAGAAGCTCCATGCCCCTTTCATACAACGGGGATCCCAGGCCATTTTCCCTGCTCAGCTCGATCTGAAACCCCAAACGCCGCCTGCTCCAGAACTCGGTCCAGGAAACCGTCCAGTCATTGGGCTGCGGCGTGACCCCAATCGTATTGTCTCTGTGCCAACCGAACGCATTGGCCGTCACCGCATGCATGCGGGCCAGCTGCTCGCCGAACCTGACCGAAACGGCTTCATCGGCCTCCCCCTTGTCGATCCATTCCAGAATCATCCAGGCATGGCTCTCATTGTGACCAACGGCATAAACCCCCGGCACCCGAAGCGATCCCTTGAGGCCCAGTTCCCGCAGCCCCTCCGCCTCGGCCTCGAACATGTCCAGCCTGTCAGCCTTATTGCATTTGACGAAATAACGGTGTCCATCAAGGGCGAATTCATAGGCTCCATTGATGCTGCCACCGGCCACGGGCCTCCACCGCATTCGGCCATGGCTGGAGCCGTTTTGTTCGGCCAATTGCCTGGCCACCTCATGGCACCAATCGTGCATGCGTCGGCACCCCGGCCCGATCAGGCCTGACTTGCTGTTGCTTGAGCGAGACGCTGCTGGCGCCGGCGACGCCACCGGTGAAGGACAATCATCCGCCAGACGAAATGAATGCCGAAATACCCGATGACCGCGGAAAGCACGCCCATGAACAGGCAGCCAATGAACACGGCCTGCATGACCGATGGAAGCCCTGCATAAATCGCATCCCAGGTGAAGCTGTCGGAGGAAAGGCCGCCTGTCGGCCTGCCAAGAAGCCAGCAACCAAGCACATAGGTGGCGTAAAAGATGGGAGGAATTGTCACGGGATTCGTCAACCACACCAGAGCCACGGAGATGGGGAGATTGCCATTGCAATAGACGGCGCCCGCAGCCGCCAGCACCATCTGGAACGGAACGGGCATGAAAGCAAAGAAAAGACCAACGGCAAAGGCCACGGCCACCGAGTGGCGATTCATGTGCCACAGCGAAGGCCGGGCAAGAAGGTGGCTGAAGCGCCCCAACACCCTGTGCTCACAAAGTTTTTTGTGATCAGGAAGAATGCGGTGGAGTCGTCGCTTCAATGCTCGCCCGGGCATGCTTCAACGTTAGTTGGCCCGGCTTGACATTTCAAGCATTCCGTGATATGGGAATCAGTCCATTCTCGGAAAAATCGGACTTGGCTTCGCACACTGATGACCCTCGCGCAAGCCTCCCCAGCCACCTTCCCTTGCGACATGCCAGGCGGCGGGACGAACCGGTCCATTGTGAATTTGCGTCAACATGGCCTCGGCCTTGCCCGGCATGAATGGCCAGAGCTGCAGCGCAATCAACCTGAGTGCCTCCACGAGATGATAGAGCACAGTCCGCAGGCGACCCGTCTGTCCCAGCTTCGCCAGAACCCAGGGGGCATTCTCCTCAACATAACGATTGCCATGACGCACGGCGGCATTGATGCGTTCCAATGCAAGATGAAAGGCCTGTGCATACATGTACTCATCCACATCGCGCTGCATGCCCTCAATATCCGCGATCAAGGCCCGGTCCAAGGCCTCCTCGGCCTGTCCGAAGTGCAGAATGCCATCGCAATATTTGTGCAGCATGGCCAGGCTGCGATTGAGCAGATTACCGACATCGTTGGCCAATTCCGTGTTGTATCGCTGCTTGAGGGCATCGAAGGAAAAGTCCCCATCCTGTCCGAAGGGAACCTCGCGCAGTAGGAAATAGCGAAGCAGATCCGCATCATAATGATCGAGCAGATCCGCCGGCCGCAGGGCATTGCCCTTTGACTTGGACATCTTTTCGCCTTCGACTGTCCACCAGCCGTGAGCAAAAATCCGCTTGGGCAACGGGATGCCTGCGGCCATAAGCATGCATGGCCAGTAAACGGCATGAAAGCGCAGGATATCCTTCCCGATGAGATGAACATCCGCCGGCCAATAATGCAAATAGCGCTCGTCCGGATATCCCAGGGCGCTGATGTAGTTCGTCAGAGCGTCGATCCATACGTAAATGACATGCTGTTCATCGCCTGGCACGGGTATACCCCAGGAAAAGGTGGTCCTGGAAATGGAAAGGTCGTTCAGGCCCGCTTCGACAAAACGGATGACCTCGTTCCGCCTCGACTCCGGGGCAATGAACTCCGGATGAGAATGAATGTGCTCCAGCAGCGGCTCCTGATAACGGCTCAAACGAAAGAAGTAGGACTCCTCCTGCACCCTTTCAACGGAACGGCGGCAGTCGGGACAGATCTTCTGCTGCCAGCAATCGGCATCCTTGAGCTGGGTTTCGGTCCAGTAGGTCTCGCATGGGACACAATACCAGTCTTCGTACATGCCCTTGTAGATGGCCCCCGCCCGATCAAGGCGCTTCCAGATGTTCTGAACGGCCTGCCTGTGCCTCTCTGAACTGGTGCGGATGAAGTCGTCATTGGAGATGGACAATCTCGGCCACAGCGTCTGGTAGCGCTTGACAACCTGATCCGCCAGCTCAATGGGCTTGATGCCCTTCGCCTCGGCCGCCTGCTGAACCTTCTGCCCATGCTCGTCGACGCCGGTCAGAAAAAACACATCATATCCGGCCATGCGCATGTGCCGGGCCAGAACGTCAGCAGCCACGGTCGTATACATGTGACCGAGATGCGGTTCGTCGTTGACATAATAGATCGGCGTCGTCACATAATAAGTGGGCATGCTGTCATCTAACCTCCGCTGAACTGGCGTCGCAAGTGTAGCGGGCCGCATGCCGAAAGACAGCGGTTTCATCCCCGCAGCGCAGCACGCAGTTGCAGGAAGGCGGCAAGGAATGTCGGAGCACGCCGTAGGGTGTGCCGCGCGGCATCCCGCGGCCAACGCATCAGCGTTTGCAAGGCCTCGGCGATTCCCTGACGACGCCCGAAATCGAGCTCATGTTCAAGACACGGCAAATGCATGCGCACGGTCAGTTCCGCCACCAGTGTGGCAGGAAGAATGGGAAGGTTCGCCCGCAACCAAGCGTCCACCTTCCCCACGTCGGCTTTGGCAGCATCGCCTGCGAGTTCAAGCCATTCCTGCATCGCCCGGGCGGTCCGCTCATCCTTCAGGCATGCCGCCCTCCCGGGTGTCCCCGGCCCCAGCATGCGCGCCAGAGAGAGCAGGGACGCATCCAAGCCCATGATCTCCCATATCCGACGGGATGCGGTCTCATCAAGCAGGGCACAAGGAACCAGCAAGCAACGGGAGCGAACCGTCGCCGGCAGAAGCATGAGCTCGCTACAGACGAGGAGCAGCAACGCCCCGGCGGATGGTTCCTCCAGGCCCTTCAGCAGCGCATTGGCCGCCTGAGGATTCATGCGCTCGGCATCATCAAGAAGCACAACGCGACGCATGCTTTCACGGCCGGAGAGGGCGAGAAAATCAAGAGCGGACCGAATCTGGCCGATGGCCAGGTCCCGCTTCCCTTCCAGAGGCTCTACAAACAGAAAATCAGGATGGCTTCCCGCTCTGAGCATCCTGCAGGCATGACAATGACCACACCCTGCATGTGACGCACACAGATAGCGGCGAGCCAGTTCCATGGCCAGACTCGTCTTTCCAATGCCTTTCGGTCCATGCAGTAGCCAGGCGTGATGAAGCCGACCACTTTCCAGAGAACGCATAAAGCGCCGGACGACATCCTCATGCCCGACCAAGCCCTCCATGCTGCTCATAGCTTGTCCTCCAGGAAAGTCTCGATTTCCATGCGCACCTGGCGCTGCACCTGCTCAATGCTCCGCTCGGCATCAATTCTTCGAATGCGACAGGGACTCTGACGCGCAAGACGAGCAAAGCCATCCGCCACCCTTTGGTGGAATGAACGGGCCTCCAAATCGAAACGGCTGCGCTCTCCCCCACCCTTTTGTCGTTGCTGCATGCGATGGAAGGCCACGTCAACCGAGACATCAAACCAAAGGGTCAGGTCCGGATGGACGCCGCATTCGGCAAAATCGAGCAGCGTCAATACCCGTTCATCCTGACCGAGCTTGCGTGCGGCCATCTGATAGGCATGCGTGGAGTCCGAATACCGATCGCACAACACGATCCGATTGGCTGCAAGGGCGGGCACCAACTGTTCTCGCACATGCTGGGCGCGGTCGGCAAGGAAAAGAAGCAATTCGGCCTCGACCGTCACATGCTTCCCTGAAGACAACAACAAGCGTCGAATCTCGCGACCCAGGGGGGTGGCACCCGGCTCGTGAGTGGTCAGGCAGGCCACACCCCTGGAGCGAAGCCAATCCGCAGCCAGTCTCATCTGCGTGCTTTTGCCGCAGCCATCAATGCCCTCAAAAGTGATCAGCAAGCCCCTGCCGCTCATTTTTTCTTCCACGGCCCCACCTCCATCACGCACACTTGCATGCCCTGCTCCATTTCTTCAATCCATTGCAGAAGCGACGCGCATTGCGCACGCGTGGTCCAGAGCTCACAACGCCCCGAACGATCGCCAAACCTCGCCACCCCCATGCCCGACTCGCCCTGCAGCAGCGACTCAAGCCTGAACATGTGCCTTCGCGGCACCCTGATCGTGACGATCCAGGTCTCCCAAGGCGCCGCCCCTTTCATTTTTGCCTCCTTTCAAGATGCACCCATCTTGCAACATTGCGCCGATGCTCCTCAAGGCTTGAGGCAAAGGCATGCCCTCCGCTTCCATCCGCCACGAAGTACAGGAAGGGAACATTGGCTGGATTGGCGGCCGCGCGCAGCGACGCGGCTCCCGGATTGCAAATCGGCGTGGGAGGCAGGCCGCGCCGCGTATAGGTGTTCCAAGGCGTGTCCGTCAGCAGATCCCGTTTGCGCAGATTGCCCGAAAAGGAACCCTTGGTTCTCCATAGTCCATAGATGACCGTGGGGTCCATTTGAAGCGGCATTCCTCTTCTCAGCCTGTTTTCAATGACCGCCGCGATCAGAGGGCGCTCGCTGTCCAAGGCCGTCTCCTTTTCGATGATCGAGGCCATCACGCGCAAACGATCCCATTTTCCGACATCGGGCTCGATGCCTCCAAGCAGCCTCTCCTGCGCCCTGCGCATTTGCATGAGCAGGGATTCTGGATCAACAGGCTTTTCGTAGCGGTAGGTCTCCGGCAACAGATAGCCATCCCTGCCTCCCGGCACGACCTTCAACAGGGCGCGTTGCCATCGCCCGGACGAAACACCCGTCCGCTCGCTCAGAAGCCGGACGATTTCCTCATTGCGCAGCCCTTCGGGAATGGTGACTTGAAAGTGCATGACATCGCCCGCCCGGATGCGCTCCATGACCGTCAACATGTTGGCAGGTTCTTCAAAGCGATAGTAACCATGAGTCATGCCCGACGCATGTCCCTGCAGGCGGACCAGCCATTCAAACAGCAGGGAAGAATGGATAACCCCCTTGCTGGCAAGAAGCCTGGCCATCTGTCTGACAGAAGCGCCGGGCCGGATCTCCACCTCCACGGCTGTCGACGGCGCCTTCTTCGCAAAGACGCCATAGCCCAGCAACAGCCCCGACAACAGGACTAGCACAAGGCTTGCGGCCAAGAGCCTCGACAGCCTTCGCCTCACGCAATGGCCTCCTTCCAGGCGGAAAAAAGCACATCCATCGCCGCATGATCGGCTGGCAGCATGCGTCCGTCGATACTGGACACCGGCATCACGCCGCGCACGGCATTGGTCAGGGCGATGGCCTCGCAATCCCGCAACCATGCGGATGGACAGGGGGCCTCCCTTCCAACCCTCGCCGCAAGCAGGCATGCGCGTGCCACGCCTGGCAGCACACCCGGCATGCATGGAGGCGTCCACCACGTTCCCTGCCTGTAAAGCCAGCAATTGGCCGTCAGGCCGCCTAGCACTTGGCCCTGGGCCAACCAGAGCACCTCCCGCTTGCGCACGAGACGGACAGCTCGCAGCAACTCGGCGTAATCGGCGACGAACTTTGCAGGCTTCGGGCGCAGGGCAAAAGGATAGTTTGCGCTTTCAAGATGCAGGGGCGAATTATCCCCCGACAGGGGCATGAGCTGAACGTGTGCCGCGAGCCCTGCAGCAGGCGAGAACATTCCCCAGCCAGCATCGCCGCCGCCAATCAGCAGGCGAACGCGATACGCGCCGTCTGCGACCAGGCTTGTGCAATACGCATGCAGTTCGTCGGCCATGCCCGGATCCAGCCTGTAACCGAATGCCTGCAGTCCAACCCGCAGCCGCCGGACATGCCCGGTCCACAATGGGATCCGACCATCCACGACCAGAAAGGTCTCAAAACATGCCTCCCCGTAAGCCAGGGCCCGGGGCAGCTCTACCGACCGGTGAATCGTCAGACTCAAGTTTGATGCCGCTTCATGATAGGCTTCGGACATGAGCGATTTCTACCTTGAAGCCATTGAACACGCACGCGTCTATGATGTGGCCAAAGAAACGCCCTTGGAGCTGGCACCCAAGCTATCGGCCCGACTCCACAATGAGGTGCTGCTGAAAAGGGAGGATCTGCAGCCCGTGTTTTCGTTCAAGCTGCGCGGCGCCTACAACAAGATCGCCCATCTGAGCGAGGCCGAACGTCAGCGTGGCATCATCTGCGCATCCGCAGGCAATCATGCCCAGGGCGTGGCCTTGGCCAGCCACAGGCTGGGCATCCAGGCCACCATTGTCATGCCAACCACCACGCCCGACATCAAGGTCAGGGCCGTTGAGCGCATGGGGGCTCGGGTGCTGCTGGCTGGGGACTCCTATTCAGACGCCAGCGCGTTCGCAGATCGCCATTGCCGTGAACATCAACTGGTTTTCATCCACCCGTACGATGACCCACTGGTCATCGCCGGTCAGGGAACCATCGCTGAAGAGCTGTTGCGTCAAACGCCGCAGGATCTGGATGCCGTGTTCGTACCCATCGGCGGAGGAGGCCTGATTGCGGGCATGGCCATCTGGCTCAAGCACCACGCCCCCAACACCCGCATCATTGGCGTGGAGCCCATGGACTCCGCGGCCATGCATGACTCTCTGCAGGCCGGCCACCGCATCGAACTCAAGCAGGTCGGCATCTTTGCCGATGGCGTGGCGGTCAAGAAGGTCGGCAAGCACACCTTTGAGATCGCCCAACGCCTGGTTGACGACATCATCCTGGTGGACACGGATGAGATTTGCGCCGCCATCAAGGATATTTACGAGGACAACAGGAGCATCGTCGAGCCTGCGGGCGCGCTTGGCGTGGCAGGCATGAAGAAATACGTTCGCCGGAGCGGCGCGCGCGGGGAGGTACTGGCCGCCATCAACAGCGGCGCCAACATGAATTTCGATCGCCTCCGTCATGTCTCGGAACGTACCGAAATGGGTGAAGGGCGCGAGGCCCTGTTCGCGGTCACGATCCCCGAACGTCCCGGCTCTTTTCTGGAGTTCTGTCGCATCATCGGACCGCGCAACATCACCGAATTCAACTACCGTCTTTCCAGCCGCCGACATGCGCACGTGTTTGTCGGCGTTGGCGTTTCCGATCCCGAAGAGGCTATGGACGTTGAACAGGCCATGCTGGCCGCCGGCCTGAAGGTGATCAGCCTGCAGGACAACGAATTGGCCAAACTGCACATCCGACACATGGTTGGCGGACATAGCAGTCTTGTACACGATGAGCTGTTGTTCCGCTTCGAATTCCCCGAGAAGCCCGGAGCGCTGCTGCAGTTTCTGACCCGCGCCCAGGGGCGATGGAACATCTCGCTTTTCCATTACAGGAACCATGCCGCCGCCTTTGGCAGGGTGCTGGCTGGTATCGAGGTGCCCCCGAACGAACGCGATGCCTTCCGCGATTATCTGGACGGTCTGGGCTATCCTTATGTGGAGGAAACAGACAATCCGGCCTACAGGCTCTTTCTCAAATAGGCTCAAACATCAGCGCCTGAACCCAGCGACCTCCATGTCGGAACCTCAGCCTTCTCGACGGCTTCCTGCCCAGTGCACGCTCGCACCCTGCATCGGGCGTGATAACGAGCGTCGACCAGTCGGCAAACTGGTGCCGGAGTTGCATGCCGATGCGGCGATACAGTGCATGAATGCCCTCGCCCATGCGGCGCCCATATGGTGGATTCAGCAGCATCCACCCAGATGGGCCATCGGGCCTGAGACTGAAAAAATCGCAACAGGACCATGAAATGCCTGCCTCCACGCCTGCGCGATCCGCATTACGTCGCGCTAGCGCCAGCATATCCTCCCGCAGATCGCAGGCGGCAATGTCCGAAGCAGGTCGCTCTCGTCGCATGGTCTCGGCCCGTTCCCGCACGCGCTGCCAGCGACGCTCGGGAAAGCCAGGCCAGCCCACGCAAGGAGGGCATTCATGCGCATCCAAGGGAGCCCGCACATCAATCAGGGCCGCCTCGATCGCCAGAGTGCCGGAACCGCACATGGGAATCCATAAACGCTGGCCTGACCGCCAGCCACTCCAGTAAAGCAGCGCGCTGGCCAGCGACTCCCGCATCGGCGCAGACCCCGGCTCGATCCTGTAGCCGCGGCGATCCATTCTGAACCGGCTGGCGCCCAGGCTAAGTTGACAGCGATCCCGATCCAGTCGCACAAAGAGATCCAAGACCTCCCCGCTAACACCCTGGCTATCGGGGAGCAAGCCATGCACCGCATCGGCAATGCGGCCACTATGCCAAAGGCGGGAACGACGCGTGCTGACGTGAATCCGCCAAGACCGTCCCTGGGCATAGATGGCCCAATCGATGCGTCCCGCCTTGCGCGCCAACTCGTTGACGGAACGCGCATTGAAGCATGCAAGCCTCAACAGGACACGCGTCACCGTACGGGCACGCAGACTGATCCTCATGATGGCATCGGGGCTTGCTCGGAAACCGACCCCGCCCGTGTCCAGGACAAGGGCGCCAGCCCCGAGCTGTTGCAGCTCGCTCGCGGCTATCTCCTCAAGTCCGGGCAGAACCACGGCATAAGCATCCACTCCCTTCGGCATCAGCGCATGCTATCACGGCCAGCTTCCTCTGGCGCAGTTGGATTTCGGCACAATGCTGCTAGCCTTCCGCATATATCTGGCAACATTGATCTAGAACAAAGGTAGAATTACGCACATGGCCATCAATCTGCAACCCATCCAGCTTTCAGGAAAGGAAGTGCTGCCGCTCATCGAGGGAGGCAAGGGCGTTGCCGTTTCCACGGGACAATGCTCCGGGGCCTGGGCTGCAGCCGGAGGCGTGGGCACGTTTTCCGCCGTCAATGCCGACCGCGTCGATGAGCACGGCAACGTGATCCGCACGGTCTATCATGGGCGATCGCGCAAGGAACGTTTCAGGGAACTGGTCGAGCAGGCGATCCAGGGCGGCATCTGCCAGGCCAGGATCGCCCATGACGTTGCCGGAGGCGAGGGGCGCATCCATATGAATGTGCTGTGGGAAATGGGCGGCGCCGAGCAGGTGCTTGAAGGCGTCATGCAAGGCGCGAAGGGACTGATTCATGGCATCACCTGCGGCGCAGGCATGCCGTTCCGTCTAGCCCCGTTGGCCGCGAAATACAAAGTCCATTATTACCCCATCATTTCGTCCGCGCGGGCATTCCGCGCGCTGTGGCTGCGCTCCTATCGCAAGTTTCCCGAATGGTTGGGCGGGGTTGTTTATGAGGATCCCTGGCTTGCAGGCGGTCATAACGGATTGTCCAACTCGGAGGATCCCGATCATCCTGAACCTCCCTATCCCCGAGTTGCGGCCCTTCGAAAAACCATGAACGAGTTCGGCCTGCAGCAGGTTCCCATCATCATGGCCGGGGGCGTCTGGTGGCTCAGTGAATGGACCGACTGGATGGACAACCCGGAAATCGGACCGATTGCCTTCCAGTTTGGCACGCGTCCGCTGCTGACTCGGGAAAGTCCGATTTCCGATGCATGGAAACAACGGCTGCTGAAGATCCGCAAGGGCGACGTGAAGCTTAACCGCTTCTCTCCGACGGGCTTCTATTCCTCCGCGGTCTACAACAGCTTTCTGCACGAGCTCTATGAGCGTTCGGACCGGGAGATGGCCTATGTGGATCACCCGGCCGGGGATCACAGCGAACCCTTCACCTTCGGGGTCCGCAACAAGACCGTCTATCTCACGCGGCGAGACAAGAAACGCGCCGAGACCTATATCGCGGAAGGCTTCACGAAGGCCCTGCCGACGCCGGATTCCACGCTGGTCTTCGTCACCGAGGAGAAGGCAAGAGAAATCCGCCAGGATCAGCTCGACTGCATGGGCTGCCTTTCCCAGTGCCGGTTCTCAAACTGGGCGGCCAATGAGCTGGGCACAACCGGACGCAAGGCGGACCCGCGCAGTTTCTGCATCCAGAAAACCTTGCAGGAGATCGCCCATGGCGCGGACCCTGACGAGCACTTGATGTTTGCCGGACACGTGGCCTATCGCTTCGCGGAAGACCCCTTTTATGCCAACGGCTTCATCCCAACCGTCAGACAGCTTGTCGAACGGATAGCGACCGGGGCATAACATAAGCACGCACGTTCAGGCCTCGGCAGGCCTAGCCTGCCAGGCCGAGCAAACGCCGCATGTTGGCCATGTGCGCCTCGATCTCTTCCTGTGCCTCCTCGGAGCCAGGATCCCTGTCCACCCAGCGCACGGCTGAGGGCTCGATCTCATCGAGGAATGGCGAGGGGGCATTCTTCTCCATCTTGCCATACCGCCGGCGCTGCTTGGCATAGCTGAGCGTCAGCCTGAATCTCGCGCGCGTCATGGCGACATACATCAGGCGACGCTCCTCTTCCAGGCGCTGCTCCAGAACTGCGTTCTTGTGGGGGAACGTGCCGTCCTCCATGCCAATCACGTAAACGTGATCGAATTCCAGCCCCTTGGCCGCATGCACGGTCATCAGACGCACGTTGCCAACCGGTTCCTCTTCCTCGGCGCGGTCGGAAACCAGGAACACATGCTGAAGAAATTCCTTCAACCCTCCCCCGCCCTCGCAATGCCGAAGCCACCAGCGACGCAGCTCCAGAACATTGGCCATGCGCCTTTCCTCTTCCTGTTCGTCTGAACAGTCCTCGCGGATGGCCTGCTCGAGCCCTGTGTCATGCAGAAGAGCATCAAAGGCATCATCCGGTTCGCCGTGGCAGAAACGATGGTCGATCATGGCCATCATCTCGCCAAAGGCGCGCAGTGTATCGGCCCGCTTGTGTCTGAGTTCGGGATGCATGCAGGCATCAAACAGTGAACACCGTTGCGAGCCGGCAAACTCCGCCAGCGCCCCAAGCGCCTTGTCCCCGATGCCGCGCCGGGGCTTTGCAATGGCCCGCATGAACGCCAGATCATCGGCAGGGTTGTAAACCAGACGCAGATATGCAAGCACGCTCTGGATCTCGGAACGGTCGAAGAAGGACAAGCCACCGCTGACATGATACGGGATATCGGCATCGCGAAGGGCCATTTCCACCTGCCGGGATTGATGAGAGGCCCGATAAAGCACGCAGAAGTCCTCCCATCTTGCCCCTGCGGCCCTTTTGGCCCGGATGTCCGTGGCCACCCTGGCCGCCTCCTCTTCCGGGGTTGTGCATTCCCAGATGCGCACGGGCTTGCCGGGACCAAGATTGGAGCGCAATGTCTTGCCCAGGCGTTCGCTGTTGTTCGCAATCAGGGAATTCGACGCCTTCAGGATGGCGCCAGTTGAGCGGTAGTTCTCCTCAAGACGAATGACGGTCAGGGAAGGATAGTCATGTTCGAGCTGGAACAGATTTCTCACTTCCGCGCCCCGCCAACCGTAGATGGATTGATCGTCATCGCCAACAACTGTCAAGTTGCCATCGGCGGGCACCAACAGCCTGACCAGCTCATACTGAGTGCGGCTTGAGTCCTGATATTCATCGACAAGAAAGTGCCTTGTCCGCATGCGCCAAAGAGCCCGAACATCTCCGTTTTCCCTCAGCAACCGAATGGGCAATACCATCAGGTCATCGAAATCGACGGCGTTCATGCGCTGAAGCAGGGCATCATAGCGCTCACGGAACGGCTCGATGCGTTCGGCCTGATCGTCAGCCAGCAAGCCGTTCTTCAGCGATGACACTTGCCTGAGCAGGCGGTCGATCTGGGTGGCGTCTGCCGGCAGGCCCATGTCGGCAAGCACAGTGCGCAGGGCTGATTTCTGCTCGCCCGGACCGTAAACCGTGAGCTGGGCGCTTCTGTCGACGAGTTCCGCGTGCTCCCGCACCATCATCAATCCAAGCGCATGAAACGTGCAAATGCGAAGGCGCTTGGCGGTATCCCCAAGACGCGCCAGCAGACGCTCCCGCATTTCCCTGGCCGCCTTGTTCGTAAAAGTCACTGCGGTGATTGCATCTTCGGGCACATCGCGTTCGATCAGGGCCGCGATGCGCTCGGTGATCACGCGCGTCTTGCCAGAACCAGCGCCGGCCAGCACCAGCAGGGGGCCCCCGCGATGATGAACTGCTCGATATTGGGATTCATTGAGAGAGAAGCCGCTCATGGGCGCGCAAACCTAAGCGTGTGCGGCACCAATGGAAAGCGTTCGACAAGCATGCATGAGGCCCTGCTCCCTGCATGGAAGTTGGTCTATAATGGGCCCGATGAGCATGCGCAAGGAACTCCCGCAACGGCAGGTCCCGGACCATATCTTCCGGGAATACGATATCCGTGGCATCGCCGGACAGGAATTTGATGAAGACTTTTCCTATCGCCTGGGCAGGGTGTTGGCCTCCAGCCCCCATACCCCGGACGGCCCCTATATAGTCGGGCGTGACGTACGGCTTTCAGGACCGACATTGCAGCAGTCGCTGATCAACGGAATTTGCGACGGCGGAAGGGACGTGCTGGACATCGGCATCTCGCCAGCACCCTTGGCCTATTTCGCGGCCTTTACGCGCAAGGTTGCCGGATGCATCCATGTCACGGCCAGCCACAACCCGCCGGAATACAATGGCTTCAAGATCATGTGCGGGCGGCGCCCGCTGCACGGCAAGGATATCCTCGAGCTTCGCACGCGCATGCATGCGCCTCTACCCGCCCCCTGCGACAAGCCGGGAACCGTGCGCCAGACGGATATCGCCGAGGCATACATCGCATATGTACTGAGGGATTGTCCATTGAAGCGCCCGCTGAAGGTCGTCATTGACGCCGGCAACGGGCCGGCGGGCCTGTTGGCTGCGCCCCTGTACCGCAGGCTTGGTTGCGAGGTCGTTGAGCTGTTCTGCGACCCCGACGGCCGTTTCCCGCACCACCACCCCGATCCGAGCAGGGATGAAAACCTGCAGGCATTGAGAAGCGTCGTGCTGCATGAAGGCTTTGACCTGGGCATCGCCTTCGATGGGGACGGTGACCGCATTGGCGTCGTCGATGGGCAAGGCCGCATTCTGCGCAGCGACATGCTGCTGCTGCTCCTCGCCCGCACAATCCTCGACCTCCATCCCGGCGCCGCCATCATCGGAGAAACCAAATGTTCCCAACTGCTCTATGATGATGTGCGCCTTCGTGGCGGCAAGGCCATCATGTGGCGTGCCGGCCATTCCCCGATCAAGGCGAAGATGCAGGAAACGGGTGCCCTTCTTGCGGGCGAGATGAGCGGACACATCTTCTTCGCGGACCGATACTTCGGCATTGACGATGCCATCTATGCGGGCGCCAGGCTCATGCAGATGATCGCCGATGCCGGACGTCCTCTTTCGGCCTTGATTGACGAGCTGCCAGCAAGCATGAGCACGCCGGAGATCCGCTGCTTTTGCCCCGATGAAATCAAATTCCGCATCGTGGAGGAGGCCATTCGTGACTTCCGGCAGCAAGGCTACAACATCATCGACATTGACGGCATGCGCCTCCAACTTGAATGCGGCTGGGCCCTTCTGCGCGCCTCAAACACGCAGCCGGCCCTGGTTCTGCGCTTCGAAGCTAGGGATCCCCGCTCCCTTGAGCATGTCCGCTCGCTCGTCGAAGAATGGCTCGCTCGTCACCCCCTGACCCGACACATGGCAAACTCCCGCCACGCTTGAAACCAGACCCGTGTTCTCATAGTCTTTGAAAGAAAGGAGGATGGCTCATGGCGGTGGCGGGCCTGATCCAGCATTGAAACATCCCCCCTGGCCGCGGTTCGCCGGATATGCCTTCCTTGCCCTTTTTGTCCCGGCGGTATTGGGCGGCTCTCTTTTCCTTCAGGCCTTCAATCATGAAAGGGAACTGGTCGCTCTCCAGCAGCAACACGATCTGCAAATCCGGAAAACGGCCATCGAATCCCATCTTCGCCAACTTGGCTATTCGCTGATCTTCCTCGCCGATCAGGTTCATCTGCATCAGCCCCTGTCCGACCCCGAAGGAAGAAGAATTTTCGCTGAGGACATGCTGTCCTTTCTCAATACAACGGAGCTTTTCGATCAATTGCGCCTGCTGGACCTCAACGGCAAGGAGGTTGCCCGCGCGAACTATAATCGGGGGCATCCGTTCCTGGTTCCGGAAGAGCAGTTGCAGGACAAGAGCAGACGATACTATTTCCAGCACAGCATCAGGCTGGATCCTGGCGACATGTACGTTTCCCCTCTGGATCTGAATGTCGAGCATGGTGAAATCGAGCGCCCGTTCAAGCCGACGATCCGTTTCTGCATGCCGGTCAGCAACAAGGCCGGACAAAAAATCGGACTCCTGGTCATGAACTATCTGGCGGATCACCTGCTGGCACTGGTGAAATCCAGGCAGCGCACGCCTGTCTACATGCTGAATGCGCATGGAGACTGGTTCATTGCCCCCGATCCTGCCTGGACCTGGGGTCACATGCTTCCCGAAAGGGAAAGGTTCAACATGGGCAGAATGCAGGCCGAGGCTTGGAACAGAATCAGGCAAACGGATGGAGGGCATTTCTTGATCGGCGATACCCATTATGTCTTCACAACCATCTATCCGATCAAGGTGTTATCGGGCATCCGCTCGCTGAGCCTTTCCTCCGACCCGGCATCCATGCAATGGAAAATGCTGATCATGTACTCGAACGACATGGTGCTGAAGCAAACCGCCGACCTGCAGCGTTCCATCCTTGTCTGGTCCGCGGGTCTGGCCATTGCCCTGCTGTTCGGTGCCTGGTTCTATGCCAATATCGTGGAGCAGAACCAGCAGCATGCGGTCAAGCTGCGCTTCCTGGCCGACCACGATGCGCTGACTGGTCTTCTGAGCCGGCGCAGGCTGTTCGAGCAGTTACAGATGGCCATGGCGCGCAGCCGACGCTACAAGACCCCCTTTGCATTGCTGTATCTGGACCTGGACCGTTTCAAGCCCATCAACGATCAGCATGGACACGAAGCAGGCGATCAGGTTCTTCGCGAGATCGCCGGAAGGCTGTTGGCCTGCGTGCGCGAAGTGGACATCGTGGCCCGGCTTGGCGGCGACGAATTCGCCATCATTCTCGATCAGCTCAAGAGTCGCTCTGATGCGGCCGCCGTGGCCGAAAAGCTCATCGAATCCATCAACAGGCCCATTGTCATCCATGGACGCAAGCATGAGATCGGCTGCAGCATCGGCATCGCCATCTATCCCGATGATGCCGAAGAACCTGATGCGCTTCTCGCGCGCGCCGACGAGGCGATGTACCGGGCAAAACGCCGGGGCAAGAATCACTATGAATTCGTCTCCTGATCCTTCGTGGTAATCCCCCCATTTTAAGCTGCATCCACAAGTAGAATCATGCTGCCATAGCCAGCTTCTGGTATGGCGTAATTCCGCCGATGGCCATATTCGGCCGCTCGGCGTTGTATCGCCACAGCCATTCTGTGGCAAGTTGTTGAGCCTGCTCAA
>WFOK01000052.1 GCA_015488115.1 Mariprofundaceae bacterium
ATGGTGGGCGATGCTGGGATCGAACCAGCGACCCCTGCCGTGTGAAGGCAGTGCTCTCCCGCTGAGCTAATCGCCCGCTGTCAAGGCGGCGCATCATTGCAAAGCGATGCGCAACTTGCAAGCGTCGGACTTGACTTTATCGGTCTGGCTTCCAAGATCAGCTCTTATGCGCATGATGGCGGTCTTTGCGTTCGTCGCTCTTCAATTGTCCGTGTTTACCTGCGGGCTTGATATCCATGTGCATCTGCCCGTTCAGTCGAGCATGGCCGAAGCAGGCCTGGATGCAGCACCGTCCACACCGGTTCCATCCCCGGAACCGCTTGACCATCAATGTCATGTGCATGCCGCGCACACCTTTGCCGTGCATGGTCCGGCTCTGGCTGCGCCGGTGGCGGTGTCCGGCTTTGCGCCGAAGCCCGAACCGACGTCACTGAACTTTCGACAGCTCAGCTTCTTTATCGATCATCCTCCAAAGCTCCTGCAGGGCTGACCTGAGGCCGATGTCGCGCCTGCGCGACATCGGTATGCGGGCAGCTGGCATTGCACGATAAAAGAAACCACTGCAGGAGGAATGAACCATGTCCATTCGATCATGGCTCGCCGGCATGATGCTGGCGACCTGCCCGAGCATGGCTGTTGCGGCCACGTTGTCCGACGCGCTGGCGTTGGTGGATCAGCAACACCCGATGCTGAAGATCGGGGAATTGCGCATTCAGGCGGCCAGGGGTGAGCATCAGGAAGCTTCTTCCTATGCCTACAATCCCGAGATTTCGCTTGAACCTCAACGCCGTCGTTTAGCCGGTGGCGGCGTGACCAACGATTATTACCTGAGCCTCTCCCAGCGCATCGAGCTTTTCGGCAAGCGGGGGCTGAGGACGCGGGTCGCGGATGAGCGGCTTGAAGCAGCTCAAAGGGCGCAGCAAACCAGGGTTCTGCAATTGCGCGTGGCCGTGGCTAAAGCCTTTGTCGATGCCTATGCCGCAGAACGAATGTTTCTGCTTCGTGACAAGGAGCGAGCGATGATGAAGCGCCTGCTGGAGGCAATGGAGCGGCGATTGCGGGTTGGTGAAGGCAACCAGCTTGAAGTCCAGGCAGCCCGGGCCGCGAGGCTTGCCGCCGCACAAGCCTCGCTGGCTGCCGATCAGGAGCGCATGCGCGCCTGGCGTCGATTGAATGAGGGCGTGGGTGGACGGTGGGAGAAGACAACATTGGAGATGCCTCCGTATCCATGGGAAGCCGAGCCGCCGGTCAATGCGGTCGAGTTGGCCATGCGTCTGAGGCCGGACTTGGAAGTTTTGCGGGCGAGTCTTCAGTCGGCCCGGCTGCGGCGCGCCCTTGCCGAGATTCAGCAAGTCGCCGATCCCACGCTGAGTATCATGATCGGTCGAGAGGCAGGAGATCGTTTGGTCAAGTTTGGGGTTCAGATCCCGCTTCCATTGTGGAACCGGCATCGTGGCGCTCTCCAGGCAAGAACAGCGGATGCACTGCGTTTGTCGGATGAGCAGGCCTGGATGGAAACCCGCATCCGTTTGGAGGTTGAGACCGCATTGCAGCGATATCGCGCGACCCGTCAGGCCTTGCGTCAAGCTGGCGACTCCCTGGCAGACGATGGGGAACGCCTGGGCTGGCTTGCGCTCGAGAGCGGAGAGATCGATGTCATGCGTTTTATCGATTACGTTCGTCAGCGTCTGCAGGCGCGTCGGGTGTTCATTGAACTGCAGCGGCAAGCGTGGTTGGCCCGCATCGAACTGGCCGCTGCGATGGGGTGTTCGTCTTTCATGACAGGGGCATGCACGAGGGAGGATGTACAATGATACGCCAAGGGTTGATCTGGATTCTGCTGGCTTGCTGGATGTCCACGGCAATGGCCGAAGAGCATGGGCACGGTCATGAGCATGAGAAAGAAACGGTTGTGTCGTTGAATGCGGCACAAATGCAGGCCATTGGCCTGTCAGTGGAGAAGGTGACGGTTCGCGAGGTGCCATCGGTGATTCGTGCTCCTGGCCAGGTGGCATTCAATGCTTATGCCATGGCTGATGTGACGGCGCGGGTCGATGCCGTTGTCGTTGACCGAGAGGTTCGCCTGGGAGATCAGGTGTCCAGGGGAGCGACCTTGCTGGAATTGGAAAGCCCCGCCTTTGCACGGGCACAGGCCAATTATCTTCGTCTGCTGGCCGAAGTTCGTCGCACCGGAGCTGACTTCCGCAGGGCCAAGGCCCTGTCTGTCGACAAGATCGTGTCTCGTGCACGCCTGAATGAGGCAGAAAGCGCCTACCTTGCAGCGAAGGCCGAACTTGCTTCAGCCAGGGCGGCCTTGGCCGTTTTTGGACTGGATGCGCAAGGTATCGACAAGCTGACCGAGCTGCGTCGCTATGGGCGCCTGGTCGTGCGTGCGCCCATTGATGGACGGGTGTTCAATGATCGTTTCCGGCTTGGCCAGCATGTCCAGGCAGGGGAGCTGTTGCTTCAGCTTGTCGATGAGTCCACGGTATGGGTGGATGTTCGCGTGCCGGCGAGTGAGCGGGAGAGCCTTCAGCCGGGTAGTATCGCATGTGTTCGAATCACTGGCCGAGACGAGACCTTTCCCGGCAGGATTGTTGCGATCGGTCATGAGCTGGATCCAGCAACCAGGACATTGGGCGTGCGTCTGGAAGTGGGTAATGACGGCGACCATCTGCATGCCGGCATGTTCGTTGAGGCCGAGATGGCTCGTCGCGACCGCATCAAGGGTTTGTTCGTGCCATCCCGGGCGGTGCAGCGTCAGGGCGGTGAGACGATCGTGTTCGTTGAGGAGGAGCCCGGGCGCTATATCCGGAGGGAAATTGTCGTGGATGAGCGGGTTCTCGATTGGACCAGGGTCCGGGAAGGCGTTGCTGAAGGAGAGCGGGTGGTTGTCGATGGGGCCTTCGCTTTGGCGGCAGAACTGGCGAAGAGCGGCTTTGCCGTTCACCAACATTGAACGGGGAGAGGCAAGCGATGTCCGTCCGTTTGATTGATGCTGCAATTCGCAATCGCCTGTTGGTTTTGATCGTGTTGTTCGGGGCTGTCGGCTATGCCGCGTTTGTCGTGCCGAGATTGAACCTCGATGCGTTTCCCGACGTGACCAATATCCAGGTTCAGATCAACACCGAGGCCAGAGGCCTGGCTGCCGAGGAAGTGGAGCAACTGATCACTTACCCCATCGAGGCAGTCATGTATTCCTTGCCAGAGGTGGAGCAGGTGCGGTCGATTTCGAAAACGGGCCTGTCCGTGGTGACCGTCGTGTTCAAGGATGGCACCGACATTTATTTCGCCCGTCAACTTGTATTCCAGAAACTCCAGGAAGCCCGCCTGAACATCCCCTCATGGGCCGGCACACCCAAGGTGGGGCCAAACACGTCGGGTCTGGGGCAGGTCTTCCAGTACATGCTGAAGGCGACGCCCGAGAGCGGCATGCAGGCCATGGATTTGCGCGCGCTGAATGACTGGGTCGTGAAGCTGATGTTGATGCCGGTGGAGGGCGTCACCGACATTCTGTCGTTTGGCGGTGAGGTACGCCAATACCAGGTGCGTCTGGTTCCCGAGCGCCTGCTTGCCTATGGCCTGCATGTCGCGGATATCGTCCAGGCATTGAAGGCCAACAATCGCAATGCCGGTGGCTGGTACCTCGAACGCGGAGATGAACAGCTTGTGATTCGCGGGGTTGGCTGGGTGCCGGCCGGCCAGGCGGGCGTGCAGGCGATTGCATCGATCCCGGTCAGGGTTGTGAATGGCGTGCCCGTTCGCATTCGTGATCTTGCGACGGTCCGTTTCGGCGGTGCCATTCGTCAGGGCGCCGTGACCATGAGCGAGCGTCTCCCTGACGGAGGCTATCGCCAACTGGGAGAGGTTGTTGTCGGCATTGTGCTCAAGCGCTACGGCGCCAACACGAAACGCACGATTGACGATATCAAGGCCCGGATGTCATTGGTGCAACAGGCCCTTCCCGAAGGGGTCAGCATTGAGCCGTTCTATGACCAGTCCGAGCTGGTCGAGAAGGCAGTATGGACCGTGGAGAAGGCGCTGATTGAGGCCTTCGTGTTGATTGTCATCGTACTGTTTCTGTTTTTGATGAACATGCGTGCTGCCTTGCTGGTGCTGGTCAGCGTTCCGGTGTCGGTTCTGGCGGCGTTGGCCGTCATGGAACATTATGGCCTTTCGGCGAACCTGATGAGCCTCGGGGGTTTGGCCATCGCCATCGGCATGATGGTCGATGGTTCAGTGGTCATGGTTGAAAACATCTTCAAGCATCTGGAGCGGGCCAGTGCCGGAGACCATGGCATAGCGTTGCGCATCAGTGAGGCTGCCAAGGAGGTTGCACGCCCGGTGATGTTTGCGGTGTTGATCATTCTGCTGGTGTTTACGCCGCTGTTCGCATTGCAGGGCGTCGAAGGCAAGCTGTTTGGGCCGATGGCCCTGGCGATCTGCTTCGCAATGTTTGCCTCGCTGGTGGTTGCGCTGATTGCCATGCCGGTGCTGGCCAGCTTTGTGTTTCGCGGGCCAGTCCGGCATCGGGAAAGCCCGTTGTTGGCCCCCTTGTCGCGCTGGTACGCCTGTGCATTGGAGCGTGCATTGGCGGCCAAGCGCCGGGTGGTGCTTGGTGCAGTGGCAGCCCTGCTTGCCGCCTTGGCCCTGGTGCCGTTTCTCGGGACCGAGTTCGTTCCCGAACTGGAGGAAGGCACGTTGGCCATTCGCGTGACCCTGGCTCCATCGGCATCACTGGATTATGCCAGGGGGGTCGGCGAAAAGCTCGAACGGTTGCTCATGGAGCATTTCCCGGAGGTGACCTATGTTTCTTCCCGGATTGGTCGAGCTGAAATCGGCGGGGATCCTGAGCCGGTCTCAAACATTGAACTCTATGTCGGCCTTCGTCCGGTGGATGAATGGACGAGCGCGCGTGACCGCCCCGAGCTGCAGCGGCGCATGCGCGATGTGCTGAAAACCGTGCCGGGGACCCTGTATTCATTCACGCAGCCGATTGCAATGCGCGTCGATGAGCTGCTTTCCGGGGTCAAGGCCCAGTTGGCGATCAAGCTGTTCGGTCCGGATTTGTCCGTTTTGTCGAAACTGGGGAGGCAAATCGAATCCCTGGTGCGGCAGGTGGATGGTGCCAGTGATGTTGAGATGGAACAGATCGCCGGCGAGGCGCAGCTGGTGATTCGACCTGACCGGTCCGTGCTGGATCGTTATGGCATTTCAATTGATAGCGTGATGCAGTTGATTGCGGATGGCATCGGGGGCGTGCAGGCCGGCCAGGTCATTCAGGGCAATGAGCGTTACGACATCAATGTGCGTTTTCAGCGTCAGGCCCGGGATTCGGTCGAGGCCATCGGCGGGCTGATGCTGCAGGCGCCGGACGGTGCCTGGGTGAGGTTGCGTGACTTGGCGACCATTGCAGTCGAGCAGGCGCCGCCGATGATCAAGCGCGATGATGTGCAGCGGAGAGTCGTGATCCAGTGCAATGTCGATGGCCGGGATATGGGCGGTTTCGTCGCCGAACTGGATCGCCGCATTCACGACGAACTTTCGCTGCCGCCGGGCTATGCGGTCGTGTATGGCGGGCAGTTCGAGAATCAGCAGCGGGCCCAGCAGCGGTTGATGATCGTGGTGCCGGTATCCTTGATCATGATCTTTTTGCTGCTTTATTTTGCATTTCATTCCGTGGGCCAGGCCTTGCTGATCATGCTCAACGTGCCCCTGGCGTTGATCGGCGGTATCGGCGGGCTCTGGGTTTCGGGCCAGTATCTTTCGGTTCCATCGAGCATCGGCTTTATCGCCTTGTTTGGCGTGGCGGTGTTGAATGGTGTCGTGCTGGTGGATGCCATCAATCGCCATTGCACGAGCCTGCGTGATGTGCCCCTGGCGATTCGCCGCGGCGCCGAGAGCAGGCTGCGTCCGGTATTGATGACCGCGACGATCGCGGCTCTAGGCTTGACTCCCCTGCTGCTTTCAAGCGGCATCGGCTCGGAAATCCAGCGGCCGCTTGCGACGGTTGTCGTAGGCGGATTGTTTTCTTCGACGATGCTGACCTTGTTTGTGTTGCCATGCTTGTATGCGCGATTCAGCCGGGGCAGGTTGCGGGAATTGACCCGAGGGGGGGAATAGCATGAGGCAATGGATGCTTGTTGTGGCCATGATGGCATGGCTTGGCGGGTGCATGATGTCGCGTTCTCCGGTGGCTCAACCGCCCTGTGGCAAGCACGAGATCGCCCATGACGGTCATTGTCATCACAGCCCCCGCCATCATCACCATATGGATGAGGATTGAGCGGTAGCTTCAGCCCGAGAGCCCGACAGACAGGCGGACTCTCGGGCCAGCCTCGCTGAAGGGTGGCGGCGCATCAACTGAACAGCACCTGGGCAAGCTTCTTGCGATAGCTGTCAACGAGATCGCCGCGGTTCCCAAGCAGTTCGAACACCCGCAGCATGCCTTTGCGCGCAGCACCCTCCATGAAATGGCGGTCCGCTTCCAACACGCCAAGGTAGGCCGCGAGGGCTTCCTCGAAGCGTTCGGCCGCGGCCAGCGCATCTGCCAGGCGCAGCCGGGCCTCAAGGTCTTCCGGATGCTCGCGGATGCGTTCCTCAAGGGATGCCAAGTCTTCGGCAGCGCCACGCAGTTCGCAAAGGTGAAGCCTGCGTCGCAAATCCTCATCCTCGCGCAGTGTTCGGGGCAGGCGAGGCAGATGCTCTCGGGCGCGGGCGCATGCGCCGCACGCCAGCAGCCAATCCACCAAGCGTTTTCTGGCGAGAATGGCATCCGGATGGCGCTGGAGCACGGCCTCGGCCTCGGTCAGGGCATCTTCCATTTCACGTTCTCCCTGTTCGACCTGCTTGCGCAACTGCGCAATGGCCTGGTCGGCCGGGCCGGTCAGCCAAGGGGTCAGCCATTGCCTGAGCTGCTCCCGGGGCAAGGCTCCGGAGCGTTCGTCGACGGGTCTTCCGTCGACGAACAGCTTGAGGTTCGGCACGCCGCGAATTTCAAAGCGATGGGCCAGCTCGGCTGCTTCGTCGACGTTGATTTTGACGATGCTCAGCTGTTTCGCGAATGCTTCGGCCAAGGCATCCAGGACAGGCGCGAGCATGCGGCACGGCCCGCACCAGGGGGCCCAGAAATCAACGAGCACGGGTTGTTCCCAAGAGCGGGTGATGACTTCGCGTTCAAAGGCTTCAGGTTTGATCGAGGCGACAGACATGAGCCCTCCATATCAGAGTTTTATAAATTTCTGATGTTTTTAGGTGTGCTCGCCCGGATGTTCAAGCGGGTTGTCTGGTCCGGCACAGCCCCAAGGTGTGAACGATGGCGGTGGTCGCCTCGGATTTGTTCAGTGTATAGAAATGTAGGCCCGGGGCGCCGCGCTCGATGAGTTCCTCGCACTGTCGCGAGGCCAGTTCAATGCCGGTGGCAAAAACCTGCTCCAGGTCGTTCCGGATCGGATTCATGCGTTCGTGCAGCCATGCAGGGATGTGTGCTCCGCACATGCGTGAGAAGCGCTCAATCTGGTCGTAATTCGTGATGGGCATGATGCCTGGAATGATGGGTATTGTGATGCCGCTTCTTTGAGCTGCCTCAATAAAGCGGAAATAATCAGCGTTGTCGAAGAAGTATTGCGTGATGGCGTATTCCGCCCCCTCGTCCTGCTTGAGCTTCAGGTAGCGGATATCGTCCTTCACGCCGCCCGGGGATTCGGGGTGCCCCTCGGGATAGGTGGCGCAACCAATCGAGAAATGGTTGATTGAGCGAATGAAACGGATCAGATCGGTGGCGTGCGCGAAGCCGCCCGCAGTGGCCTCGAAGCGATCCATGCCTTCGGGTGGGTCGCCGCGCAGGGCCAGGATGTTCTCGATGCCCGCATGCTGATACTCGGCAAGCAGCGCCCGGATATCCTCCGCGGTCGCACCCACGCAGGTTAGATGGGCCACTGGAATCAGTCCGGTTTCTTCATGAATGCGTTTGACGATGCGTTTGGTTCTGTCTTGGGTCGTGCCGCCGGCTCCATAGGTGACAGAGACGAAATCGGGCTGGATGGATTCCAGATCCTTCAGGCACTGCCAGAGCTTTTCCTCTCCCCGGTCCGTTTTCGGTGGGAAGAACTCGCAGGAGACAAGCGGTCCGCGGCGCTGTTGCAGAATTTCGGAAACACGCATCGTTTAGAGCCTTGGTACGGTGACGCCGGTTTGTCCCTGGTACTTGCCATTCTTGTCCCGGTAGGAGACCTCGCATACCTCGTCGGATTCGAAAAACAGAAACTGGGCCACGCCTTCGCCGGCATAGATCTTTGCTGGCAGCGGGGTCGTGTTCGAGAATTCGAGGGTTACGTGACCTTCCCATTCAGGCTCCAGTGGCGTGACATTGACGATGATGCCGCAGCGGGCGTAGGTCGACTTGCCCAAGCATACGGTGAGCACGTTGCGGGGAATACGCATGTACTCGATGGTGCGCGCCAACGCGAAGGAATTGGGGGGAATGATGCAGACGTCGCCCTTGAAGTCGACAAAGGAGGAAGGACAGAAGTTCTTGGGGTCGACGATGGCAGAATTGATGTTCGTGAAAATCTTGAATTCGTCGGCGCAGCGGACGTCGTAGCCGTAGGAAGACAGCCCGTAGGACACCATGCCCATGCCGTTCTCGGCCTTCTTGACCTGACCGTCAACGAAGGGCTCGATCATGCCGTGTTCAAGCGCCATGCGACGAATCCATTTGTCAGACTTGATCGACATCGATCCCCCCATGCAATGATGTCGGGAGCCTAGCGTCTGATGGCTGACAGCGGAAGCACCGAACGCGACCGGTTTGATGGTTGTCGAAATGCGCTATACTCGCGCGCTTCCGGTGCACACTTGCCTGCATCGCATTTCTGCCACGGGGTGAATCGCATGGCGTTGACATTGTTCGACAAGGTCTGGCTGCAACATGTTGTTCGGGAGAACGAGGATGGAAGCGTGTTGCTGTACATCGATCGGCATCTTGTTCATGAGGTGACCAGTCCGCAGGCCTTCGAGGGGCTGCGTCTGGCAGGGCGCAAGCCCTGGCGGCCATCGGCGGCCATCGCAACCCCCGACCATAATGTGCCGACGATCGAGAGGGAAAAGGGCATTGCCGACCCAGTTTCGCGCGTGCAGGTCGAGGCGCTGGACATGAACTGCCGTGAATTCGGCATTGCCGAGTTCGGCATGAATGATCCGCGACAGGGCATTGTGCATGTGGTCGGACCCGAACAGGGGCTGACCTTGCCCGGCATGACCGTGGTCTGTGGCGATTCCCATACCTCGACGCATGGCGCGCTGGGGGCCATTGCCATGGGTATCGGCACATCCGAGGTCGAGCACGTGTTGGCCACGCAGTGCCTGATCATGAAGAAACCCAAATGCATGCGCATTCGCGTGCAAGGCCCCTTGCCCAAGGGGGTGACCGGCAAGGATATTGCGCTGTTCATCATCGGTCGCATTGGAACGGCGGGGGGGACCGGTCATGCCATCGAGTTCGACGGGGATACCGTGCATGCCTTGAGCATGGAAGGGCGGATGAGCCTGTGCAACATGGCCATTGAGGCGGGCGCGCGCTGCGGCATGGTGTCCGTTGACGAGACCACGATAGAGTATGTTCGCGGCAGACCGTTCGCGCCGAAAGACGAGATGTGGGAGCAGGCCGTCAAGGCCTGGCGGGCATTGCACTCGGATGATGCGGCCGTCTTTGATCGTGAGTGGGTGTTCTACAGCGAAGAAATCGAACCTCAGGTTACCTGGGGCACGAGTCCGGAGATGGTGGCTCCGATCAGTGGGTGCATTCCGCATGTGAGCGATGCCAAGGATGCGGTGCAGGCTGACAGTTGGAGACGTGCTCTGGACTACATGGGACTGAAGGAGGGCACGCCGATGACGGAGATCGCCATCGACAAGGTCTTCATTGGTTCCTGTACCAATGCGCGAATCGAAGACCTGCGAAGTGCTGCTGCCGTGGTTCAGGGGCGCCGCGTTGCTTCCTCTGTGCGGCAAGCGCTGGTCGTGCCAGGCTCCGGGCTTGTCAAGCATCAGGCCGAACAGGAAGGCCTGGACCGCATCTTTATCGAGGCAGGGTTTGAGTGGCGGGACCCGGGTTGCTCGATGTGCCTGGCCATGAATGCCGATCGTCTCGAGCCGGGAGAGCGCTGCGCCTCGACCTCGAACAGGAACTTCGAGGGTCGGCAGGGCATGGGCGGCCGCACGCATCTGGTGAGTCCGGCCATGGCCGCGGCGGCGGCAATTGCCGGACACTTTGTTGATATCCGGGATTGGCAGGGAGAAGGGTGATGGAAGCATTTACGACGCTGGATGGTCTCGTTGTCCCATTGGATAGGGCCAATGTCGATACGGACGCCATCATTCCCAAACAGTTTCTCAAGTCGATCAAGCGCACGGGTTATGGTCCTTATCTTTTTGACGAATGGCGATATGCGGATCGCGGCGAACCCGGCATGGACTGCAGCAAGCGCCCCCTTCGCGGCGATTTCGTGCTGAACCAGGAGCGCTACAAGGGTGCATCCATCCTGCTAGCAGGCGAGAACTTTGGTTGTGGATCGTCGCGCGAGCATGCACCCTGGGCGCTGCTTGACTATGGCTTCCGCTGTATCATCGCGCCCTCGTTTGCCGATATCTTCTACAACAATTGCTTCAAGAACGGCATTCTTCCCGTTGTGCTCGATGCCACCGTCGTGCGCCAGCTCATGGAGGAGTGCGAGGCCACACCGGGATACCGGTTGCGTATCGATCTTCCGGAGCAACTGGTCATCACGCCCTCGGGTGAGACCTTTCATTTCGAGATTGATGCGTTCCGCAAGCACTGTCTGATCCATGGCCTCGATGATATTGCGCTGACCCTGGAGCATGCCGACGAGATCCGGGCCTTTGAAAAGGAGCAGCGGGCACGCATGCCATGGCTGTTCATCGGCGTGCCCCGCTGATTTTTCTGGACATTCATGGTCCGATGCGCTATTGGTTGTTTTGTAAGCCATTGCGAATGGAGGCCGTCATGAAACGCAGCGTGATCCTGACAACAGTCATGGCCCTGTCGCTGATGGGGTTTTCGGGGTGTGCGACCAGTCCGGATGATCCGAATCGGCACACGAAAGAGGCCGCCGCAACCGGCGCCGTGCTCGGGGCTGTTGCTGGCGCCGTGATTGGCCATCAGGGCGATCGTTCGGGTGGCGCTCTAAGGGGCGCGCTTCTTGGAGCTGCTGCCGGCGGTCTGATTGGTGCTGGCGTCGGCCGCTACATGGACCGGCAGGAAGCGGAGTTTCGTCAGCAGCTTGCAGCCGAGCGCGAGGCTCATCAGATCGAGATCGAACGCCTGCGCAACGAGAATCTGAAGATCACGATGAGCAGCGAGGTTTCCTTCGATTTCGATTCGGCCGCCATCAAGCCGGCATTTCGTCCGACGCTGGACAAGGTGGCTGCCATCTTGCAGCGCTATCCGCGTACGACCATTGAAATCACCGGGCATACGGATTCCATCGGTTCCGAGGCGTACAACAAGCGCCTGTCGAAGCGACGTGCCAATGCCGTCAAGCGGTATCTGGTTTCACAAGGGGTTGAGGCTCGGCGCATCCGCACCTTTGGTGCTGGTGAGAGCGAGCCCCGGGCGAGCAATGCGACCGAGGCCGGACGCCAACTCAATCGCCGCGTGGAAATGCTCATCATTCCGGACAGGGATATCGAGTAGGCGCTCCGTCGCTGGCGCTTGTACGGGGCATGCCAGCCCCGTATGCTTCGCCGCATAACGCGTGTGCATCAGTGAAGAGAGGACATTATGGCTTTTGTGGTAACCCATCTGTGTGAGGATTGCGTGGATACGGCTTGCGTGGCCGTCTGCCCCGTGGACTGCTTCTATCAGCCCAAGGAGGTCACCGAGCAGACGCCCAACATGCTTTTCATTTCTCCGGAGGAATGCATCGACTGTGCGGTCTGCGAGCCCGAATGCCCGTGGGAGGCCATCTATCCCGAAGAGGATGTGCCCGAGGTGTTCGAGGCTGACATCGAGCTGAATGCGATGGTGGACAGCCACAGGGATCTGTTTGAGCTGGCCGAGGTCCAGGAAAAAGAGCCGCCGACGCCCGAGCAGGTGGCTGCGAACAAGGCCAAGTACGGTCTGTAATCCATTGGGTCACACGGGGCCTGTGCCGCCTGCTGCGGGCGCACAGGCCCTTTTTGCGCCATGCTGAATCCGATGCTGCCTGTCCAATCCATCTATGGCTGCGCCCTGTCTGACCTCGAACGGTTGTGCGATGAGGCCGGGGTCAAGAAGGTGCATGCCGACCGGCTGCGCGCGGCAGTCTTCCGTCGCGGTCTGACCGATGTGGCGGCCATGGGCGATTTGCCTTCGGCATTGCGGCAGCACCTAGCGCGACGGATGGATTTTTCGCTGCCTCAGGTGCGGGCCAGCCAACGCTCGGCGGATGGAACGGAGAAGATGCTGCTGGCGATGCGGGATGGCAGCGAGGTCGAGACGGTGCTGATTCCCGCCGCCGGGCGGTTGACGCAGTGCATCTCGACCCAGGTCGGCTGCGCCATGGGCTGCACGTTCTGCCTGACCGCAACGGCAGGTCTGGTGCGTCATCTTCAGGCTGAGGAAATGATCATGCAGGTTTTTGTCGCCTGGCGCGCGCGCGGTCAGAGACCGCGCAATCTTGTGCTCATGGGTATGGGCGAGCCATTGCACAATTATGAGCAGGTTGCCCGCTTTCTTCGGATTGCGACCGATGCGAAGGGGCTTGCGTTTTCGCCAAACCGCGTGACCCTGTCAACGGCCGGCCTGGTGCCGGCCATCCGGCGCCTGCAGCAGGACCGGCTGCCCTGCAACCTGGCCGTATCGCTGAATGCGACGACGGATGAAGTTCGAAGCCGCATCATGCCCATCAACCGCAAGTATCCGATTTCAATGCTGCTGGATGCGCTGAGCGATTATGTGTCCGCGCGTGGCGGCAAGCGGGTGCTTGTTGAATATGTGATGCTGGCTGGCATCAATGACAGCCTGGATGATGCCTATCGTCTCAGGGACATGGTCGGATCCCTGGATTGCACTGTGAATCTGTTGCCATTCAACGAGCATGCGGGATCAGCATTCAGGCGGCCGGATGAGGAAAGGGTGTCCGCCTTTCGCGCCATCCTGGTCGAGGCCGGCATCGTGGCCGTGGTCAGGGATTCAAGGGGGAGGGACATTTCCGCGGCCTGCGGACAGTTGCTGACGCAACGGCCGGTTCGCGACCGTTGTTGCACAGCATTTCAATCTGACGGAGCGCTGAGATGTTCGAGCCGGTCCTGATGCTGCTGACGGCCCTGGCTGTTGTTTTCATTGCCGCCCAGGTGTTCACCAATGCCCTGGAATGTCTTGGCGAACGCATGGGCGTGTCCGAAGGCGTGACCGGTTCGATTTTCGCGGCCGTGGGCACGGCCATGCCGGAAACCATCGTGCCGATCATCGCCATTGTCGCCGGGGGCGCATCCGTGGAGATCAATCACGACGTGGGCTTGGGGGCGATTCTGGGGGCACCGTTCATGCTGGGCACCCTCAGTCTCGGGCTCATGGGCATTTTTGCTGCACAGAAGCACGGCTGGAACGTTCGGCTCACACCCGAGCGGACCGGTCTGCAGCGCGACATCCAGTGCTTCCTGCTCGGCTTCGGGTTGGCGGCCTGCGCGGCCTTCCTGCCTCCTGCATGGCATGCGGCGCGTGTGATCATCGCGGCCATGCTTGTGATCATCTATTTTCTTTACCTCATGGCCACAATTCGCGCCAGCAGCGATCTGGTGGCCGAAGGACATGGTACGGAAGCCGACCATGCGCTGTATTTCGGACGTCTGCTCGGTCATGGGCCGGCCATCATGCTGCTGCAGCTTGTTATCGGGCTTGCGCTGCTCATCGTCGGGGCCAAGATGTTCGTCCACGGAGCCGAAGAACTGAGTGCGGCCATTGGTGTCGGTGCGCTGGTCGTGTCTCTGCTGATTGTTCCGGTGGCCACGGAGTTGCCGGAGAAGGTCAATTCAATTCTCTGGATCCGTCGTCGCAGGGATACGCTGGCCTTTGGGAACATCACCGGGGCCATGGTGTTTCAGGGCACGATGATTCCGGCCATCGGCATGTTGCTCATGCCTTGGCATATCGAGGATGCCCATGCGCTGGCGTCCATCGTGCTGGCCATGGCTGGCGCAGTGCTGCTCTGGGCGCTGATGGCGACGCAAAGATTGAGGCCCTCCGGCTTGCTTGTGCATGCCCTGCTTTATACATTGTTCATTATTCTGGTTGTTGCCATCTAAGATTTCCTGTTTGAACTGGCGCCGCGCAGGGACTAGCATGCGGCTTCCTCAGAGCGGGGTGTAGCTCAGCCTGGTTAGAGCGCTGTCTTCGGGAGGCAGAGGCCGGAAGTTCGAATCTTCTCACCCCGACCAGTCATGATGAATCAGAAGGCCGGAATGATTCCGGCCTTTCGCGTTTTAAGGCGGGTCAGTGCGGCCGCGGTCAGGATGCACCAGACGGCGAATACGGCGCCGGGCAGCGCGGCCTCGGCGTCGAAATGCCTGAGGGCGAGGGCCACGCCGAGTCCAGCATTCTGCATGCCGATTTCAATGGCGAGCGTGACCCTGTAGCGGGCATCAAAGCCGCTGATGTGGCCGATAAGCCAGCCGGTCAGGTATCCCATGGCGTTGGCGCTCACAACCAGCACGCCGACATACAAGGGAAGTTCGCTCAGGCGCTCCTGGTTGGCGGCTACGGCATAACTGCATATGACGATAATCGAGATGGCTGCGACTTCCGGGGCCAGTCGTTTGAAGCATGGTTGCCACTGAGGGAAGAGCCGACGTAGCAGCATGCCAAAACTCAGCGGCAAGGCCACGGTCAACAGGATTGACTGCATCATGGGCCAGAACGGGATATCCATGAGCGCATCGCCAAGCTTACTGACCAACCAGGGAGTGATGAGCGGCGAAAGCATCGTGGCTGTCATGGTCATTGCGATCGAGTAGGCCACGGCGCCGCCGGCAAGGTAAGTGATGACATTGCTGGCCATGGCTCCCGGGGCGCAGCCCACAATGATGAAGCCCAGCGCCAGCATGGGGCTCGCTCCCAATGCCAGCGCGATCAAGGCCGCACCGAATCCAAGCAATGGCATGACCGTGAACTGGGTGATCACTCCGATGGCTATGCAGGAGGGGCGTTCAAACGCCTCCCGCGCTTCGCCGGGATCAAGCACAAGTCCGAGCGCGAACATCGTGGCCGTGAAGAACCACATGAAGATCGAGTCGAAGACCAGAAAGGCCGGAGGAAAGGCATAGGCCAGCAGGGAAGCGGCCAGCGTTGCGGGAGCCAGATGGTCGGCGATGGAGAAGCGCATTACGGCGAATCAGACTGCCACGGCCAGCGGCAGATGCCAAATCCGCTTGCCCGGAAACCGAAAAGGGCCCCACGGGGGGACCCTTTGCAAACGGTGTCTGGCATCAGGGGAGGGAGGGGAGGGAGGGAGATACCAGACAGGTGGAACCATAGATTCCGGCCGTGATGGGAAGATGAAACCGATGTTAAAAAACGTTTACTCGTGCTTCTGCATCGCAAACCGACGCACAAGCAGGGCGAGTGCATGCTTCATATCAAGCGCGATTCCCAATGCAGCCGGCACGGAATACAGCGTGATCAGCGTCGAGAACATCAGTCCCCAGGAGAGGGCCAGAGCCATCGGTGCGACAAATGGGTCGAGGCCGCCCCATCCATAAGCCGTGGGCAACAGGCCGACGACGGTCGTGATCGCGGTCAGCAATACGGCGCGCAATCGGCGCTTGCCCGATTCGATGATGGCTTCGCGCCATGGCATGCCTTCGGCAAGTTTGCGTTGGATAAACACGGCCATGACCAGCGAGGAGTTGACCACGACGCCAGTCAGGGCGACAAATCCCATCATGGCCATGAACGACAGCGGTTCTCCGTGCAGGAAAAAGCCCACGACAATGCCGATGAGACCGAACGGGATGGCCATCATGACCAGCACGGGATAGCTCACGCTGTTGAACTGGATGGCCAAGATGACAAAGATGCCGAGCAGTGCGAACAGGAAGCTGATGACCAGGCCGCGCACCGATTCCTGGCTGCGCTCTTCCTCTCCGCCAAGATGGTAGCGAACCTTGTCCCGGTCTCCGGCCAGCCATTCGCCGGCATGTTCGGCCACTCTGCTGTTCAGCTCCTTGGAAGTGAGCCGCTTTGGATCCACTTCGGCCGAAACATTGATGATCCGATTGCCATCCTTGTGGCGGATGCTGTTCAAGCCTTGGGCCTGTTCGATCCGCACGATGCTCCCGAGGGGAATCAGCCCGCCACGCTGATTCGGGATGCGCAGCGCAAGCAGCATGTCGAGGCTTTGCTGGCTTTCCTCGGGGAAGCGGATGGTCACATCGATCTCCTCCTTTCCGCGCTTGAGCGTCGAGATGCGCAAGCCATCGAACGCTGCCTTGATGTGCGAGGCTGCGGTGGCCAGATCGACGCCAGCCCAGGTGGCCAGCGCGCGGTCTAGCGTGATGTGCATCTCGGGCGGGCCTGGCTCGAGATCGGACTCGATGGCATAGGCCCCCTCAATGCCGTTCAGGAAGTTCACAAGTCGCTTGGCTGTTCGTTCCAGGGCGCGTTCGTCGCTGCCGGTCAGTTCCACCTGCAGCGCACGTCCGACGGGCGGGCCGGGTTTCTGCATGGCGAAGCTGATGTCGATGTCCGGGAACAGGGGGGGGATCTCTTGCTGAATGCGTTCCAACACGGCATAGGCCGATTGTGTTCGCTTGGTGAACGGGATCAGGATCACGCGAACGAAGCCGAAGCGGTCTCCTAGCTGCTTGAGCGCCTCGCGCTGATCGGCGCTGTTTTCCCCCGCGATCATCGTTGTCGTCTCGAGGATCTCGGGATCGATGCGCTTGCGCACTTCGCGATCAATGGCCAGCAGCGTTTCATGCGTTTGTTCAAGCGTCGTGCCCGGGGGCATGGTCACGCGAAGGTAGAATGTGGATTCCGCGCCTGGAGGGAAAAGCTGGAACTTCATGCTTGAGGCGAGCATCAGCACGGCGACAAGGGCAAGGGCCGTCAGCAACAGGGTCAGGTAACGCCATTTCAGAGCCAGGCGCAGCGTTGCTCCGTAGGCACGGGTCAGCCAGACGAAAAGTCGCCGCTCCTTCGGGTGCTTGCGAGGGTTGGCCAAGTCACGGATGTGATTGGGAAGGATGAACAGTGCCTCCAGCCAGGAGAACAGCAGCAGGGTTACGACAACGACGGGGATGGAATAGACGAACTTGCCGATGATGCCGCTCATGTGCATCAGCGGAAGGAAGGCGACGATCGTGGTCATGACCGTGGCCGTGACCGGTCCGGTCAGCTCGACCGTGCCGCGAATGGCTGCCTGTTCCGGCGATAGGCCCTGCTCCATGTGCCAGGTTGCGTTTTCTCCGATGATGATGGCATCGTCGACCATCAGGCCCAGGACCATGATGAAGCCGAACATGGTCAGCAGGTTCAGCGTGACGCCGGACATGTACAGTACGAGCAGGCCGGAGAAGAAGATGATCGGCAAACCCCATGCCGTTGTGAAGGCCACGGCCGGCCTGAGGAAGATCAGCAAGGTGAGCAGCACCAGCACCAAGCCAATGGCGCCATTGCTGGTCAGCACGCCAAGGCGCAGGCGCGTGATGGTCGAAAAGTCATTGTAGATGCGGACCTGAACATCCTTGCCATATCGTTCGGGCACGGTTTTCAGATAGCTGCGCACGGCATCGACGAGATCGATGATGTCCTTGTCCCCTTTCTTGAGCACGATCATGTTCACGGCCGGAGCCCCCTGAGCGGCCACATAGCGATTTGGTCGTTCCAGGGTTGCCGTGACATCGGCAACGTCACCCAGGCGTAGCACATGCCCCTCGTCATTGGCCCGTAACACCAGATTGGCTGCATCCTCGGCCGAGCGGAATTCCCCGGTGATGCGCAGGATGCTCTGCCCTTTCGGGCTTTTCAGGCGACCGCCAGGAGCATCGATATTCCAGCCCCTGACGAGACGGACAATGTCCTCGATGGAGATGCGATGCCTTTGCATGGCCTCAGGGTCGGGTACGATTCGGATTTCTTCCTTGCGATCCCCCTGCACGAGCACGCGGGCCACGCCATCGATGTTCAGCACATCATCCTCGATCCGGTCGGACAGATGTTTGAGCTGCAGGGGCGTGAAGGGGCCGAACACGGAAAAGGTCAGCACTGGAGCCTGTTCCGACTTGACCTCGGTGATCACAGGTTCCGCCGGGAGGTCATCCGGCAGGTCGGCGCGGTTGATGGCCTGCTGGATGTCGGAGACCAGTCGGGAGCGGTCCTCGAAGCCCGGGTCCACCTCGATGCTGATTTGCATGGTGCCAAGAAAAGCCGTGGAGCGAATGACATTGATGCCGTCGATGCCCTTGAGCTCCCGCTCGATGGGGGTCACGAGCAGGCGCTCGACCTCCTTGGGGGCTGCCCCGGGATAGACGGCATTGATGACGATGACATCGAAATTCACGCTGGGGAAGGCTTCCCGTTGAATGTTGGAAGCGGCATAAATACCCCCGGCCAGCAGCATCAGCGAGATGAGGTTGACCAGCACGCCACGGCGCACGAAAAAGGCGATGATGGATGTCATCATGGCCGCAGATCCGGATGCCCTTCGGGTTCAGGCAGCCAGGAGACCAGCGCGCCCGAGGTCCATTGCCACTGCCAGCTGGCTAGCTCAAGGTTGAGCTTCTGAATCTCCCATTGCTGTTCGGCCAGGAACAGGTCTTGCTCAGCCTGGATCAACTTGTGCGTGTCCGAGCGCCCCTCGCGGTAGAGCTGCAGTTCGGCCGCGAACTTGCGGCGCTCCATGTCAAGCTGTCGGCGCGCAAGCTGGAGTACCTGCCTGAGAGATTCGATCGTGCTTTGCAGGCGCGCGAGGTCATCATGCACGGATTCGGCCAGTTGTTTTTTCTGAGCCAGAAGCTTTTGGCGCGTCAGTTCGGCCTCACGGATGGCCGATTTTTCCTGGTGGCGATGCAGGGTGTCGGACCATTCCACGGACAGGGCGGCATACCTGTCGTTGATGCTCAGCGTTGAAGCCGCCGCCTTGCCTGCCGAGGCAGCCAGTGATCGCGTACCCAGTTCGGCAACGAGGTCCAGTTGCATCCGGTCTTGGTCCCGGGCAATGAGCGTCTGGGCCTCCTGTGCACGAATGCGGGCCTCAAGAGCCGCAAAGTCGGGACGCTGCCTCATGGCCGTCTGCAGCGCCTTCCCGGGGTCGAGTGTCCGGATTTCGGGCGCGGGTGGCAGGCTTGCCCGCACTGCCGCCTGTGCGGAGCGGAGCATGTAGCGATTGAGCTCGGTGCGATCGATATCGTGTTGCAATCTCGCCTGCTGCAATTGCGTTTTGCGCCCGGAGAGCAGCGCCTCGGCCTGGAGGCGTGCCGTCTGCTCGACCAAGCCCAGGGATGCGCGTCGCTTCTGATATTGGAGCAGGCGCTCGGCGCGATCGACGGCCTGCGAGGCGTAGCGAAGGTTGATCTCGTCTTTTACCAGCGCGAAGAAGCGGTTGATGGCGCCCAGCATCAATTGGTAAGCCGTGACTTTCCATTGCAGGCGGGCGGCCGTCTCCTGCTCGATGGCGGCCTGTTTGCCCATGGCATAGGCGGGGAAATGGCTACCCTTGGCCAGCGGATGACGGAGGCTCAGGTTGAGCTGGCTACGATAGGCGGGGTTGATGGCGGCAAGTTGGGCGGCGAACGGAGAGTTGAAGTTTTGTTGCAGACGGCTGTACTGCGCGTCCAGCCCCAGGATGTCACCGCTTGACAACGGTTTCTGGATGGAGGCCGACAACTGGGCCATGTGCTGTCTGGTCGGCTGGAAGCTGCTGGCCACGGGCGTCTGCTCTTCGCTGAGGCCTGCCCGCGCCTGAAACTTCGGATCGAGCAGGCCGTCTAGGGATCGGGTCGCGTTTTCGGCCAGGGCCGTTTCGATGCCGCTGATCTCAAGTTCGGGTCTGTTATGGATGGCCTCATGGATCACTTCGCGCAGAGAGAGTGATTCGGTGGCCTGGGCCCGTGGGAAACCAAGCGAGCAACACGCCAGCAACATTATCCAGACCGTTTTCCGACGATTCATGCCCTTCCTTTCACGAGCCAAAATAGCCATTAGCTTACGCGAGCAAGGCTGAGCAGAAAATTGACCATGTCAAATAATTGTTATTGTCAAGCAATGCATCTAGGCTTGCAGCATGAGCATGGAGCGTGTTGCGGGCGATGAGAGGGGGTTGGGTAGGCTGATGCCGCTCATCCATTGCCTGGTCAGTCGCGTGCGATGTCGCGTGAGCCGTATCTGCCAAGAAGCTGGATATCCGCTTACGCCTGAAGAAACCGACATGCTCCTGCTCATTCGTCACTGCAACGGCCTTCCGCAATCCCATTTGGCCAGGATGCTGGGCAAGGACAGGGCTTCCGTGACCCGATTGATGAACAGGCTTGTTGAACACGGGCTTGTGATGCGAGACCGGGATGTCCGCGACAGGCGCATCATTCGGGCACGCATCACGGAGAAGGGAAAACAGGCCTTCATCAGCATCTGGCCTGCACTGGAGGCATTGAGTGGAACGGCCTTGGCCGGACTGTCGGAAGCCGAGATCAGCAAGGCATGCACCCTGATGGCGCGCATCAATGCCAATCTGGCCATGGCCGATGATGAGGATTGCTGGCATGCAGGGGGCTGAGCCCAGCCGGTAGGCTAGGCCCGTTCGACGTATTCCCCGGTTTCGGTATTCACCTTGACCTTTGTGCCCGGCTCGAGGTAGGGCGGGACCATGATGGGGGCCCCGGTTTCCAGGCGGCCGGGCTTGTATGAACCGGTCGCCGTCTGCCCCTTGATGGCAGCATCGCATTCGACGACTTCGAGTACGACAGTCTGTGGAAGCTGAACGTTCAGAGGTCGTTCCTCATGAAATTCAATCGTGACGACCATCTCCGGCAACAGATAGGGCAGGGCATGCTCGACCAGGCTGCGGTCCAGTGTCACCTGATCGTAGGTGTCCATGTCCATGAAGTGATACTGGCCGTTGTCCTCGTAGAGAAACTGCATCTCGCGCTGCGAAAGCGTCACCCGCTCGACACGCTCGGTCGAGTTGAAGCGCTTGTTGGTCTTGGCGCCGGTTTCAAGATTGCGCATCTCGATCTGCATGCACGCCACGCCCTTGCCCGGCGTTACATGCTGGCTTTTCAGAACCCGCCAGAGTTGACCGTCCACTTCGAGGATGTTGCCCACACGAATGCTTGTTGCATTGATTTGCATACAATCTTCTCCAGATTTTGTATAGTTTGCCTGAAATATGCGTGCGCCGCAACATAACCCCATGGGCGGCCGGCGGCAAGCATGGCACGGTGCGGCGACCCGGAGAGGTGGGATGAACATGGCAATCCGATTGCAGCAAGCGATCGACAACTATCTGCAACAGCGGGAACAGATCGGGCATGATACGTCATCCGTGTTTTCAAGCCTGGCCCAGTATCTGGTGCATTGTTCGGACTTGTTCCAGGAGCCGGAATGGGATGAGAGCAACCTGAGTGAATGGGAGGCCGAGCTCGAGGAGCAAATGGTGCGCCTGCTCGATGGCGACACGGAGGCCGAACATGATCTCGGCGCCTTGCCGCTGGACAGGCTGGAGCCTGCGCATGTCCGCGATTTCATCGGGTGGTTTCTGCCGCGCGAGTCGGTCAGTTCGGACGTTATCCGGGAGCATGGAAGAGAGCTTGGGGCATGGTTCGGTTATCTCAAAAAGCACGGGTATTGGAGCAATGAGCGTCATCTCGACTTTCTGGCGGCATTGCATGAGGTTGTCGAGGAGGCGGCGCGCGCATGCATGCTTGCTCGAGTGCTCTACTTTTATGTGCGCTCTGGCAGCGCGATGTCCCCCAAGGTTCGAGGCAAGCGTTTCACGCGTTTCGCCGAGGGGCATGCGCGCGTGGCCAGGGTGAATGGGCAGGGTATCCATTTCCATTTTGACAGCCAGGGACATGAGCTGGGTCCGGTTGTGCTTCCTGATCGTGTGCTCGAATATGTCCGTCAGGCCGATGTCTTCGACATCGAGCTGGGGCAGCGCGAGGGTCAATGGTTCATCGTGGATGTCGGCCCGGTCTATCCCGGCTGTGTCTATGTCGAGGCTGAGGAATTCACCGGCCTGCACAAGATTTCCTGAAGCCAGCGGCCGATGGCCCTAATTTCATCGGTGCAGACCTCGTGGCCCATGGGGTAGGCATGCCATGCCACCTGAAGACCGAGGCGCTTCAGTCGCGTGAGGGCGAGTTCGCCGAGTTCGAAGGGGACGACGGGGTCATTGATGCCATGAGCCAGAAAGACAGGCGTTCGTCTGGCTGCTGGGGTGATGCGCTTGTCCAGGGTTTCTGGCAAGAGCAAATAGCCTGAAAGGCCGATGATGCCGGCCAGCGTGCGGGGCCAGAGCAGGCCTACATGCAGGGCCATGGCCGCCCCTTGGGAGAAGCCGGCGAGCACGATGCGCTGGCTGTCAATGCCCTGCATTTCCTGCTGCTCGATCAGCAAGCCGATGGACCGTGTGGACTCGGCAATGCCTTCATGATCGTGCTCAATGCCGAGGTCGCTGCGACGGATGTCGTACCATGCGGGCATGATGTATCCGCCATTGATGGTCACCGGCCTGGCTGGTGCATGGGGGAAGATGAAACGCACGGAAAGTTCCGGCGGCAGGCCCAA
>WFOK01000053.1 GCA_015488115.1 Mariprofundaceae bacterium
CATCAGGCCTTGATATCGCGCATGGGTCATGCGGTCACAACGGCCGCCGATGGCAAGCAGGCGCTCGATCTGCTCAGAAGCGACAAGCGCTCCTTCGATCTCGTGGTGACGGACTATCGCATGCCCGAACTGGATGGCCTCGGTCTGCTGGAGGAAATCCGGCGCAACATGAAGCATCTTCCCGTCATCATGATCACGGCCTACGGGGAAGACAGACGACTGAAGAAAGCGCGAGAACTGGGCGCCATGCTGCTGAACAAGCCCGTGAATTTCCATAACCTGGAACAGGCCATCCAGCAGGCGCTCATGCCTGCCCGATCAGCTCAGAAGCCCTGAAATCCGCATAAACGGCATCGATGAAGAACAGGCCTTGCGCCGGGGCTGTTGCCGCTCCCCTCGTCCGATCCCTGCTGGCCAGCAACTCGGCGAAATCCTGAACCGACCGCTTTCCAAGCCCCACCTCGACCAGATTGCCCACGAGGTTGCGCACCATGCGATACAAAAAGGCATCCGCCCGCACCTCAATGCGGATGCAGTACCCATCCCTCTCCATCCGAATGTCCCTTATTTCACGCACGGGGCTGTGGGCCTGACAACCGCTCGCACGCAATGCGCTGAAATCATGTCGCCCGAGGGCATGCCGCGAAGCCTCGTGCATGGCATCCATGTCCAGCTTCCGCGGCATCCACCAATGGCGCCAGCGCTCAAGCGCCGAAAGGGTCGAACGATTCCAGATCTGGTAGCAGTAGGCCCGCTCCAGGCAGTCGAAACGGGCGTGAAAGTCCGCCGCAACCGCCTTGACCCCGATGACACGGACCGTCGCCGGCAGATGGGCATTGAGGCCATGAAGATAGGCGCGTGGGGCGCGCTGCCAGCGCTCAGCGCTGATATCCGCATGAACCAGCATGGCCTTGGCATGAACGCCCGCATCCGTGCGTCCAGCCGTCACCAGCTCCCGCGGGCATCCATCGATGCTGGCCAGGGCATTCTCCAACGTCTGTTGCACTGAAGGCGCGTTTTGCTGGCGCTGCCAGCCACTGAAGGCATGGCCATCAAATTCGACCACCAGGGCAATTCTCTGAAGCTTCATGCATACCATCCAACAGCAAGGAATGAAACGACAAACAGCCACCACCATGCAACCGGCAGCGATGGCGTCGTTTCCCGACCCTCGAGCCATGCGACCGGCTGGCTTGTCCATCGCAACCACAGCATTTCCGCATGCCGCCGGCCCAGCAGCAGGGAACGGTTGATGCCGGACTCAAGCAGATGCGGCCAAATATGCCAGCCCTTTCTGCCGCAGCGGGCCTGCTGCAACCCGTCCATGCACTGAAGAATGCTGACCCGCAACGGAAACAGCATCACCAGATGGGGATAAAGCCTCGGCCCCACGCACGGCATGCGCGCGACGACGTGAAGCCACTGTGATGCGGGCCAGAAGCGCCCCACGCAAAGGCCCGCTAGAAAGAACTGAATCAGATGCAGCGCAAGCTGGCAACCACGCAGCAAGCCTTCCCGGGTCAGATGGAGGTGCGCGCCACCCAAGAGAATCTCGCCAGGCGTGGCCAGCGCATGAACGGCGACGATCGGCAGCACAAGCCACCGGAGCAGCCTTGCAGCCCGAACCAATGTGCGCACATGGCGGTCCATCAATGCAATCAGCAGCGCCGAAAGCGCGATGGCCGCAAGCATGGGGCCGATACCCAGGGGATACAGGACGAGAGCGAGGAGCTGAACGGCCAAGGCAAGCTTGCCCATGCTCCGCAGGCTCATGCGAATAGGATCACGCTTCGTCGCGCCCGCGTTCGTCTTCCTCATCCAGTTGCCGAAGCAGGCGATCCAGCTTCTCTGCATCATCCCTGCCATCCGCGGCATCAGCGTCAGCGGCTTCCACTGATGCTTCCATGCCGGCATCAACCGATCCAGCCTCATCCGCGGCTGCAAAATCAAAATCCAGTGCCTCGTCCCCGGCCAGTTCAGCAAGTCTGGAAGGCGTCAGGGCGGCCGGGCGGACATCTTCCGCCTCGGGATCAAAACCCGTTAGGTCAAAGTCGAGTTCTTGTTCAGCCGCCGCGGATGTCTCGCTATCGGATGGAAGCGACTCATGCTCCTCATGGTTGGTCCCGGCCTCATCGGCGGAGGAAGAGCCCTCCTTCTCCTCGCTTGGTGGACGCCCCGCATCCACGGCGGGCTCATCTTCGGACTCATCGCGTTCCCGGGCTTTCTCATCGCCGTCAGAGACATGGCCGCCCCGGGCTTCCGCTGCGGATGGCTCGGGAATCTTGAGATCCAGCTCACGCAAGGCTTCGAGAAAGCGGCCATGCTCTTCCGGCGGCAGCATCGAAAGCCCTTCCCTGATGCTTGCCTGCACGGCCTGCTCATCACCGAGGAAGCTCAGGACCAGCGCCTTCTTGACATGAGCCTCCAGTCGTCGCGGATCAAGCTGCAGGGCCTGCTCAACCATTTTCAGCGCCTCGCTCTCCATGCCGTAACGAAGATAGACATCGGCTTCCGCCAGGTGATCCACTTCCGTTTCCCGGGCCGTTTCCTGTCTGGCAGGCTCCCTGTCGTCGTCCCCGGTATCCATCTGCCGATCGGCGCTCATCTGCGCATCGGTTCCCCGATCGGCATCGGGCAGGCGCACCGCCGAAGGCGACCCTGCCTTCTCCTCTGCCTCATGCCCCGATGTTGGCGCTGCGGCAGGGATGGGCGAAACCGTTTCATGCGCGCCAGCTGCTTCATGGAAGGAGGATGCAGAAACCGGCTCTGGCCCGGCAGACGGCAGCTGGCCGAAAGCCCTGCCCGCCCGCTCCCGACGCAGCAACACAAGCAGTCCAAGCAGCATGACAAGGATCACGGCTGCAATACCCGTCAAAATCCATTGCAGCATCACCTCATCCCGTTCCCTTTGTTGCTGCATCGCAGCCAACTGCATCTGCAACTGTTGCAACTGCAATTGCACTGATTTCAGCGCCTGGTTGTCGATGACAGGCGCCCGCTGCAGGCCCGTCCCGCTTCCCTCATCGAATGAACCTCGTGTCGCATCCGATGCCGCCGTCTCAGCAGGCGGCAGTTGTCTCGCCTCCTCCTGATGCGGCTCTTCGCTTGCCGCCGCCTGGAACCTTGGCGATGCTTCCCGGCCCTCGGTCATGGCTGGCGCGGCTGGAGCCTCGGCCGCCTTTGCTTCCGCTGGCTTCCTACCGGATGGAGGCTCCGCCGTACGCGGCTTCTGAACCGGAGAGGCCGATCCAGCCGTCGGCGTCGATTCGACCACAGCCGCCCCCATGCGGATGCGCGGCTTGTAGCGCTGCTCCTGGGCCCGCTTCTCCTCCGCCGCCATGCGGGAGTGCTTGACCATTTCCTTCCAGCGCCGGAGATGTTCATCAAAAATCCGGCTTGCCTCCCTGGGTGAATGGCGCTCAACCTCGGCGGCCGTGGGCACCTTCAGCATGCTGCCGGCCTTCAACAGATTGAAATTGTCAGCGGCAAACTTGTCACGGTTCTTCTCGAAAAGCGCGACCACGACCTGGGCCAGCGTGTAGCGATCATCGATGCGCAGACGCTGCGCGATCGTGGACAGCATATCCCCCCTGACAATGGGGCCGTAAACCGCAGCTCGTGCCCAGCCGTCGTATGGCTCGAATGCAGCCTTCCCCTTCTTCTCCCGTGCATCGGCCTTGGCCGTCCGGGGGGGCATCGCTGCAGCTGCAGCCACAGCATTGCTCCGTTCCACCTGCTTTCCGGCGGCAGCCGTTGCAGGATGAGGAGCCTTGGTCAATTCCAGAAACACCGGAAACTTCTTGAACTGGGTCAGGCGATCATGCGTGAGGCGAATGATCAGGTTGAAGAAGCCCGATCGAACGGGTTTGTCCGATGTAACCTCCAGATAAGGCCCCTCATCGGTTTTCAGCCTTACCTGAAGCTGCCCGACAACGGGATCCCGGTAAACCTCGAGAATCCGATAGTCGG
>WFOK01000054.1 GCA_015488115.1 Mariprofundaceae bacterium
AGATCGAAGATCAAGTCGGCGCTCGTTTACCCGGTTTCCATCGTCGTGATTGCGTTCCTCGTCACGGCCATCCTGATGATCTTCGTCATTCCGGTTTTCGGTGAAATGTTCGCGGATTTTGGCGCCGATCTTCCGGCTCCGACGAAGATCACGATGGCCGTTTCCGATTGGTTTGTGCGATATTGGTACATCGTTTTCGGCATGCCCGTGCTATTGGTGCTCGTGCTGAGGTGGTTGTACAAGACGCCGGGCGGGCGTTACCAGATGGACAGGTTGCTGCTCAGTCTTCCGGTGCTGGGGGAGGTGTTGCTCAAGGCGGCCGTGGCAAGGTTCTGTAGAACATTCGGCACGCTGATGGCGGCCGGTGTCCCGATCATTCAGGCCATGGATACGGTGGCAGCCACGGCGGGCAATGTGCTGATAGAACAGGCCATTCACAATACTCAGGAGGCCGTCAGCCAGGGCAAGACGCTGGCCGGCCCCCTGAGCGAAAGCGGATTGTTTCCTGTCATGGTCACGCAGATGATCGCCATCGGTGAGCAGACCGGTAACCTGGAGGACATGCTGTTGAAGGTGGCCGAGTTTTACGAGCAGGACGTCGATACGGCCGTGGACAACATGACAGCCCTGATGGAGCCGTTCATCATGGTGTTTCTCGGCGTGGTCATTGGTGGACTCGTCGTTTCGATGTACCTGCCCATTTTCAAGATGGCTTCGGTGGTCTGAGCGCTGGCATGCGGCTGATCCTTTATCATCTCATGGTTGCGGCGGGCGTGATCATGATTGCGGGAACGCAGTTTTATCCCGTTGCAGCCCCGGTTTTTCGTCAGGTCATGTTGCTTGCCATGGGGTTGTTCGTGCTCGCTTTCGGCCTGCAGATCTCCTTGCTGCGCAGGGGATGGAAAGAGCATGATCTGGCTCTCTGGATCTTTGGCCCGGACATCGTTCTGGTCGGCATGTTGGTGTTTGCCACTGGAGGCGTGGAGAGTCCGTTCGTTTTTCTTTTGGGCTTGCTCGTCATCGCGAGCGGCGGCTTTGCCGGTCCGCTGGCCTCAATCGGCATCAGCCTGCTTGCTGCCACCATCTATCTGGCCGCAGTGTTGATGCAAGGTATCACGGCAGGGCTGGCGCTGGACGCTTGGCAGTCGACTCATGTGTTGCTGCAGTTGGGTGCATTGCTGCTGGTTGGGCTTGTCATGTCCGTGATCGCGCGCCGCCAAGAGCGTATGCGCCTGTCCGAGCAGCAGGCGCTCAAGGCTCACCAGAGACTGAGCGACCTGTATGCACGGGTGCTTGCCGCCATGCAGGAAGGCGTCATCGTGTTGGATAATCGTCTGCATGTCGCCGACATGAACGAGGCTGCGCGTTCTCTGGTTGGCCATGGTGCGCCGGAGACGGACGAATGGATCGATCTTTTTGATCGGGGAAGGGAGCTCAGAAGCTTTCTGCTTTCGCCCGAAGGACAGTCCTTTCGGCAAGAGTGTGATTTCAACGGGCGATCCGTGCTTCTGACCACGACCCGGCTGCCCGGCGAAGATCCGGATGCGCGATGGTTGCTCACGCTTGTGGACGTGACGCCCGTTCGAGAACTGGAGCGCAGGTTGGCTGAGCAGTCCAAGATGGCCGCGCTTGGCCAGATGTCAGCCATGCTTGCGCATGAAATCCGCAATCCCATCCAGGCTCTCTCCCAGGGTCTGGAATTGCTGGACCGGGTTGCTGACGCCAAGCGAAAGGAGATTCACGGCATCTTGCAGAACGAGGTCAAGCGCCTGAACCGGATGGTTAGCGGTATGCTGGATTTCTCCCGGCCTCTGAATCCCAGGCCCGAATGGCAGTCCATGCCATCGCTCATGCAATCCGTGCTTCAGTCATTGCCCGAGGATGGCCGTGCGAGGGTGCGGCTTGAATGTGGTATCGATCGCATGAAGGTCGATGGCGAGCATTTTCGCTCGGTCCTCGAGAACCTGCTCAGCAATGCCTTGAAGCAGGGGGAAGAAACTGTCGATGTCAGCCTGAGCAGATGCGGAAATCTTTGGCGTCTGCGTGTCAGTGATCGGGGCGGAGGCATACCGGAAAAGATCCGAGCGCGCATTTTCGAGCCTTTCGTCAGTGGTCGTGCGGATGGCATAGGCCTGGGGCTGGCCACGGTCCGTCAGCTATGCAAGGTCAACCATTGGAATGTCAGCATCGAGGATACGGCGACGGGGACATGTTTCGAGGTCAGCGGTCCGTTTGAAGAGGTGGAAGAACACAATGGCTGATATTCTTCTGGTCGATGATGACGTCAATGCAAGGACCATCTTCGAGATGGGGCTGGAATTGCTTGGACATCGCGTCGTCAGCTGCGAGGGGCCGGACAGCGCGGAACGAGCCATGCGTGCGCAGGGTTTTCAGGTGGTGCTCACGGATCTGCGCATGGAAGGCCGTGATGCCGGGCTGGATGTGGTCAGAATGGCCGTCAGGTTGCAGCCACAGGCGAAGGTGCTGCTGATTACGGCTTATGCGAGCTCGGAAACGGCCGTGGCCGCGATCAAGCTGGGAGCATTCGATTATTTGACGAAGCCCGTTTCCACCGAGGAATTGGGCGAGGCCATCGACCGGGCGCTTTCGGAGGCTTCCAAGGACAAGGCGGATGAGCTTCAGAGGGAAGGTGGAGAGGAGGAGTCCCTGGCGGGCACGTCTCCCTTGATTCAGAGGGTACGTGAGCGGCTGAGACGGGCTGCCGTCTCGGAATTCACGGTGCTGATCACCGGTGAATCGGGTACGGGCAAGGAGCTTGCGGCCCGTATTGTTCATCGCTATTCCAAACGTGCCCGGGGGCCCTTTGTGCCCATCAATTGCGGGGCCATTCCCGCCGATCTGTTCGAATCGGAGCTGTTTGGTCACCGGAGAGGTGCGTTCACTGGTGCAGAGTTCGACCGCATGGGCGTGATTGAGGCTGCCAACGGTGGAACCTTGTTCCTTGACGAGGTTGGGGAGATGCCCCTGCGCATGCAGGTCAAGCTCTTGCGCGTTCTCCAGGAGCGAAGGGTCCGTCGTGTCGGCGAAGAAACGGAACGCGAGGTTGATGTGCGCGTGATAGCGGCGACGAACAGGGACCTGCACCGGGAGGTGCAAAAGGGTAACTTCCGTGAGGATTTGTTCTATCGCCTGAATGTCCTGCCGGTGCATATGCCACCGCTCCGGCAGCGTCCGGAAGACATTCCCGCTATCGTCAGTCAGCTCTTGAAGAAATGGGGCTATGATGACCGAAGCATCAGCCCGGACTGTTTGAGGCTTCTGCAGCGACAGCCTTTGCGGGGGAATGTGCGGGAACTGGAAAATCTTCTGCAGAGAATGCTTGCGCTGTCGGATGGCGAGAGTCTGGATGAGACCCTGCTTGCCGAGGTTTGCGCGCCGGAGGGATATCGACAGGAATTTGATTTGTCATTGCTTGAGGGCTATGAGCATCTGGATGCGTTTCTTGAGAGCCTGGAGCGGTCCCTGATCGAACAGGCGCTAAGACAGAGCGATGGTCATGTGACCAGGGCGGCCGAACGCCTGGGCATAAGCTTCCGGTCCATGCGTTACCGGATGCAGAAGCTGGGGCTTAAGGGCGACGGCGAATGACCCCGTGGATGGCACTGGCGGCCCTTGCCGGGGTGATGTTCGGTAGTCTGGCCAATGTGCTCATTCATCGGATTCCACGGCGCGAATCGATCGCGTTTCCGGCCAGCCATTGTCCATCCTGTGGTCGTGACATTCGCTGGTATGACAATGTTCCTCTGCTTTCGTGGCTGCTGCTCAAAGGTCGTTGTCGCTATTGTGATGCACGGATCCCGCTTCGCTATCCGCTTGTGGAATTGAGCGTGGGTCTGGGCTGGGGCTTTCTTGCCTGGCTTCTTCCTCCCGGACCGGAGCTGGCTTCCGGGCTAGTCCTGTTTTATTTGCTGCTGGTTCTTTCCTGGATCGACCTCGAGACGGGGCTGCTGCCGGATGTGCTGACCTATCCGGGCATGCTGCTTGGCATACTCCTTTCAGCCTGGCAGGGTCGTTTGCTGGATGCTGTCGTCGGGGTTGCGGCGGGGTATGCGTTCTTTTGGATGGTGGCCATGGCCTTTCTCCGGTTGACAGGCAGGGAAGGCATGGGACATGGAGACTTCAAGCTGCTTGCCATGCTCGGTGCGTTCATGGGTTGGCAGGCATTGCCGTTCATCGTTTTTGTTGCCTCTTTGACCGGTACGGTTTTCGGAGGTCTGGGGCTGTTACTGTCCCGGGGGAAGCTCCGTTCCGAGATTCCCTTCGGGCCTTACTTGGCCTTCGCGGGCCTGCTTTGGTTCCTGGCGGGCGAGAATCTGCTTGCCTGGTATGCGGCTCTGCTGCATTCGGAGGCATGATGGTTTCTACCGTGGGACTGACCGGAGGCATCGGCAGCGGCAAGAGCACAGTCGCCCGGATGTTTGCCTCCCTGAAGGTGCCCGTGCTGGATCTGGACCGTGTCGGTCATGCGCTTCTGGAGCGGGAGGACGTCAGGCAGAAGCTACGCTGCATGTTCGGTGAGGACATCTTTGATGCTGGCAGGCTGAATCGGGGTGCATTGGCTCGCAGGGTGTTTCATGATCCCGCCGAACTCGACCGACTGAATGCGCTGATGCATCCGCTGATTTGGAACGAAGAGCGGAGATGGCTCAGGCGGCAACAGGCACCCTATGCGGTCATTGAGGCCTCGGCGATCATCGAATCGGGAGCTCTCGATCGGGTGGATCTGCTGATTGCTGTGCTGGCGGATGAGAAGCTGCGTCGTGAGCGCGTGCTGCGCAGGGGCCATCCCCCGCCGGATCTTTTTGAGGCCATTGTATCCCGCCAGTGCAGCGATGACGAACGACGCAGACTGGCCGATTTTGTGATCGAGAATCATGGTTCGCTGCATGCGCTGGAGCGCCAGGTTGCTCGTTTGCATGAATGCCTGATGCGACGTTTTCATGTTGACATGGACCGGTCAGGAGGATAGCAATAGCTGGTCTGCATCAAATCATACGGATTCGATTGATTCCATCCCATATTTCGTTAGACCATTGATGATTGACTGGCCTCGGGCATGTTGACCGGGGTTTACGGTCCAATACATGGAGTATTCATGTCGGTTCAGGAAGATACCACCTTGTTAGAAAATGACGTCGTTGCGGCCAAGGAAGGCGCTGAGGCCGAGGCGAACGAGGCAAAGCCCAAGCGTCGCAGGGGACGTCCGCGCAAAAACGAGACGCTCAAGCCACAGCCCAAGGCCGAGGATGAGCAGGCCAAGGACGAGGCCTCGCCTGCCGATGGCAAGGTCAAGCCGCAGGAGACTTCTTCAGCCGGAACCCAGACCGGGGAGGCTGGCGTTGAAGAGCAGGAAGCGGAACAGGAGGCTGCTCCCTCTCGCGGTCGCAACAAGCGCAATGGCAACCGTCGCCGGCGCGAGGAGGAGCCTGTCTCCGATGAAATGGCTGGGGTTACCCTGAATCTGAAGGAGATTTCCTCCAAGTCGCCGACACAACTGCTTGAGATGGCCGAGCGCTATGGTATCGAGAACGCGGCTGGCATGCGCAAGCAGGAACAGGTTTCGGCCATTTTGCGGGCCCATGCCCGAATGGGCGGCAAGATTTACAGTGAAGGCGTGCTGGAGATTCTTCCGGATGGGTTCGGCTTCTTGCGTTCTGCGGACGCCAATTACCTGGCCGGTCCCGATGATGTTTACGTATCCAGCCATCAGATTCGTCGTTACGGTCTGCGGAAGGGGGATACTGTCTCCGGCGAGATCAGGCCGCCTCGTCGTGGCGAAAAGTATTTCGCCTTGAACACAGTTGATCAGATCAATGGCGAGGTGCCTGAGGCTGCGCGGACAAAGGTTCTGTTTGACAATCTGACCCCGTTGTATCCGGAAGAGCGTCTTCGCATGGAAATTGATGACCCGACGAACAAGGATTTGACCGGGCGCGTCATTGATATCGTGGCCCCCATCGGCAAGGGCCAGCGGGGCCTGCTCGTTGCTCCGCCAAGGACAGGCAAGACCGTCATGATGCAGTCGATTGCCCGTTCCCTGGAGGTCAATCACCCCGAGGTCGAGTTGATCGTGCTGCTCATCGATGAGCGTCCGGAAGAGGTCACCGACATGAAGCGATCGGTCAAGGGCGAGGTGGTTTCCTCGACGTTTGATGAGCCTGCCCAGCGGCATGTTCAGGTTGCGGAAATGGTTATCGAGAAGGCCAAGCGCATGGTCGAATACGGGAAGGATGTCGTCATTCTTCTGGATTCGATCACGCGGCTGGCGCGCGCCTACAATACGGTCGTTCCATCCAGCGGGAAAATCCTGACCGGCGGCGTGGATGCCAATGCCTTGCACCGGCCGAAGCGGTTTTTCGGAGCCGCCAGGAATGTCGAGGGGGGAGGCTCGCTGACCATCATCGCCACGGCCCTGATCGAGACCGGCTCGAAAATGGACGAGGTCATTTTCGAGGAATTCAAGGGAACCGGCAACATGGAGATCAAGCTTGACAGAAAACTTGCCGATAAGCGCATCTTTCCAGCCATTGATATCGGCCCGAGTGGTACGCGGAAGGAAGAGTTGCTTGTCGAAAGGGACATTCTCCAGCGCGTATGGGTGTTGCGCAAAATCCTTGCGCCAATGCAGCCGGCGGATGCCATGGAGTTTCTGCTCGACAAGCTGCGCGCCACGAAAAACAACGCCGAGTTTTTCGAGAAGATGAACCAGTAGCGTCCCTAGTCGTCTTGGGACTCGATCCAAGAAGGCAGGTCATGCGGCCGGAACAGGTGGAATGCCCAATGGCCATCATGAGGGTCGCGGTTGATCCAGATGGTTTTGCAGCCCAAGTCCTTGGCGGCTTGAAGGTTTTCCGGCATGTCATCCACGACCAGCGTGCGTTGGGGTGATGCGCCTTCCTGCCCGATGATGCGCCCCAGCGTTTCCTTGCATGGCTTGGGCTTATAGTCATTGAAGCGGATGTCGTAGATGCCATCGATATGGTGACGGATGCCGAGCGCATTCAGCACGCGTTCGGCATGCTCGCGTGTGCCATTGGTATGAATGACCTTGCGCCCCGGCAAACGGGCCAGGGCCTTGCCCAGTTCGGGGTCTTCCCGCAACAGTTCCTCGGGTCTGATGTCATGAACATCGCTCAGGAAGCCCTCCGGCTCCATGCCGTGATGCAGCATGAGGCCCCGCAGCGTGCTTCCATATCGTTTCCAGTACATGATGCGCAGATGGTTGGCCTGTTCCTCGTCCAGCTCCAGCGCCTGCATCATGAAGGATGTCATGCGCCGGTCCATGCGCTCAAAGACGCCGCAATCCGCGGCGTACAATGTATTGTCGAGATCAAGGATGATCAGATCGAAAGGCATCAGTGAATGGTCGGTCCCTTGTTACCTGGAGGCTTGCCCTCCAACTCCTCGAGCGCTTGTCGGGCAAGGTGGTCAAGCTCCCTGCGGTCGACGGCATGGCGCAGCACGCGTTGTGTCGCCTCGACAATGAGGTCGGCTGCCTGGGCGCGGATTTCCCTGGCCGCCCTGTTCTTCTCGACAAGCAATTCCTCGCGGAATTGCGCTTCGCGTCTTTTCATTTCGCGCCGCCATTCATTCATGCGCTGTTCGCGCTCAGCCCGCAAGCGCCTGTCGGCCTCTTCAAACATTTGCCGGATTTCATGCTCGGCCGAGTCGAGTTTTTGGGCATAATGCTGTTTCAGCCTTTCGGCCTTTTCGCGGGAGCGCCGGGCAGCCTCGATCTCCTCGCGGATGATTTGGGTCCGATGTTCTATGGCCTTGATGATGCGAGGGAGTACCCAGCGGTTGAGCAGCGCGAACAGCAGCAGGAACGCGATGATTGTCCAGAAAATCTCGGCAGGGAAATGGTTGGCATCGAACTGCGGCATCGTTGGGCGTCAGCTTTGTCCCATGATGATGAAGGCGAGTACCAAGGCATAGAGCGCGATAGCCTCGACAAGGGCGAAGCCGATCCAAGCGTATTTGGAAAGGATGGGTTCAGCTTCGGGCTGCCGGGCCACGGCTTCGATCATTTTGCCGAAGATGTAGCCGATGCCGATGCCAGATCCGGCCATGCCGACGGCGGCCAGCCCCATGCCGATCAAGGATGCTGATTGCACGTCCATATGCCACCTCCCGCTTGCGCTGTCGCTTCACATCGCATCGTCGATGTATACACAGCTTAGCACTGAAAAGATATAAGCTTGGATCACTGCGATGAAGATCTCGACACCGTAGAGTGCGACCGAAAGCCCCATCGGCACCCACTGGATGAACCATGGGGCAAGCAGGCCGAAAAAGGCGATGACGCCGAGCACCGTATGCCCCGCTGTCATATTGGCGAACAGTCGCACGGCCAGCGATACCGGTCGAGCAAGGAACGAGAGCAGTTCGATCGGCACCATCAGCGGCAGCAGCCAACCCGGGAGACCCGGCGGAGCGAACGTGCGAAAAATGCCCCAGCCATGGCGCCGGATGCGCAGCAAAATCGAATACGTAAAGACCATCAGGGCCAGCGTTCCGGTGACGACGATCTGGCTTGTCGGCGTGAACATGCCGGGAAGCATGCCGATCAGGTTGCAGCCGAGAATGAACGTGAACAGCGTGAAGATCAGCGGCACGAATTGTTCGCCTTCGCGGATGTTTTCGGTTGTCAGCCGATGGATGAACAGGTAGTAAGTCTCAACTGCAAATTGGATCTTGTCCGGAATCAGTTGAGGCCGACGCATGGCAAGTGCGAGCAAAAGGGAACTCAACAGTGAGACCAGCAGCAGCGTTAGCGTTGCATTGCTCAGCGAGAGGTCTATCGGGCCGATCCTGGCCTCCAGCCAGACCTGGATTTCGAATGGTCGCAAGGGCTCAAAGGAATCAGTCATTGTTGCGATGCCGCTCCTGTCGGTCCAGACGCATCACATGGTACAAATTCAGGAACCCGGCAGCGGCGCCGAAGGTGAAAAACACCAGCAGAAAAAGCGGTCGGGTATGCAGCCAGCGGTCGAGCATGAAGCCCAATCCAAGCCCGATCATCGTCGCGGCGACCATTTCGACGCCCACACGCAGCCCCCATCGATGGCCATGAAATTCTTCATGCCGCCACTGCGTCATTACTGCCTCCTGCCGCATTGATGATACCGACTTGTCACGGGCTTGCCCAGAGTCCGGGTGGTGCGCTGGCTGAGAGCAGGCTTTTTTGGCATTCTTCCCCGAAACGACGATGGAGGTTTGTCGATGCCGATCTACGAATACCGTTGTCTGCAATGCTCGCATCAATTCGAGACCCTGGTGCGCAACAGCCGGGAAGCGGTGGTGTGTCCCGCATGCCATGCCGATCGGCTGGAGAGGCTGATGTCCGCGCATGCCGTGGGCGCTGGCACAACGGAGCCTGCGTGCGGGACGGGTGCCTGCGCGCCACAGCCATCCTGTGGCGCCGGAGCCTGTCCGGCTTGCCTTTAGGGATGAGGGATGTGGCGAGCCGTGTTGCCTGACGGGGTTGGAGGCTTTTCCGGCTTCCGGCGATCCCGGAAGCGCTTCTATGGCAGGGCGCATGCCCAATGGTCCGGGTGCTTTTTTGCCCGGAGCGGTTGGCAAGGCGTTTCATTGCGTTCATCTCGGTTTGTATCCGAGCCACTTGGTGATGATGCTCTGTATCCGGGGTGCGATTTGGCAGATGGTGCCTGCCAGTTGCGCAAGACCCCGGGCCGGGAGGGCTTGGGCCGGAGCTGCCTCGGCCTGGGATCTGAGCACCCCCCGATCATGTCCATCCCTGAAATCGGTGGCATCTGATGCAGTATGCGGATTTGGGAACGGCAGGCCTCCGGGTTAGCCGCCTGGCGCTGGGAACGATGACCTGGGGTGAACAAAACACGGCGAGCGATGCCTTTGCGCAGCTGGACATGGCCCTGGATGCAGGGGTGAACCTGATCGACACGGCGGAGCTTTATTCGATTCCTCCGCGTGCGGAGACCTATGGCGCAACCGAGGAAATCCTGGGGCGCTGGCTCCGCAAGACCGGTCGGAGGCAGGATGTCGTGCTTGCGACGAAAGTTTGTGGGCCGACCCACTGGTGCCCTCATATTCGCGGAGGAAAGGCCAGGCTGGACAAGAAGAACATCCAGGAGGCTTGCGAGGGGTCCCTGCGCAGGCTGGGTATCGATTACCTGGACCTGTATCAGGTCCATTGGCCCGATCGAAAGACGAACTTCTTTGGCCGGCTGGGCTATGAGCATGATTCCAATGAGGCCATGACGCCCCTCGAGGAAACCCTGGAGGCGCTGACGGACCTTGTCGAGCAGGGAAAAGTGCGGGCGATAGGGGTCTCCAATGAAACCCCATGGGGGGTCATGCGTTACTTGGCCATTGCCGAGCGGCACGGTTGGCCGCGAATCGCTTCCATTCAGAATCCGTACAATCTTCTCAATCGCAGCTTTGAAATCGGCCTTGCGGAAGTTTCATGCCGGGAGGATGTGGGGTTGTTGGCCTATTCTCCCTTGGCGTTTGGCGTGCTCAGTGGAAAATATCTGAATGGAAAAAAGCCGGCCGGTTCGCGATTGACCCTGTTTGAGCAGTACACGCGTTATTCGAATCCGCAGGGTCAGGCGGCGACGCGTGCCTATGTGGAACTGGCCATGGACCATGGCCTGGATCCGGCCCAGATGGCCTTGGCTTTTGTGTTGCGTCAGCCTTTTGTCCGCAGCGTTATCATTGGCGCCACGACGCTGGCACAATTGCGCGCCAATCTTGATGCCATTGAGCTATACTTGCCGGACAGCCTGCTTGAGGAGATCGAGCGGGTGCATCGCCGGTATCCGAATCCGTGTCCATAGGGAGGAACTTGCATCCATGATCCGGAGCATGCTCGATTTGCAACGCCAATGGCTTTCCATCCCACGTGGTGCCGTTTTGTTGATCGTGAGCATGCTGCTCGTCTCCTGCGCGACGCCCGAAAACCATTACGATCCGATCGAACCGGTGAACCGCTTTACCGATGGCGTCAATGACGCTGTTGATCGGGTGGCATTGAAGCCGGTGACCCAAGCCTACAGGGATTTGACGCCCGATGCTGTGAAGCGCGGCATTTCCAACTTTTATGACAACTGGTCCTATCTGAATACGGTGCTGAATGATTTTCTGCAGGGCAAGGGCAGGCAGGGTTTCGAGGATTTTGGTCGTTTCCTGGTAAACTCCACCATCGGTCTCGGAGGCTTTGTCGATGTGGCCTCCTCGATGGGGCTTGAAAAGCATGAGGAAGATTTTGGCCAAACCCTTGCCGTATGGGGCGTGGGAAGGGGCGCCTATCTCATTTATCCTTTGCTTGGACCGAATTCCCTGCGCAAGACGCCGGATTTTCTGACATCCACGCTGACCGACGGTCTGTTCTGGTTGTCATTCGTCATTTCGCCTCAGGCAGCCATTGCCCTGACCGCGCTGAAATTCATCGATCTGCGCTCCAAGGCCATGAGTGGAACAAACATGCGCGATGAACTGGCGCTTGATCCCTATGTCTTCACGCGTGAGGCCTGGTTCCAGCATAGGGAGTACCTGATTCATGATGGCAAGATCCCCAGGAAGCCCCAGCAGGATGACTGGGAGGAAGATGATTGGGGCGATGAGGATTGGCAGAGCCAGGGAGGAGCGGCCCCAGAATCGGCTCATCGGGCAGACGCCGTGGGCTCGTACCCCACCAGGAGCGGTTTGCGCTCGTATCGTGTCAACCTCAGCTCTCACGCTATCAGGCGCGAGGCTGAGGACATGCAGAGACGGCTGGAAGCAAAGGGGATTCCTGCCGAGGTGGCTGCCGTGGATGTCGGGGGACGGCGCTGGTTCCGGGTTCGGCTGCCGGACCTTTTTCCTCCGCAACTGGCGCGCAGAAAAGCGCAGGCCATGCGCGCGGTGTTGCCAGATCTTCAAGGGGCCTGGGTCTCGCCGGCCTCCGGCTCGGGTGGGTGAAGGCTGCTGCGCAGGCATCGGGCCAGCTCTTGCCAATGTTTTTCGTCGGGATCTAGCGCCTGCATCTGTGGCAGACCCTTGGATCCGCCTCCTTGGAGCACATACACGAACAGGGCGTCGAACAGGCGTCCGTGGCGCGTGCATGAAGCGGTCACGGCGCACCACAGACTGCTTCGCCCCGTCATCGCCACCCAGGCATCGAACTGGATCGAATCGCCCAGTCTGGCGGGGCGATGAAAAGAAGCTTGGTGGATGGCGCGGGTCAGACATGGGTTTTGGGTCAGGCATCGTGTTGAGAGAAAGCCTGTTTCATCGGCAAGCGTAAGCATGCGACCTCCATGCAGCAGGTGATATTGGTTGAGGTCTTCTTCCAGCACGCGATAGCATCGGGAGACGCGGGTTGCTGAACAGGAAACGGCTTGCATGGAAGGGAGCATAGCTTCTTTTTCCGATTCCCAAAACATGTCATCTGGAGCGCATCATGCGCTCGAATTCGGCGGCGTGCTCCGCTACACTGGCGCATAATGCTTGGATCCTTCTCGACGTTATTGCGCTGGTGGCTGCCATGGGCCATGGCCTTTTCGGCCATCGGGTTTGCCTTGGCGGATGAAAAGGATGCCTTGCGGATCGACCGCGATGAACTGGTCGTGTACTGCGACGCCACCTGGCCGGCTGATGCGGCCCATGTCAGCGAGACGCTGCGATCCGGCATCGATGTGACCGTCATCTGGCATCTTGCACTTAGCCGCAGCAGGCAATACTGGCTGGATGAAAAAGTCGCCGACATCGAAATCGTTCGTCGTGTCAGGCCTGATCTGTTGTCCCGTCGCTGGATCCTTGAGGATCGGTCCACGGGCATCATGCGTTCCGTGAACAGGCTGGAAGAAGCCATGGCCTTTCTGACCGAGCTGCGACACTATCCCCTGGTTGATCGTAGCCTGCTCAGGAGCGGACAGGTTTATGACCTGGAAGTCAGCCTGCAAAGCTTTGATGGCAAGCAGATGGCTGGTTGGTGGCGCAGGGTTCTGCGCGGTGATGATTTCTCCGCTCGTCTTTCTTTCAGGGAGCCTTGATGCGTCTGGGCGCCTTGAGAATTCTCCCGTTGCTCATGGCCGCCGGTTTCATCGGGCTTGCTTTGGCCCTGTGGTCCGATGCGGTCTCGACAGGTTTGTTTGTGGCCTGGGTCAACGAGATCATGCTGTTCATCCTGGCCCTGATTCTTCTCCAGTATGGTTTTCGGCTGTTCTTTCGTCGCAGGGAACCCCGTCCGGGGTCCTTTTTGCGGGCGAGGCTCGTGATCGCCATGGTCGGCATGCTGGTCGTTCCCTCGCTGGCCATTCAGTGGTCCGCGAGCCAGATGGTCGAGAGGGGCATGGATGTCTGGTTTGACATGCGGGTGGATACGCTTCTTGAACGGGCGCTGAAACTGGCCCAGGGCTTTTATGACCGCATTGACCTCGAAATGAAGCGAAGCCTGGAGGCCTATGCCGATGACCCCGCGTTGGCCGAGGCCGTTGACGGCGGCTCCTCCTTTGGTCAGGCCAGCGATCACTTGGCCGAAATCCTGCGCAAGGAAGGCTGGGAGCGTGTTCAGTTGTTTGATATCAATGAACGGCTGGTTGCGGATGTTCGGAAGGATGGCTTGCTGGATCTGGTGACGGCCCCCTTGAGCGAGGCCGCGCGCTTGTCCATGAGGCTGGGCAACGTGACGACGGAAATCATCAGCGAAAACGGAGCGGAAAAGGCCGTCGGCTATGCGCCCATTCATGGGAGCAAAGGGGGCGTCGGCCTGTTGCGCGTGGAACTCAAGCTGCCGCAGGGCGTTATTCAGAGTGCCCGACTTGTGGAAGCGGATTATCAGAGCTATCGCTCCCTTGAGCACAACCGACGCATGATCAAGGATCTTTTTGTTCATGTCATGTTGCTGGTCACCTTGCTGACAGTGCTTGCCGCGAGCCTGATCGCCGTGCTGTTCGCGCGCCGCCTGACTTCCCCCATCGGCGAACTGGCCGTTGCGTTGCGTCGTGTGACGGAAGGGGATCTCGATGTTGTGGTGCCTGAATCTTCCCAGGATGAGCTGGGATCGCTGGCGCGTTCCTTCAATCAGATGGCCCATCGGTTGCGCGCCAACGCCAGGGATATCGAACAGGCACAGCGGGCCTTGACCGAGGCGCTCGCCAACAGCAGGCAGCGACAATTCATTCTAGAAACGCTGCTGGCCAATCTGCATACGGGCGTTGTGCTCGTGGATGAACAGGGGAAAATCCGGCTGTTGAACCAGTCTCTCAAGGAAATCCTTCCGCAGGCCGGCGACTGGAAGCCAGGACTTGTTCTCCTTCAGGGCTGCGTCGGAAGATTGGGTTTTCTGGGCGAGTTCCATGCAAGTCTGAGGGAGCGCGGGGAACTGCAGCAGCAATTCGAGCTTGCCGGCCGGCACGGGATCACCCATATCCTGGTTCGGGGAACCCGGCTGAAATTGAGTGGCATGGCGGAGTTCGCCGGCGAATTGATCATGATTGATGACATCACGGAGCTGGTGAACGCCCAGCGCAGTCAGGCATGGGCGGAGGTGGCCCGGCGGTTGGCCCATGAAATCAAGAATCCGCTCACGCCCATCAAGCTATCGGCCGAGCGCCTGCAACGGCGCTTCCGCAAACAGGTGGACGACCGGGATGTTTTCGATTCCTGCACCCAAGCCATCATCACGCAGGTAGAGCGTCTGCAGCGACTGATTGCGGATTTCTCTTCGCTGGCGCGCATGCCCAGGCCGAGACTGAAACGCGTGCGCATCGCGGATGTAATGCATGAGATGCAGGAACTGTTCAACGCCTATGCCAATGTCAGCATTGCCGTGCCGGATCCGGCCATGGAATGCCTGTGCGACGATGATCAGGTACGCCAGGTGCTGATCAATCTCGTGGATAATGCCTTGGCTGCAGCCGGGTCGAGCCAGGTGCGTGTCTATGTGCGCTCACGGGACGACGTGATCGAATGGCATGTCGAGGACGATGGCCCTGGTATCCCGGATGAGGTTCGGGAACATATTTTCGAGGAGTATTTCTCAACCAAGTCCTCGGGATCTGGCCTGGGGTTGGCCATCGCCAGAAGGATTGCTGAAGATCATGGCGGTCGGCTGTTGCTTGTATCTGCACGCAAGCCCACACACTTCTGCTTGCAGCTGCCTAGGGAATCAATGGTCAGGGAGGGATGATGAGCGGCCGAATCTTGATCGTGGATGATGAACAGGCGATCCGCGAATCCTTGCGGGGGCTGTTCGAGGATGAAGGCTTCATGGTCAGTATGGCAGCCTCGGGCGAGGAGGCCGTGGCCAGGATGCGGAAGGAGTCCGTCGATTGCGTGTTGCTGGATATCTGGATGCCCGGCATTGACGGACTGGAAACGCTTTCCCGCCTGAGGGAGCTGGATGCCGGCATACCCGTGATCATGATGTCCGGACATGCAACGATAGACACGGCCGTGCGCGCCACGCGGCAAGGTGCGTATGATTTCGTCGAGAAGCCCATTTCGTTTGACCGCATGCTCATTCTGGTGCGCAATGCGATGGAAATGCGCCGCCTGGAACAGGAGAACAAGAGCCTGCGCGAAAGCCGAAAGTCTGTCCGTGGCGAACTCATCGGTGACAGCGAGGCCATGCGGCGGGTGCGGGCGCTCATTGAACGGGTTGCCCCATCGGATGCCCCAGTCCTGATCATGGGCGAACATGGAACCGGCAAGAAGATCGCTGCTGCCATGCTGCATGAGCGTTCTAGGCGCAGTGGAGGACCCCTGGTGGAGCTCAATTGCGCCAGTGTTCCCGAAGGCCGCATGGACTCGGAGCTGTTTGGGCATGAGAAGGGAGCCTTTCCGGGTGCCTTGCACACGCGTCCCGGCTGTTTTGAGATGGCCCATCAGGGCACGCTGTTCATTGACGAGGTCGCCGATCTGAGTCCTTCAGCCCAGGCCAAGATCCTGAGGATCCTGCAGGAGCGTTTGGTTCACCGGCTGGGTGGCGCCTCCGCGATCCCGGCGGATGTCAGGCTGATTGCGGCCACAACCCGGGATCTGGAGCGCGAAATGAAGGAGGGGCGCATTCGCGAGGACTTTTATTACCGGCTGAATGTGGTTTCCATTCGCATGCCGGCGCTGCGCGAAAGGAAGGAGGATATCCCGCTTCTGGTTCAGGCACTGGCTGCGCAACAGGCCGACAACCTTGGTGGCGAGCCCGTGCGTTTCAGCGAAGGGGTCATGGCGATGATGCAGCAGTATCCGTGGCCGGGCAATGTGCGGGAGCTCAGGAACTACATCGAACGCTGCCATATCCTGATGCCGGGGCGGGAAATCGACATTGATTCCATGCTCCCGCTGGATCAGCCAGCGGGCATGCCCTTGTCTCACGGGCCGGATTTCGACCTTTCATCCGGCTATCACGCTGCCCGTGAGGAATTCGAATGCAAGTATCTGCTTTACCATCTTGAACGGAACGACTGGAATATAAGCCGCACGGCGGCGGCCATTGGCATGGAGAGGAGTCAGCTGCATCGGAAGATGAAGCACCATGGCTTGCGCGTGCCGGAGAGGGAAGCCAAATGAACATCTTGATTCTGGGAGCAGGCGAGGTCGGCTATCACATTGCCCGCTATCTATCGAACGAGGGCAATAATGTCACCGTGATCGACAATGACGCCGATCGCCTGGCGATGGTGTCGGACTCCATGGATGTGGGCACGGTGCTTGGAGAGGCGTCGCATCCCAGTGTCCTCGAGCGGGCCTCGGCGGCCAGTGCCGATCTGTTGATTGCGGCCACGACCAATGATGAGGTCAACATGCTGGCCTGTCAGGTTGCGCATTCCCTGTTCCGCGTGCCGACGAAAATGGCCCGCATTCGCAGCATGGAATATGTCCAGTGTGAGCGGCTTTTCGGCCGCGATGACCTTCCCATCGATCGTATCATTTCCCCGGAAACGGAAGCGGCCAAGGCAGTGCTCAAACGGGTCCAGGTTTCATCGGCAGCCGATGCGATGGATTTCGCCGGGGGGCGCGTGCAGCTTCTGGGGCTGCCCATCGTGCCGAAAAGCCCGTTGGCGGGCATTTCGCTTGCCGAGATCGATGAAGTCGTGACCGGTATGAGGGTGTATGTCGTTGCGCATGAACATAATCGCACATGGCGTGTTCCCGACGCGAGCACGGTTCTTCTTGCGGGTGATGCCATCTATGTGGCCATCAGCCGGAATGATGTGGATGCCTTCCTGCGCTGCATTGGCCGAGACCAAACAGCCTCAACGGGCAGGGATGTCATGATGATCGGCGGCGGAAACATCGGCTTCATCGTGGCCAGGGAGCTGGAAAAGTTGGGCATTCACCTGAAGCTGATCGAGCGGAACCCGAAGCGGGCCGAATGGCTGGCCGAGCATCTGTCCTCGTCGATCATCATCCAGGGCGATGCCATCGACCAGCAACTGCTGGAGAACGAGGCCATTCATCAAATGGGAGATTTTCTAGCCCTGACCAATGATGACGAAACGAACATCCTGGCCAGTCTGATCGCGAGGAAATATCGCGTGCCCCATATCGTGACCCTGATCAACCGCTCCATTTACATGGATCTGGTTCGGGAAATCGGGCTGGATGTGACCGTCTCGCCACGCTTGACCACCGTGGCCTCTATTCTGCGCCATGTACGGCGTGGGCGCGTGCTTGGTGTTTCGGCCATTGGTGGTGGGGAGCTCGAGGTGCTCGAGGCCGAGGCGTTGGAGACGACTCCGATTACGGCAGACCGCCTGCGCTCGTTGCGACTGCCTAGGGATACCGTCATCGGAGCCATCGTGCGAGGTGAGGAGGTCATCATCCCTGATGGTGACACGCAGGTGCAGCCTCATGACATCGTGATCATCGTTACGCGCCGGGAATGGGCCAAGGCCGTCGAACGGCTGTTTGAAGTCCAGCTGGAGTTCTTCTAGGCCATGCACTGGCGCGGCATCGTTTGGACGCTCGGTATTCTGTCCACGTTCTTCGGCATCACGATGCTGGCGCCGGTGTTCGTGGCCATCTATTACAACACCGGGCACGCCATGCAGTTCGTCATGGCAGGCATGCTGGTGGTGCTGCTTGGCGTGTTGGCCATGCAATGGGGAAGGAAGGCCCCCGAGCGACTGAGCAACAAGGACGGCTTTCTCATCGTGGCATTTGCCTGGCTCGTGCTCTCCGCGTTGGGCGCAATCCCCTTTCTGACAACCGGAACCTGTTCCAGCATCGTGGATGCGCTTTTCGAATCCGTTTCCGGGCTGACAACGACGGGTGCGACCGTGCTCTCTGGTCTGGACAGGCTGCCCCCCTCCGTTCTGTTCTGGCGGTCCATGCAGGAATGGTTTGGCGGCATGGGCATTATCGTGCTGGCGATCGCGATCATGCCCTTGCTGGGCGTGGGAGGCATGCAGCTGTTCAGGGCCGAAGCTCCCGGGCCTGTCAAGGACAAGCTGACGGCACGCGTGGCCGAGACGGCCAAGGTGTTATGGTTTCTCTATCTGGGCATGACGGTGATCGCGGCCATTGCCTTGAGGTTGGCGGGCATGGACTGGTTTGATGCCGTCAACCACGCGATGTGCACGATCGCCATTGGTGGGTTCTCGACGCATGATGCCAGCATCGGCTATTTTGATTCAGATCTGATTCGATGCCTGATCATCATGTTCATGCTGATGGCCGGCGTGAATTTCACGCTCCATTTTGCCTCGCTTCGCAATGGGTTTTCTCCGTGGACCTATTTTCGTGATGATGAGTTCAGGGCCTATTTCAAATGGTTCGTCTTCCTCATTCTGGTCGTCGGTTTTTTGTCTGTGGCCTCAGGAGCGGACGAACCGATTGACGCTGTTTTCAATATCGTTTCCATTGCCACGACGACAGGGTTTGCCGTGAGTGATTACAGCCTGTGGCCTTCTGCCGCCGTGTTGCTGTTGCTGTTCGCCATGTTCGTCGGTGCCTGCGCGGGTTCGACCGGAGGCGGCATGAAGGTCGTCCGGGTATTGCTGCTGTTCCGTCAGGGCAAGCGCGAGATTTTGCGCCTGATTCATCCTCAGGCCGTTGTGCTCGTCAAGCTCGGCGGACAGAACCTTTCCGGTTCGCTCGTGAGTGCCTTGTGGGGCTTCTTCGTGCTCTACATGGTCAGCTTTGCCGTCATAGCCGTGCTTGTGGCCCTCTCGGGCGTGGACATGATCACGGCGCTTTCGGCGTCGGCGGCATGCCTGACCAATACGGGGCCCGGTCTTGGTGCGGTCGGTCCTTCCTCGAACTTCGCCTCCATCCCTGATGCAGGCAAGGCCGTTTTGATGTTTGCGATGGTGCTCGGCCGCTTGGAGATCTATTCGTTCATGGTGCTGCTGTTTCCCGAGTTCTGGAGGAAATAGGGGGATCACCTCTCCAGCAGAGAGACATCGATGCGTCCCCGCACCGGGTCCGTGCGTTCCAGGCGCACGCGAATCGTATCCCCAAGGCCGATGGAGCCCCGGCCATGGCGGGCGTACAGGCGGTGGGCCCGTTCATCAAGCACATATTCCTCGCCCAGATCGTCCAGGGAGAGCGAGCCCTCGGCCAGGCTTGGCTGGAGTTCGACAAAGACTCGGCGTTTGCTGAGCCCGGACACGATGGCCTCCATTTCCTCACCCACATGCCTTTGGTGATAGAGGGCGGCCAGCATGGCCTGAATATCCCATTCTGCGCGCTGCTGGACGCGTTCCGTCGTGGACACATGCTCGCCGATTTCTCCAAGCTTTGATGCCGGCTGAACCTTGTCTGGATTCAGGTTGCGGATCAGCGCCTTGAGGCGACGGTGGACGGTAAGGTCCGCATAGCGGCGAATGGGACTCGTGAAATGGCAGTAGTGTTGATAGGCCAGCCCGAAGTGACCCTCATTGCTGGGCGTGTATTTGGCCTGTTGCATGGAACGCAGCACCAGGCGGTGCAGCACATGCGCGTATGGCTTGCCCTCGGCCTCTTCCAGTACCCGCTGCACATCACCGGGCCTGACCCTGCCCCTTCCTTTTGGAAGCGGGATGGATACGCCGAAAGGAGCCAGGAAATGATTCAGGGACTCGATGGCCTCGCGCTCGGGCGGAGCATGAACGCGATAAAGCACAGGGCAGTGCTGATGGGCAAAGAATTGGGCGACGGCCGTATTGGCGGCAAGCATGAGCTCCTCGATGAGGTGGTGCGCCACATTGCGCTCGCCGGCGGCCATATGGCTGAGGCGGCCTTCATGCAGCACGGCGCGCACTTCCGGCACATCGAGATCGAGCGCCCCGCGCAATCTTCTCCGCCGGGCAAGCTTGTTGTGCAGGCGCAATGCATGCTCCAGCATCCGCCGGATCTCGCGATCCTCAATGGCATGGGCATCGTGCTGCTCAAGCCAGCGGGATGCCTGGCCGTAGGTCAGGCGCGCATGGGAGCGTATGATGGCCTCGTGAACGCGCGTGGACCGGCAGATGCCGTTGGCATCGAACCGCAGTCTCACGGCCATGACCAGCCGCGGAACATGCGGATTCAGGGAGCACACGCCGTTGGACAAGGATTCCGGCAGCATGGGCAGCACCCGGTCTGGAAAGTAATATGAGTTGCCGCGCTTGAGGGCCTCGGCATCGAGTTCGGAGCCGGGCAGCACGTAATGGGCCACGTCGGCGATGGCCACCCATGCTTCGAACCCCTCGCCTCTGGGCGCCACGAAAATCGCATCATCGAAGTCCCTGGCATCTTCTCCATCGATCGTGACGAAGGGAAGGTGCATCAGGTTGAGCCGCTCCTTGTGCTCCAAGGGATCAACGTCTGCCGCGATGCTTTCAGCTTCCTTCCGAACGGCGTCGGGGAAGGATTCGGGCAACTGCTGCTCTATGATGACCAGCTCGATCAATTGCTCGGGGTCAAGTTTGCTGCCGAGCACCTCCTTCACCTTGCCCCAGGGCGGATTGCTGCCGCGCTCGATGGACAGACGAACCCAGTCGCCATCATTGGCCCGACCGACATGCTCCTTCCGGACGCGAATGGCCTGAGGCATGCGCCGGGAGCGAGGCTCGGCCAGGATCATGTCCCCTTGTCTGCTGATACGCGCCACGATGGTTGACGGGGCGTGTTCGATAATGCGCACCAGTTCGCCGCTTTCGCGACCACGTCTGCGTATGATGCGGACCTCGACCTTGTCTCCATGCATCAGGCCGCGCATTTCCTCCCGCGGCAGGAAAATACCCTTTTCACGATCTGGCGTGTCAACGAAACCGAAGCCATCGGGATGCGCACTGACAGTGCCCACCCAGGTATGATTGTCCACGAGGGCCAGTTTCCGTCCCTGGCGCTTGATCTCCCCCTGGCGTTCCAACTGACGGATCAGGGCATCCAGTTCCTTGCAGGCCTTGTCTTCCTGCCGGATGCCAAGCTGCGAACAAAGCTTGTGCCAGCTTAAGGAGCGACCATCGGTTTCGGACAGGATACGACGGATCAGGGCAGGTGAAAGCCGGACGGCGCGCCTGTCCCTTTTGCCCCGTCGGCCGGTTTTCTTTCTTTCCTCATGTCTGGGTTTCGTTTTTCTTGACACTGCATGTCTCCATTTTATGATTGCCCGCCCCTGAAGGCCGAGCCTTGAACGGGGGAGGCTAATGCCGAGGTGGCGGAATTGGTAGACGCGCTGGCTTCAGGTGCCAGTGGCCATTGCGGCCGTGCTGGTTCGACTCCAGTCCTCGGTACCATTTCATCGTCTGACGATATCCGATGTTGGCCCGTAAGTTTAATGCTTGCGGGCTTTTTTCTTTCCCTTTTCCGATACGGACGCGCTTTCATAAGCAGCCCTTTGCTGGGGGAAGGAAAATCCGCTGACCAAAACAGGCTCAAGGCCGTATGCACTAGGGTCTTCGGCCCGCATGCTCAGCCACCGGGCTCACCCAGCCTGCGGCTGAGCCGCTGCAGCAGCCACTGATGGGCAAGGTAGATGGATTCGCCACCCTGCGCCAGCAGTGAAGGCAGCCGGTCGCGCTCTGCGCGTCGCCACAGGTACAGGCCAAGTCCGAACGTTGTCATGTGGGATAGCCAGATGGACCAGCCGGGCAAGTGGCCCTGCTCGATCTGGCGAAGCAGCAGCAGTTGCATGTTATACAGGGCAATGAGAAGACCAATGCCGATGAGCAGCGATCCTGCCTTGCCCGAGCGTTTGGGCGTCAGTGAAAGCGGAAGGGCGAACAGGAACAGGACGATGACCAGGAACGGCAGCCCCAGGCGCCGGTGCCATTCCGCGATCGCGATGGGGTCCTTGGTCTTCTGGATATGCTCCCAGAGCATGGCCGGTTTCATCGTCGTGGGATGGTCGCCCATGTGCTGCCGCTTCATGCGCAGTGTCTGGATTGGAAGGCTGACCTTGTATTCCTCGAAACGCAACATGCGTTGGCTGATGCCTTGACCTTCCAGGCGAACGCCATGGCGGAGAATCAGTTGCAATCGGTTGCCCGCCGGCCGGAATTCGCCCTCTTCCGCCAGGTAGAAGACCGCTGCCTGCTGCTGTCGATCCTCCAGAAAGATGCCTTGGTAGACATTGTTCTCCCTTTCCCCCTCCACATAGACCGTGATGGGGCCGCTGTCTTGGGAAAAACGCTGGGGAGAAAAGCTCAAGGCACCCTTCAGTTCATAGACCTTCAACAGCAATTGGTTGAAGTTGAGTTGGCTCTGGGGGAGCATGTAAAGGGCCACATAACTCAGGGAGAACCACAGGATCACGGCCATGGCCAGCAGGGAGCGAAACATGCGGGTGTATGAGATGCCCGCTGCGCGCATGGCGTCCATTTCGCTGTTCTGCTGAAGGCTAGTGATCGTGTTCTGCATGGACAGGAAGAAGGCCATGGGAATGGTCAGCAGCAGGAAATAGGGGATGGTGAACACCAGCAATTCCCCCATCAGCCGCCATGCATCAGGACTGTCGCCGATCTGACCAAGGAGCTTCAAGGCCCGGCCAAGCAGCAGGATGCCGAGCACGACAAGCATGCCTCCCGCGAAAGGCCCGGCCCAGATGCGGAAGATGTAACGGTCCAGTACCATTGCTGCAACGCTACTGCATGGCTTCTGTCGAACGCCAGCGGAAAATTTGATCAGTCCTGAGGTACGGGTGTGATGCGCTGCTCGCGCCAGATCAGCCAGGCCTGCGGTGATGCGCCGCTTTGGGTGATGCGCAGTCGAAAGGGGGCGTGGCTTCCAGGCACGCCCGCCCCGAAGCGAAGATCGCCGTATTCGACATGGTCGTTACTCCTTTCCAGTAGCACGGGAAAGCGTGCGAACCAGAGATAGAAGGCCAGGCCGGGCAAGTCCGGCACCTGCCGGTTGCCTGCGAGGCGCTCCAGCGAATGCCAGTGCATGCTCCCGATCGGATCAACACCTGCGCCAAGTCGGCGAACGAGGGTGTCCGGAAACATGGGGGAAAGATCCAGCCAGCCTGGCTTCAGGTCGACGGCCGCATGTTCAATGCTTTCCGATCGAACCGCGATCAGTCGCCAGTGGAATGGGGAAAAGGGAAGAGGCAGCGCGGCGTGCTCCAGGGCGTCGGGCCGGCCCTTCTTGGCCAGTTGCACGGCCTGCTGATGGTGAAACGCTGCCATGCCGAGGTACAGGCCTGCCAGCGCAAGCCCGATGGTTGAGCAATGACGTCGGAATCGCTTGAGCTTCAGGCCCAGCAACATCGGCATGAGCAGGCAGGCCGTGAAAAGGGGGTCGATGATGAACAGCAGGTCCCAGGACAGGCGCTGGTCGGACAGGGGAGACCAGATCATCGTGCCGAATGAGGTCGCCAGATCGAGCACGATGTGCGACAAGAGCACGAGCGCGATCATCAGGTACAGATGCGGGGATTGCTTCCTGAGCCTGTTCGGGGCGAGGCAGTAAAAAAGCCAGCTCCATAGCGGAAGCAGGAGCAGCGAATGCGTGACCCATCGATGAAATCTCAGATAGGCAATGTCGGAGAAGAACAGCAGCACATAGTCAAGGTCAGGAGCCATGCCCAAGAGCGCCAGCCACAGGACAAGGCTAGGAGAAAGCGGCCTGCGCACCAGGCTTTGGCCGATGGCCGCGCCGGTGACCGCGTGTGTCAGCGGGTCCATGAAGACAGTTGGGCCAATAACTCGGGCCAGTTGTCTCCCGGCGTGATCTGGCCGCCGACAGTCGCCCGGGTGGCGCCCGTGACACTGGGCAGCACGTTTGGGCGACCGAGCAGGGTCTCTCTAGCCAGGATGGCGAAGGATACCGCCTCGACGGCCATGGGAGGAACGCCTGCCGCCTTCGTGCTTTGCACCACGGCGGGCTTGAGGAGCTCGCCCAGCCGTCGCATGAGCATGGTGTTGTATGCGCCTCCTCCACAGACGAACCAATGTGCAGGGACCGTGGGCAGAAAGCGTGTGCTGTCAGCGATGGCCCAAGCCGTCCATTCAAGGGCCGTGCGCATCCGGTCCGCATCGCTGATGCCCGGCCAGTCAAGAATCCGCTGCAGGATGTCATCGCCAAAAAGTTCTCTGCCGGTGGATTTTGGCGGGACTCTGCTGAAATAGGGAAGCTGCTGAAGCCGGGTCAGCAGAGCGTCACAGACTTGGCCCCTGGCCGCCAGGGCTCCATCGGCATCATAATGCAGCCGATGATCGCTGATGATTCGCATCAGGCCGTCCATGACCATGTTGCCCGGGCCGCAGTCGAAGCCGAGAGGTTGATGATCTTCGCCAAGCCAGGTGATGTTGGCGATGCCGCCGATATTGACGATGGCAACGCATTCTCCGCGCGACCCGAAAAGGAGACGGTGCGCAAAGGGGGCCAGCGGCGCGCCCTGGCCACCGGCAGCAATATCCCGCCGGCGGAAATCCGATACCACGGTGATGCCGGTCATGTCGGCCAGTGTGGCGGGGCATCCGATCTGGGCGCTGAACGGCGGCTCGGCTTCGGGTCGATGGCGGATGGTCTGTCCGTGGCAACCGATGGCGGCCACGTCCCGTGCGCTCAGGCCGGCTTCATGCAGCGCTCGTCTTGCGGCTACCGCATAACATGCGCCGAGTTTTCGGTCCAGCGTCGCCACCTGATCCACATGATCCTGCCTTCCCTGCATGATGTCAGGCAGGGAAGCGCGAATCTCCGAAGGCATCGGCTGTTGGCACCAGTGGCGCAGCAAGGGCCGGCCGGATGCCGGAAACTCGACGATGGCCACATCAATCCCATCACAGGACGTGCCGGACATGATGCCGATGATCAGGGGAGGCATCGATGCGTCGGTTGATCGTCAGATGACAAGGGAAGGCCGCTTGATGCGGCCTTCCCTTGTCGAGCTCGAGCGAACGTGCGGTTTATTGAGCGGCTTCCGGCGCAACAGGCTCCTCGGTAGGAAGGTCACTGGAAAAGGCGGGAACCTCGACGGTCGGGATGTCCTGCTGGTCACTGGCGTCGCCGTTTTGTCCATCCGCTGTCGATGATTCGGCTTCCGCTGCGGTGTCAGCGGCCGCTTCTCCGGTCATGGCAGGTTCGGCATTCACGGTTGGAGCGGATTCGGTCCCCGGCTCCACGAGCTGGCGTATCTGATCCGCGGCCTGTTCCAGGGCCGGTTTCATGTCAGGTGATGCCATGCTCTTGGCGCCTTCGATGTCAAGCAACACGCGTTGGAGCTGCATGCGCACATGGGCGTCCCGGCTGCTTTCGCTGTTCATGTTCAGCGTTTCCAGACGCTGCTTCAGATCGGCGACCTCGTTGTTCAGCTGCTGGATCTGGCCGACCAAGTCACCGTTCTGGCGCGGCGCGAAGCTCGCATAGGCTGCAAGCGCCAAGGCAACCAGGGCCACGATGAGCGGCAGTTGGCTGCAGGCGGATGAGCAACCCTTGCAGGTTTTGTCTTCATGGGCTGTCGTCTCCTTGGCCGCATCCTGGTTTTCATTCGTCGTCTCGTTCATGCTCCGTCTCCTTTTGAATCGATCCTAGTATAGCACATGGACCATGTATAGAGATCTGATGGCCGTGCTTCAAGCGCCGGTGGATGCCCGTTCGGGATTTTGACAGGATTCGCGCCGAACGGAGAGGTGAGCATGAACATCGATGAGCAATTGCAGCGCTTGAGTCGCGGAGTCGTGGAGATCCTTCCCAAGGGGGGGCTGGAGGCCAAATTGAAGCAGGCGCTTGCCGAGGACCGTCCGTTGCGTGTGAAGGCAGGTTTTGATCCCACGGCCCCGGATCTTCATCTGGGGCATGCTGTGCTGCTTGAGAAGCTTCGCCAGTTCCAGCTTTGCGGGCATACGGTCATTTTTCTGATTGGCGATTTCACGGGCATGATCGGTGACCCCACGGGCAAGAACGAGACAAGGCCGCCGCTGACGCATGAAGAGGTGCTGGCCAATGCCGAAACCTACAAGGAGCAGGTCTTCAAGATTCTGGATCCGGCGCAAACCGAGGTCCGGTTCAATTCGGAATGGCTGAACAATCTTACTGCGGCGGATCTGATTCGCCTTGCTGGCAAGGCGACGGTTGCACGCATGCTGGAGCGCGATGATTTCGAAAAGCGCTACAAGAGCGGCCGTCCCATCGCCCTGCACGAATTCCTCTATCCGTTGATCCAAGGTTATGATTCCGTTGCGCTTGACGCCGATGTCGAGGTGGGTGGCAACGATCAGAAGTTCAATCTGCTTATGGGACGCCAGTTGCAGGAGGCCTATGGCAAGCCGCCTCAGGTGATCCTGACCATGCCCCTGCTGGAAGGTCTGGATGGGGTGAACAAGATGTCGAAGTCCCTGAACAATTATGTGGGCGTGGCCGAGCCGGCCAGCGAGCAGTTCGGCAAGCTGATGAGCATTTCGGACGAGTTGATGCTCCGCTATTATGAGTTGCTGACCGACATTCCCCTGGAACAGGTGCGGGGCATGCACCCAATGGAGGCCAAGAAGCAACTGGCCAGTCTGATTGTGGACCGCTTCCACGGCCCTGGAAGCGGGCGAAAGGCCCGGGAGCGTTTCGAGGCCCAATTCGCGCGCGGCGAGGTGCCCGAGGAGGTGCCTGAGCGGACGCTACCGGTTGAGGATGGTGACGGGCTGTGGGTTGCGCGGGCATTGACGGCCGCTGGGCTGACCAGGTCCAACGGCGAGGCGATCCGAATGATTCGCCAGGGTGCACTTTCCATCGATGGCCAGCGCGTTACGGACAAGGATCTGCATCTGAAGCCCGGAGGTCCCTACCTGATCAAGCTCGGCAAACGCAAGTTTCTGCGGCTCACGGTTCGTTGAGCAGCGGCGCGATCAGGGCATACGATGTGGTGGTGGTCGGAGGTGGCCCGGCCGGCGCCACGGCCGCCCATGCGCTTGCTTCGCGAGGGGTGCGTGTGTTGCTTGTCGACAAGGCTGCCATGCCAAGGGCCAAGGTTTGCGGCGGAGGGCTCGTTTGGCGCGGGCGAAGGCTGCTGGTGGACGGGCCGGGTGATCCGGCGGCTGTCGTGCGCTGTGAATGCCGCCAGGCCGAGTTGACACTCGGAGACCGGCGCGCGGCCTTTCGGGCCGAACGGGAGCGGCCCATTGTGTCGATGGTCATGCGCAGCGAATTTGATGCCTGGCTTGTCGGGAGGGCGGAGCAGGCTGGGGCGGAAGTGCGCACGGGGTGCTGCGTCGGACAGGTGGACCTCGATCGGCACCAAGTGCTGTTGTCCTGCGAGCGCGACAGGATTCGGGCCTCGTTCGTCATCGCTGCTGACGGAGCCTCCGGCGTCATGGCACGGGCGGTGGGGTTTCCGCCCCTGCGGCGACTGGCGCCGGCCCTGGAGTGTGCCTGGCCCGTGAGCGAGCGAGAATATGCCAAGTTTGGAAACGCAGCGCGGTTTGATTTCGGATGGCCGTCACGAGGCTACGGTTGGGTCTTTCCAAAAGGGGATCATCTGGGCATTGGGGTCGGCTTCTTCGGGGGTGGTTCTTCCCGCATGGCGCTCAGGCGCGTGTTGTCTGCATATGTCCGCTGGCTGGGGCTTGCTCGATGCGATGACGTGGTCGTGCATGGCTATGTCATTCCGCTCAGGCCAAGGGATGGCGGCTTTGTCCGGCATCGCGTTCTACTGACGGGCGATGCCGCGGGGCTTGCCGATCCGCTCAGTGCGGAGGGCATTACCGCGGCGATGGAGAGCGGACGCCTTGCGGCTCAGGCGGTGATGGACGGAGGCGCCGATGCCGCTTCCGTGGCGCAGCTTTATGAGAGGTTGCTGCGGAGAGAGATGTTGCCGGATCTGGCCGCAGCCCGGCGCTTGGCCTCGTTGTTTTATGGTTCCGCATACATGCGCCGGTGGCTGATGGGGCGTCATGGAGAAAGGCTGACCGAGCGGGTGACGGATATCTTCATGGGTGATGCGCGTTATCGGGATTACGCTGAGCGTTTCTGGGGCAGGATTGCGGGTGTCATGCCCGAAGTGAAAAACCGTTGACGCGGGAGGCCTAGCTGCTACGTTTCGCGGCCCTGTTTTTGGGGTGTTTTTTTGGCGGGTTTTACTGATGAGCTGTTGGGTGTTGACAGCGAGTGAAACGGGAGTAAAGTTCGCCGCCCGCTGACGGGAGTTGGCGTGGATTTGTTCTTTACAAGCAGTGGTTTTTA
>WFOK01000055.1 GCA_015488115.1 Mariprofundaceae bacterium
GACTGCTCTGGGTGCGCGAAGGCAGGAGTGTGGCCGAGATCTTCTCGGCCCTGCCAGCTGATGCCCCTTCCATCTGGCGACAGACGGCTGGGCGGCTCGCCCGCATCCATGCCGAGTATCTGCACATGGACCAGATCCTGCGCGTGGAGCTGGGCACTTCGGTCGGCGTCCTGCCGCTCGATCGCGGGGCCGATGCCTGGAAGAGTCTGGCGCGTCATGGGGCAGACATCGGCGAGCCGGATACGCTTCTGGACCGCATGAACCTGGTCGGCGCATCCTTTGACAGGCTTCTGGCTGCAGCGGCCGAAGAAGGATGAGTCGCATCGGCGGGCATGCCCGCCGATGGAAGAAGAGGCTATTGCTGCACGCGAAGCTCGACGCGACGGTTCAACGCGCGGCCTTCCTTCGTGTCGTTGCTGGCCACCGGCTGGCTTTCGCCATAGCCCTTGACCGTCAGGCGCGAGCCATCGATGCCATGGGTGACGAAATAGTCGAATACGGCCTTGGCCCGGCGCTCGGACAGTTTCAGATTGTAATCCTCGGTGCCGATGCTGTCCGTGTGAGCGGCGATCTCCACCCTGATGTGCCTGGCCTTTTTGAGTTTGGCTACGGCATCGTCAAGCGTGGTTCTGGAGTCGGGGGTCAGTTCGGCGCTGTCGAAGGCAAAATGCACGCCTTCCAGCCGCCAGCACATCTTCTTTGCCTTGGCTTCGGCCTGGCGGGCATACCTGACCGCATTGGCAATCAGGCTTGCGTTCTCGTCGGGATGATATTCCTCTTCGGTGATCTCATGTGCGGCCCAATAAAGGGAGGCCACGGCCTTGGCCTGTAGAGCCGGTGCGCATTGTTCGGCGTCGGCTTGTCTGGCCTGCTTGATGGCCTCGCGGGCCTCGCCAAGCTGCGGATCATTGAGCGGCAGAGAGATCTTGGCCGCACAGCCGGCTGTCAAGGCAAGGGTCAGGGAAAGGAGCAATCGTGCATGTTTCATTGTTCACCTTCCGACTTCGAGGCCTCGCGTTCGGCCATATCCATGAAGATTTTGGCGATACGGATGTCATGCTGGGCCTTTTCGGCTTCCGCGACTGTGGTCAGCTCCCTGGCCAAGTGAGCATGATAGTCCGCATGGCCCTTGAGCTGCGTGCGCAGGATGTCTGCCCGCTCCTCAATGCTCGGGCCTGCGATGGGGCTGGACCATGCCGGTGCTGCGCCCAACAGCAGCAGGGCAAGCATGGTGGCTGCAATGCGCATGATGAAACCTCCTCCGAAGAGAGTTATGCATCCGAGCCTTCGGTAAGTCCGGAACAAATCCAGTATAGCATATCTTTTTGAAAATGGTGGAAAAACTTCCATCGAGCGCAAAAGTTCATTAGGTTTGCAGGATCGGGCGCCCATCCCCGCCCGGAGGGGGCCTTAATTATTTGCGTTTCCATCCATTTGCCTACAGGAGTGGTTCAAGATGATCGAGATTCATGTCAAGGCCGGTTCGCCCCGGAAACAGCGCGATGACGCTGTGGTCCTTCCCCTGTTTGCAGGACGCAAGCTTTCGCCTTCGGGGGAATTGCTGGCCGGGAGCATCAAGTCCTATCTGCGCAGGTTCGATCATCTGGGCGAGTTTGGTCAGTTCGGAACGCTCTATGATGTCGAGGGTACGCTGACCCAGCGCGTTGTGCTGGTCGGCGTGGGAGAGGAAAGAAAGCTCGATGCGCAGGCGTTGCGCCGCATCGCGGCCAAGACAGCCCGGCGGCTCAATGAGGGTGGAGCGCGTGATGTGTCCATGTATTTTGCCGAGCTTCAGGCAAGGGGCACGACCCTGGTGGATCGGGTCCAGGCCCTTGCCGAGGGGATCTGGCTGGGACTGTACACCTTCGACCGCTACAAGTCCGAAAAGAAGCCCAACAAGCGTCCGCTGCGTTCGGTGACGCTGATGGTTCCATCCAGGCGCGACCTGGCGGCGGCTGCCCAGGCCGTCGAACGGGCCAGGGCCGCAGTTGCCGGGGTCTTGTTCGCGCGCGACCTGGCCAACGAGCCGGGCAATGTCTGTACGCCGGCCTGGCTTGGCGAGCAGGCATTGACGTTGTCCCATGACAAGCTTCGGGTGACGGTCATGGACAAGAAGGCCATTGAAGAAGCTGGGTTTACCGGCCTGCTGGCCGTGAACCAGGGGTCGGCTCAAGAGCCGCGCTTCATCGTGCTGGAATATCAGGGCGGAGCCGAGGGTGACGCACCCGTGGCGCTTGTCGGAAAGGGGCTGACATTTGATGCCGGCGGCATCTGCATCAAGCCGGCCGCCCAAATGGACGAGATGAAATTCGATATGTGCGGGGCGGCTGCAGTGCTGGGCGTGTTCCGGGCCGTCATCGAGGCCAGCCTTCCAGTGAACCTGCTCGGCGTGATTGCATCGACGGAGAACCTGCTGGGTGCCTCGGCTTACAAGCCAGGTGACGTCATCAAAACCTACAAGGGCCTGACCGTCGAGGTCGTGAACACCGATGCCGAGGGCAGGATCATTCTGGCCGATGCGCTGGCGTATGCCGCTGAAAGAAAGCCAGCCGAGATCATCGATTTTGCAACATTGACCGGCGCTTGCGTGATCGCGCTGGGAGCCCAGGCATCAGGCCTGATGGGCAGCAGTGAGGGGCTTGTCCGGGCCTTGCACAAGGCCGGTGAACGGACCCATGACCGAGCATGGCAGCTTCCCATGTACGAGGAATATCAGGAGCAGATCAAGAGCAAGATCGCGGACATCAAGAACGTGGGTGGGCGCGAGGCTGGCACGATCACGGCCGCATGCTTCCTGTCGCGGTTCGTGGACAAGGTGCCCTGGGCGCATCTGGATATCGCCGGCACGGCATGGAACATGAAAGGCACCGAATTGTCTTCTCCGGGAGCGACGGGCGCCGGCGTTCGGCTTGTTTTCGACTATCTGCTGCATCGGGTTGGAGCGGCCTAGGCCTTTCCGGCAGCTCAGGAGCCCCAAAGCGGTAGCCGCAGCAATATCCAGGCGGTACACTGCCGCCTTCATGAGCGAGCAATATCCGGTCAAGCAGCATATCCGCAATTTTTCGATCATTGCCCATATCGACCATGGCAAGTCGACACTGGCCGATCGCCTCATCGAGGAGACAGGCGCGCTGTCTGAGCGGGAGATGCGCAAACAGGTGCTCGATTCCATGGACCTCGAGCAGGAGCGCGGCATCACGATCAAGGCGCAAACGGCCAGCCTGCGCTACCTTGCCGATGACGGGAACGCGTACACGCTGAACTTGATCGATACCCCGGGCCATGTCGATTTCACCTATGAGGTTTCAAGAAGCCTGCAGGCATCCGAGGGCGCACTGCTTGTCGTCGATGCCACACAGGGGGTAGAGGCCCAGACCCTGGCCAATGTGTACTTGGCCTTGGAGAATGATCTGGAAATCATTCCGGTCATCAACAAGATCGACCTTCCCAGTGCCGATATCGAGGAGGCGCGCCGACAGATCGAAGAGGTCATCGGTCTGGATGGCGCGGATGCCATCCCGGTGTCGGCAAAGACCGGCGAGGGCGTTCATGAGGTGCTTGAGGCCATCGTAAGGCGTGTGCCCGCTCCAGCCGACCGGGATGATGATCCGCTGCGTGCGCTGGTTGTCGATTCATGGTTTGACCCCTATGTGGGTGCCGTTGCCCTGGTGCGCGTGTTCGAGGGCGTGCTGCGCAAGGGCGATGTCATTCGGCTGATGTCCACGGGCGCCTCCTATGAGGTTCAGGACCTCGGGCGTTTTCTGCCTGCGCCGGCCTCGTGCGGGGAGCTTGCTTCCGGCAGTGTCGGCTTTGTCGTCGCTGGCATCAAGGAGCTTGCCGACCTTCGCGTGGGCGACACGATCACACTGGACCGGGCTCCGGCCCGGGAGCCGCTGCCCGGTTTCCGCGAGCCCAAGCCCATGGTCTTTTCCGGGCTCTATCCGGTGGATTCCGGCGATTATGCGGAATTGAGGGATTCGCTGGAAAAGCTGCACCTGAACGATCCCGCTTTCACGTTTGAGCCAGAAACCTCGTCCGCGCTCGGACTGGGCTTCCGCTGCGGCTTTCTCGGCATGCTGCACATGGAGGTCGTCCAGGAACGGTTGGAGCGCGAGTTCGGGCTGGATCTGATCACCACGGCGCCGAGCGTCGTCTATCGCGTGCACCTGACGGATGGAAGCATGCGAGAGATTTCCAATCCGAGTGAATTCCCGGAGCCTCAACGTATCGATTTCATTGAGGAGCCAACCGTGCAGGCGAACATCTTCGTGCCCGAGGAGTTTGTCGGCGCCATGATGAAGCTTTGCCAGGAACGCCGGGGCATCCAGACCAACATGAGCTTCATCGGGCAGGGAAGGGTCATGCTGAGCTACAATCTTCCGCTGGCCGAGATGGTGATCGACTTCTACGATCGGCTGAAGTCGCTGTCCCGGGGCTATGCTTCCATGGATTATGATCTGGCTGGCTTCCGCCGAGAGGACGTGGTCAAGCTCGATGTGCTTGTTCATGGGGAGCCCGTGGATGCGTTGAGCCTGATCGTTCATCGCTCGATGGCCGAACAGCGCGGGCGCGAACTGGTGCGCAAGCTGCGCGAACTGATACCCAGGCAGCAATTCGACGTGCCCTTGCAGGCGGCGATCGGCGGACGTATCTTGGCCCGGGAAACCGTGAAGGCCCTGCGCAAGAACGTGACGGCCAAGTGCTATGGCGGCGACATCACGAGAAAGCGGAAGTTGCTGGAAAAACAGAAGGCAGGAAAGAAACGCATGAAAACCATCGGACGCGTGGAGGTGCCCCAGGCCGCCTTCCTGGCGGTACTGAAACTCGGGGACGAACGTTGAAACGGGGGGAGAAGCCCGTCTGGCGGGAGTGGCTGGAAAGCCTGCTGATCATAGCGGTGCTGGCCATCGTGATCCGCAGCTTCATCGTGGCTCCGTTCAAGATTCCGTCTTCCAGCATGGTGCCCACGCTTGAGGTCGGCGATTATCTGTTCGTGCTGCGTTACCCGTATGGACTGACGATACCCTGGACGCATGTGCAGCTGTTCTCGACGCCGGCCAGGCGGGGCGATGTCGCCGTGTTTGTCTATCCCGAGGATGAAAGCAAGGATTATATCAAGCGTATCGTCGGTCTGCCGGGCGACAAAATCATCTACAGGAACAATCGCCTGTTCATCAATGGGCGCGAAATCGAGCAGCACAAGCTGGGCAAGCGGGCCTACTTTCTCGGTGATGGATCAGTCGACGTTTCCGATGTCTACGAGGAGGATCTGGACGGCGTTCGCCATCGGATCCTGCGCAAGGATTATTCCATTCGCGATGGCGAGTGGACAGTGCCGGAGGGGCACTATTTCGTGCTGGGTGACAACCGCAACAACTCACGGGATTCGCGTTTTTGGGGCTTTGTTCCCCAGAATTATCTCGTTGGCCGCGCGGCCCTCATCTGGTGGTCGTGGGATCATGTGAAGGGGAGCGTGCGCTGGGAGCGGCTTGGCAGCGTGGTCCATTGAGCAGGGAGGACATCATGAGTCGGAATGAACGGGGATTCGCCCTCAGTCGCCTGATTCTGTTCCTTTTCCTTGTCGGGGTTCCGCTTTGGTACGGCTGGCTGCTGCTGCCGATCTACAACACGGAATGGAAGGTTGAGCAGGTCTTCGACAGCGTCACCCGCAACATGCCCAATGCAAGCGAGGACGATATACGTCGCAGGCTTCCGGCCCTGCTCGATCTGCAGTATGTCGAGCCGGGCGATCTGCCCCAGGAGTTTTTCAGCAATCTCGAGGTGGATGCCGATGGCCGACGCGTGCGTATCGCAACGCATTACACGGTCACGGTCTGGCCGCTGGGTCCGGTGAAGAACGTATCGGACTGGCAGGGCAACTATGATGTGCGTAACTTGGACACGCTGGATCGTTGGCGGCACATGCTCCGCCTCGATCTGGAGTTTGCGCCGCAATCCGTCACGCCGGGATATGAATGATCTGATGAGCCTGCAGCAGGCTCTGGGCCATGCGTTTGCTCGGGAGTCGTTGCTGCGCGTGGCCCTGACCCATCGGTCAGCCGGCGAACCGCACATGGAGCGACTCGAGTTTCTCGGCGATGCCGTGCTTGGGCTGGCCATTGCCTCGGAGCTGTTTCGACGCTTTCCCGATGCGGATGAGGGCACGCTCACGCGCATGCGTGCCCGTCTGGTCAGCAGGGAGATCCTGCTGCGTATGGCCGAGTCCTGGGGCATCGAAGGCTGGTTGCATGTCGGTGAAGGGGAGCGCCGGCGCGGTCGTATCCAGTCCCGTTCCATCATGGCCAATGCCGTTGAGGCCGTTATCGGTGCCGTCTATGAGGATGGCGGCTGGGACGCGGCCCGGGCGCTGGTGACCCGATTCTGGGAGCCGCTGATTGCAGGGTTGGACATGGACCAGTTGCTTGATGCGAAGACGCGCCTGCAGGAATGGACCCAGGCACGGGGCATGGGGCTGCCCAGCTACGAGGTGACCGACCTTGGGCCGGGAAGGCACCCGAGGTTCCGGGCCGTGTGCAGGGTGCAGGGGCGCATCATGGGTGAGGGCGTTGGCGAGCGAAAGAAAAGCGCGGAATTTGCAGCTTCGCGCCAGGCATGGGAGGCATTGCATGCAGGTTGAACAGCCCTTCCGCTGTGGCAAGGTCGCGCTGCTCGGGCGTCCGAATGTGGGAAAATCCACGTTGATGAACCATCTGATCGGCGCCAAGGCCGCCATCGTCACGCCGAAGCCCCAGACCACGCGTCACCGCATCCTCGGCATCTACACGGATGCGCGCAGACAGATCATCTTTGTCGATACGCCCGGGATTCACAAGGGAAAGCTCCGTCTGAACCGGAACATGGTGCGCACGGCTTATGCCGCGGCGGAGGAGGCGGACGTGCTTGTGATCATGCAGGATGCGTCCAGGCCGCTTGATGCGGGCACCCGCATGCTCATCGAGCGCTTCGCCACGGGGCCGCTGAGGAAGCCGAGGTTTCACGTGCTGAACAAGATCGATCGCGTGGCCAAGAATGATCTTCTGCCGCGCATTGATCTTTTGCGCCGGCTTGATCCGGAGGCCAAGGGATACATTCCATTGTCCGCGCGCAAGGGCATCCAGACCGATCGATTGCTCGATGCCGTCACGCCGTTTCTGCCCGTCGGGGAGCCTGTTTATGACCCGGACTGGTTTACCGATCAGAGCCAGCGGAGGCTTGTCTCCGAGTATATCCGGGAGCAGGTGTTTCTGGCCATGCATCAGGAGATTCCGTTTCATACGGCCGTCGATGTCGAGCGCTTCCAGGAGGAAGCATGGGGGGTTGAGATCGATGCGGTCATTCTTGTCGGCGCGGAAAGCCACAAGCCGATGCTGATCGGAAAGGGCGGGCAGCGCCTGAAGCTGATCGGCACGCGGGCCAGGCAGGAACTCGAGCGGCTGCTGGGGTGCAGGGTCAGGCTGAATCTCTGGGTCAAGGTTGATCCGGACTGGTTCGATTCTCCGGCCAAGCTCATGGATCTGGGGATTCATGGCTGAGTGCCGTGATCAGGCCCTGCTGCTGCGACGCATTCCCTATGGGGAAACATCCCTGATCTGTCATGTGTTGACCGCGCATCAGGGAAGAATCGCGCTCATGGCTCGCGGAGCAAGGCGCAGGAGCAGCCCCTTTCTTGCCTCGCTGGCGCCGCTTCATGAACTCCGATTGCAGTGGAGGCCCGGCCGGAGGGGCATGGGAACCCTCATCGAATGCGAACGCGGCTCGCCGCTGCTGCCGGAGGACCGTCTGTATGAAGGGCTGGAGCTGTGCGCGCTGGGATGCGATCTTTTCCGCGAGGGCGATCCGCACGGTTATGCGGAGCTTCATCATGCGCTTCATCTGCTTGCTCGCGGAGCGCGCGCGCCCGCGCGCTTGGCCGCGGTCTGGCATCTGCTGTCCACCAGCGGCTGGGTGGGACATCTTTCCAGTTGCTGGATGTGCGGGCGTGAGATGGACGAGCACGAAACGATGTACTGGCAACCGGGGCACCTGATCTGCCATGATTGCGGTCGAGGCCGGCCTGTTGATCCGGTCCAGCGTCGTCGCTTGGCGCTCGCCTGCGAGCAGGCCGGGGATGGCGCGCATGCCCCGCTGCATCTATGGCGGGACATGATCGCAGACATCCTGACCGCCCATGGCCTGCGCCGCCGGGCGTCTCTTTTCGGATGGGGTAGGGAGGTTTCCTGATGCACCTTGGAGTCAACATCGACCATGTGGCCACGCTTAGACAAGCCAGGCTGACGCCTTATCCCGATCCCGTGGAGGCGGCCCTGCTGTGTCTGCAAGGCGGGGCCGATGGCATCACGGCTCATCTGAGGGAGGACAGGCGTCATATCCAGGATCATGACATGGAGCGTCTGGCCGAGCTGGCCGAGGAAGGTGTGTTGCACCTGAACATGGAAATGGCCGCGACCAACGAGATGGTGGCCATCGCCTGCCGTCTTCGGCCGCAGGCTTGTTGCCTGGTGCCCGAGCGGAGGGAGGAGCTGACCACCGAGGGTGGGCTGGATGTCGTCTCGCATCGCACGAGGCTGGCCAGTGTTGTTGAGCGCCTGCGCGATGCCGGCTGCCGGGTTTCAATGTTCATCGATCCGGAGCCGGCGCAGGTCAGGGCATCCCATGAGATCGGCGCGCCTGTCGTGGAATTGCACACCGGACACTATGCCAATCTGTCCGGAATGGCTCGGGAGCAGGAACTGGGACGCATTCGGGCGGCGGCCGGGCAGGCGGCCGAGCTGGGTCTGATCGTGCATGCCGGGCACGGGCTTACGCTGGAGAATACGCCGCCCATTGCGGCCATCGAGGCCATTGTCGGCCTGAACATCGGTCATGCCATCATCTCCGATGCGATCTTCAAGGGGCTGGAACGGGCCGTGGCGGATTTCAAGGCCGTCATGCGCAGGAGCTAGGGCATGCGGATTGTGGGCATCGGCGTCGACCGCATTCGAATCGACCGTATCGCGGGAGCCTGGGATCGGTTCGGCGAGCGCTTCGTCAGCCGCGTGTACACGCCCCGGGAGTTTGCGCAGGCCATGGCGCGCGGCAATCCCGCGCGGCGCCTGGCCATGCTGTTTGCCGCCAAGGAGGCCGTGGCCAAGGCCTTGGGCACGGGGTTCAGGCAGCAGGTGGCTCCCCGCGACATCGAGACGATTCATGCGCCGTCAGGCAAGCCCGAGATAAGCCTGTATCGCGGCGCTGCACGGGTGGCGAGCGATCTGCGCATCCGGCAGGTTCATCTCTCGTTGAGCGATGATGACGGTATCGCCATGGCCTTCGCCATTGCCGAAGGCTCGGTGTGAGCCGGGTCCTCATGGATGTGTGCATGAACGCGTGTTAGGCCATGGTCGTCCGGCGCCGTTTGCATGTCGGATGATCGGATGACCCGGGGGTAGGAGGGAAGGCATGAAGCCAGCGTATATCGTCAGCTCGGCCCAGATGCGATGGGCGGATATGGAAACGATGCGCCAGACCCCGTCGAGGACGCTCATGGAGCGGGCCGGTCGGGCCGTGGCCGCGGCCGTGACGGACAGCATGCCGGATGTCGGACGCGTTGTTGTGGTGGCCGGCGGGGGGAACAATGGCGGCGATGGTTATGCTGCGGCCTTTTTTCTCCGGAGGCGGCTGCCGGTGACCGTCGTCAGCCTCGTCCCGGCTGAAAGGCACACGGAGGATGCGCGCTATTGGCGCGAACAGGCCATGGCGGCCGGTGTCAAGGTACGGCATGCCAACGGTGATGCGGAGGCCTTGTTGGAACGCTGGTGCCAGCGGGCGATCATTATTGTCGATGCGCTGTTCGGCACCGGACTCAAGCGCCCGCTTACAGGAGCGATGGCGGCCGCTGTCAAGCGCATCAATGCCAGCGATCGGCCCGTTTTTTCCATCGACATGCCCAGCGGTATCGATGCCGATACGGGGCAGCGCCGGGGCGTGGCCGTGCGTGCTGACTGGACATTGCCGATTGCGGCCTGCAAATGGGGCCACTGGCTCGGCGAGGGACCGGAGCATGTCGGCGTCCTGTTGCCAGCGGCCGATATCGGCATTGCCCGCGAAACGATTCTGGCCTCCTATCAGGCCTGTCCCGACGGCGTGCGTGAGGCGGGGCTTGTCAGCGCGGAGCATCTGGCCATGGCCTGGCCGGCCAGGCCCCATCGCGCCCACAAGGGGGTCTTTGGTCATCTGACGATCCTCGGCGGCTCGGTGGGCTATGCTGGTGCCCCGCAACTGGCCGCATTGGGGGCGTTGGCCGGCGGTGCCGGTCTGGTCAGTCTCGTTTGCCCGGCGTCAGTCTGGCCAGTGATCGCTTCCGGCATCAGGGAGGCCATGGTTCATCCGCAGGGCGAGGCGGGGCTGAAGCTGGCCCGCCGCAGTGATGCGTGCGTGGCCGGTCCCGGTTGGGGACTGCAGGAGGATGTGCCGCTGGCCGGGCTTCTGGACTGGGACGTTCCATTGGTGCTTGATGCCGACGCGCTCAATCGCGTTGCTCGTTCCGAGGCATTGCAGCGGGCCGTTGCCCGTCGCAAGGCGTGGACTGTGATGACACCTCATGCGGGCGAGGCGGCCCGGCTGCTTGACTGTACACCGGAGGAGGTTGAACGGGCTCGCAAGGAGCAGGCTCTCGCGCTGGCCGAGCGCTTCCGCTGCTGGATCGTGTTCAAGGGGGCGGAGACGCTCGTGGTCTCGCCTGAGGGACGGGTACTGCTTTCCCCTTATGGCTCCCCCGATCTGGCCACGGGCGGCACCGGCGATGTGCTCTCCGGACTTATCGGCATGCAGCTGGCTTATGCCCGTCGCCGGGGAATCGGGGATCCAATGTCCTGCGTGGCCGCGGCCGTGGGACTGCATGGCCTTGCCGGAGAAATGGGTGGCTGGCATACATCTTCCGCGCTTGCCGGGCCCATAGCGAGCATCCGTCAGAGACTTGAGCGGGGGGTCTCCTGGACATTTGTCTGCAGCGAGGCTAGAACAGCGGGTAGATGGAGGAGAGCATGAGCCATTCCAGGGCGGAACGTCCTCTTTCGCCGCGTCTTTCGATCTACCGCTGGCGCGCGCCGATGCTGGCCAGTCTTGCGCACCGCGTCAGCGGCCTCGTGCTTGTGGCCTCGGTGCCAATGTATCTCTGGTTTCTCGAAGGCCTGACCGGGGACGAGGCTTCCTTCAGGCACATGCTACAGGTTCTGCATAGCCCCGGCGGCAGGCTGGTGTTGGGCCTGGTTTGCCTTGCATGGTTCTACCATCTCCTCAACGGCATCCGGTTCCTGTTCGTTGATGCCGGCTGGCTGGAGACGCGGCCGGCCATGCGGGTTTCCGCCCGCATCGTGCTGTGGTCGGCCCTCGTGTTCGCCCTGGTGATCGGGGGGCTGCTGTGAGGCCCAGGGATCCGGGTGTCGGCCGCAACGGGTTCGGCGATTGGCTCTGGCAGCGTATCAGCGCCGTCGCACTTGTGCTGCTGCTGCCGCTTCCACTCGCCCTGGTGTTTTCGGTCCATGCCGGCTCAGTCGATCAGCAGGCCGCGCTGGATATCCTCGACAGCCTGCCCGTGCGCATCATGCATTCGCTGCTGATTGCGGCCCTGCTCGCGCATGGCTATATCGGCCTGAAGGTCATCGTGCAGGATTATGTGCATCATGTCGGACTTCGGGTATCCATGCTTGGCGCCCTGCTGCTGGCCATGGCGGCATTTGGCATCTGGTGGATGGCCATCGTCTGGGCCTGGGGAGGGTGATTCGTGGCCTATCTTTCGACAGAAAAGGTCGAGCATCATTTCTTTGATGTCGTGATCATCGGCTCCGGTGGCGCGGGCATGCGCTGCGCGCTGCAGCTTGCCGACGCGGGTCATCGGGTGGCCGTGCTGACCAAGGTGCTGCCCACCCGCTCGCACACCGTGGCCGCTCAAGGCGGTATCAATGCGGCCCTGGGCAATGTGCTGTCCGATCACTGGCTGTGGCACATGTATGACACCGTGAAGGGGTCGGACTATCTTGGTGATCAGGATGCGATCGAGTACCTCTGCCGGGCAGCGCCGCTTGTCGTGCGGGAACTCGAACATCAGGGGGTGCCATTCTCACGCATCGAGAACGGTCGCATCTATCAGCGGCCTTTCGGTGGCCAGTCACGCGAACTCGGCGAGGGCGGCCAAGCCGCACGGACCTGCGCCGCCGCGGACCGGACCGGTCATGCGATCCTGCACACGCTTTACCAGCAGAACCTTCGGGCCGGCACGCATTTCTGTCAGGAATATTTTGCGCTGGAGCTGGTCACCAATGAGGACGGCTGTCATGGGGTCATGGCCTGGGACATCGCCCGTGGGAGCTATCACTTCTTCCAGGCCAAGGCCGTCATTCTGGCCACGGGCGGGGCGGGCAGGCTTTTCCGGACGACGACCAATGCCCATATCTGCACGGGCGATGGAGCGGCCCTGGCCCTCGATGCGGGGCTGCCGGTCGAGGATATGGAGTTTTTCCAGTTTCACCCCACGGGCATCGCGCACGTCGGTCCGCTGATCACCGAGGGCGTGCGTGGCGAGGGCGGTTATCTAATCAACAGCGAGGGCGAACGCTTCATGGAGCGCTATGCGCCGACGGCCAAGGACCTGGCCAGTCGGGACGTGGTCAGCCGGGCCATCGCGCAGGAAATCCGCGAGGGGCGAGGCTGTGGTCCGGACAAGGATTACGTTCTGCTCAAGCTGGATCATCTGGGGCGTGAGCTGATCATGTCCCGTCTGCCCAACATCCATGAGCTTGCATGGCGCTTTGCTCATGTGGACTGCACGAAGGAGCCCATTCCGGTCCAGCCGACGGCGCACTACACAATGGGCGGTGTCCCCACGAACCGTTTCGGGGAAGTCGTCCGCCCGTGCGGCGAGACCATGGAGGAGCCATTTCCCGGCCTGTATGCCATCGGCGAGGCCGCCTGCGTTTCGGTGCACGGCGCCAATCGGCTGGGGGGCAATTCGCTGCTCGAGATCATCGTGTTCGGACGGGCCTGCGGCAACAGGGTGCTCGGGTTTCTGAAGGAGCATCCCTACCATGCCTCGGTGGACAAGGGGTGCTGGCAGGCCGGTGTCGATCGCGTGGAACGCTGGCTTTCCAGGGCCCGCGGCCGGCAGGGGGACATCCCCCGCCTGCGCAAGGCCATGCAGCAGACCATGCAGGAGCACTTCAGCGTCTATCGCACCGAGTCCCCGATGCGGGAAGGTCTGCAGAACCTGAAAAGCCTGGCCAGTGCATTGGATGATGCCGTCATCGCCGATGGAGGGCGCGTTTTCAATACCGAACTGGTCGAGGCCATGGAGCTGGAAAATCTGATGAAGCTTGCGCTTGTGACGGCTGCCGGAGCCCTTGCCCGAACGGAGTCGCGCGGGGCGCATGCGCGGGATGACTATCCCGAACGCGATGACAAGCACTGGCTGAAACACACGCTGGCCTGGATCAGGGAGGGGGTCGTCGAGCTGGATTACAAGCCGGTGCGTCTTGAGCCCTTGAGTGTTCCTTCGTTTCCGCCCAAGAGGAGGGTCTACTGATGGCTGCCGAGACGATCCGGCTTTCCATATTCCGCTATGATCCCGAATCGGGCGAACAGCCCCGCATGCAGGCCTTTGAGGTTCCCCTGTTGCGGCGGGGCATGAAGCTGCTGGATGCGCTGCACCATATCAAATGGGAGATCGACGGAACACTGAGCTTCCGCAGATCGTGTGGCGAGGGCGTCTGTGGCTCCGATGGCATGAACATCAATGGCGTCAATGGCCTGGCCTGCATCACACCGGTGCAGGGGCTGCGCCAGCCGATCCATATCCGGCCGCTTCCGGGCATGCATGTGCTGCGCGACCTGGTTGTGGACATGGACCATTTCTTCGCCCAGTACCGCAGCATTGAGCCCTGGCTGCAGAACGACGAACCGGTGCCCGAGCATGAGCGCCTGCAGACGCCCGAGGAGCGCGCGCGGCTGGATGGTCAGTACGAGTGCATCCTCTGTGCCTGTTGCACGACCTCCTGTCCTTCATGGTGGTGGAATGGCGACCGTTTTCTCGGACCGGCCGCGCTCTTGCAGGCAAACCGTTGGATTGTTGACTCCCGCGATACGTCCAAGGGCAGGCGCCTGGACCGGCTGGAAGACGCTTACCGGCTGTATCGATGTCATCAGATCATGAACTGCATGGAGGCTTGTCCCAAGGAGCTGAATCCGACGGCGGCCATCGACAACATCAAGCGTGAGATCCTGAACAGGAAATCCTGATGTAATGGCTGGCGCGCCCCGTCGACTGATCGTGCAAAGGGGGTGCATGATCCTATGTCGCGATTCGTGATCCGGATGCTGCTGACGGCTTCTTCTGTGGGGATGCTGAAGGTGTCCGCGGTCATCGGGCAGGCATGTTTGAGTCTTTCCGAGGTTTCCGGAGCATCTAGGTGGGGGCAGGGGAAATTTGCAGATGTCCCCATTCGCATCCCTCCAACCCGACGACGGACTATTATCCCCTTGTTGTTCGTCGGGGCGTCTGGATGAGGCATGCGCGTTGGTGGATGCTGCTCGCGCTGCTCTCGGGCGGTGTGCTTTGGATCGGCCTCGGCCTGGATCAGCGCCTCGATCCGGGCCTGCTCATCGTCTACCGATCGGCTGTAGAGGCATGGGTTGGGGCGCATCCCACGGCATCCGTCGTCGCGTTCATCATGCTGTATGCGGTGGTCGTTGCCTTTTCACTGCCCGTGGCGACGCTGATGACCTTGGCCGGGGGCTTTTTGTTCGGTGCACTGGCCGGAGGCATTTACTCGGTGGTCGGCGCAACGCTGGGGTCGGTCATTCTGTTTCTTGCGGCGAGAACCGTTCTGGGCGAATGGCTCGCCATGCGGGCTGGTCCGGGACTGGCCCGGTTGCGCCGAGGGTTTGAACAGCATGCGCTGACCTATCTTCTCGCGCTCAGGCTGGTGCCCCTGTTCCCGTTCTTTCTCGTGAATCTGGCCCCGGCCCTTTTTGGCATGAGGCTGAAGGCGTATGTGCTGGCCACGTTTTTCGGCATCATGCCAGCGACCTTTGTCTATGCGCTGGCCGGCAGCGGCCTGGAGCGATTGCTCTCCGAGCCGGGCGGCCTTCGCCCCGAGGCCATCATGACGCCGCAGATGATGGGCGCCTTCGTTGGTATGGCCCTGCTGAGCCTGCTGAGCATCGTTGCGCGCCGGCGGGGATGGCTGTCATGGAGCGGGAAATGAGCCTGATCGATTGCGATGTCTGTGTCATCGGTGCGGGCTCCGGGGGTCTGAGCGTGGCGGCCGGGGCGGCCAGGCTCGGCGCGCGCGTGGTGCTGATCGAAAAGGATGCCATGGGCGGAGACTGTTTGAACACGGGTTGCGTGCCATCGAAGGCCCTGCTGGCCGCGGCAGCTCATGCTGCATCGCTGCGTCATGCTCCGGATTTTGGCATCCACGCAGCCGGGGCCGAAGTGGATTGGTCCCGGGTTCGCGCGCATGTGCGCGAGGTCATGGCTCAGATTGCCCCCAATGATTCCGTGGAGCGTTTCGAGGGCATGGGGGTGCGGGTGCTTCGCGCCGCCGCCTCCTTCCTGGATCATCGCAGCGTGCGTGCGGGCGATGATGTGGTCAGGTCAAGGTATTTCGTCATTGCTACTGGCGCGCGCCCCCACGTGCCGGCGATCGACGGCCTGGAACAGGTGCCTTACCTCACGCATGAGACGATCTTCTTTCATGAGCGCCCCATCGAGCACCTGATTATCGTCGGCGGAGGCCCCATCGGCGTTGAGATGGCCCAGGCTCACAGGAGACTGGGGGCTAAGGTCACGCTGCTGGAGACGGGCCGGGTGCTGGCCAGGAATGATCCGGAGCTGGCGCGCATCGTGCTGGACTGCCTGGAGCATGAAGGCGTGAGGGCTTATGAGGCCTGCCGAGGACTCCGCCTGTCCCAGCTGGCCAATGGCCGGATCGAGGCCTGCTTTGAGGCTGCTGCCGGAGGGAGAAAGATGAGTGGCACACATCTTCTTGTTGCCACGGGGCGCCGGGCCAATACCGAAGGACTCCAGCTTGAGCGGGCTGCCGTGCGCTGCGCGGACAGGGGGATCGAAGTTGACGAGCGCATGCGCACGAGCAACAGGCGCATTTTTGCCGTTGGCGATGTGACCGGCGGTTATCAATTCACGCACCTTGCCGCCTATCAGGCGGGGATCGTGCTGCGCAACATGTTGTTCAAGTGGCCAGCAAGGGCGAATGCTTCGGTGCCTTGGGTGGTCTACACGGATCCGGAACTGGCGCATGTCGGACTGAGCGAGGCAGAGGCTCGGCGGCGGAGGCGGACCGTGCGCATCCTGCGCTGGCCATTGAAGGAGAACGACCGGGCCCGGGCCGAACGCAGCACGGAAGGGTTGGTGAAGGTCATCGTGACCCCCGCAGGCCGTGTGCTCGGCGCTTCCATGGTCGCCCGGCATGCCGGCGAACTGATTCAGCCCTGGATTCTCGCCGTGCACAAGCGCATGCACATCAGGGACATGGCATCAATGATGGTGCCCTATCCGACCCGCGGGGAGGTCAATGTCCGGGCAGCAGGGGAATTCTTCCGTGAGCGGCTTTTTTCGCCCCGCGTACGCCAACTGGTCCGCGTGTTGCTTCGTCTCGCGCCATAGCCGCGCGCGGGTCTGCCGTTTGTTGGCCGATGGTTCCATTTTTGAAGGATGGCTCTAGGCTCCACGTGTATGGACGAGTTCACGATCCGCCGCTTGCGCTATCGACTTCGCAGGCAGGGCATGCTGGAGCTGGATGCCTGGCTGGCGCCCCTGGCCGACGCGGATCTGTCGGATCCGGTCCTGGCGCGGGCTGTGGAGCAGTTGTTGCGCAGACCGCCGCCGGAGTTGCTGGCCGTGATGCGCAGAGAGGCTGAACTGCCGGCGATTCTTCGCCCGTGGCTTGGCCGTTGAGGGTACTGATCCTGCTGGTCACTCTGCTGCTGCCCGCACTGGCCGTGGCGGAGGGTTCGCCCCTGTTGTTCGAGCCGCAGGAGCTTGATGTCGGCGCGGTGCGGGAGGGGGAAACGGTCAGGGTTCAATTGCGCGTGCGCAATACCGGCCATGCCTTGGAGGAGATTGTTGAGCTGCGCACATCCTGTGGCTGCACGGCGGCCGAGGCGGATGCACGCGTTTTGCTGCCGGGGGCGTTCACGCGCGTGACCGTGAGCATCGATGCCTTTGCCAAGCAGAATGCCGTCAGCAAGTGGATCGAGCTCGTGGACGGTCATGGGCGGACCAGTCGGGCCATCCTGCACCTGTCGGTTCTGCCCCGTGCGATGCACGGTGCAACCGGGCGAAGCCTGTTTGATGGCCAGTGCCGGAGTTGTCACTTCGATCCGGCCATTGGGAAGGTTGACGGTGCCGCCATCTACGAGGCGGTTTGCGCCATGTGCCACGGACCGGAGGCGCAGGGAGCCTATGCGCCTGCCCTTGCCGGGCGGAATGCCGGCGCATTGATGGAGATCATCGCCAACGGAACGGGCAGGCCCCAGATGCCGGCCTTTGCCAGAAAAAGGGGCGGGCCCCTGGATGAGGAGCAGATTCGGGCGCTGGCCGAATGGATAGCAGCGCTGGACGCGGGCCAGCGCTGACGCTATAAATCCGATTCACTTCAGGAGGAGCAGCTTCAATGAGAAAGGAACTAGTGATTGCACCATCGATTCTCTCGGCCGATTTTGCCCGGCTGGGCGAGGAGGTTCGTGCTATCGACGAAGGCGGGTGCGACTGGGTGCATTTTGATGTCATGGATGGCTCGTTCGTGCCACCGATCACCATCGGCGACAACGTCTGCCGGGCCATTCGCGGCTATACGGACAAGCCCATCGATGTGCATCTGATGGTCGAGCACCCCGATACCCAGATCGATGCCTTTGCCAAGGCAGGCGCCGACATCATCACCGTGCATCAGGAGGCCTGCACCCATCTGGAGCGCACGCTCCAGTACATCCGCTCTCTGGGCAAGAAGGCTGGCGTGAGCCTGAATCCCGCCACGCCGGTTTCGACGATTCGCCATGTGCTGCATTGCACGGACCTTGTCCTGCTGATGAGCGTCAACCCAGGCTATGGTGGCCAGAAATACATCCATGCGGTCACGGACAAGATCCGTGAGGCGCGTGCGATGCTCGACGAGGCGGGTTGTGACGCCTGGCTTGAGGTGGATGGCGGCGTGAATGTGGACACGGTGCAGGAGGTCGTGGCTGCCGGAGCGGATGCCCTGGTGGCCGGTTCGGCCGTCTACAACAAGCCTGACTATGCCCAGGCCATTGCCGAGCTGCGGGAGCTTGGCCGGCAGGCGGCCTAAAGCCACAATAAAAATGTGGTTGCCTATCGGGTGCATGCTTGCTAGGCATGCACCCTTGCAATTTTGAGGTTCTAACAAGAAGGGAGGGATATGTTATGACAGATCAGGCCGATCAGTCCCGCCGCAATTTCCTGTATGTCGCTGCCGGCGGCATGGGAGCGGTTGCAGCAGGCGCTGCGGTGGTGCCGTTTGTGGCCAGCATGATGCCTGCCGCCGACACGCTGGCTGCGGCAAAAACGGAGTTTGATGTGGGCACGGTTGAGCCGGGCCAATTGGTGGTGATCCAGTGGCAGGGCAAGCCCGTGTTCGTCGTCCACCGCACCGAAGCGCTACTCAAGCAGGTCGACGGGCATGACGAGATGCTTAAGGACCCGAATTCAGAGGCCATTCCCGAGGTGCAGGCCGAGTGGATGGACACGCCCGAGAAGCGGAAGTACCGCGCGATCAAGCCGGAATACCTGATTGTCGTGGCCAGCTGCACGCATCTGGGCTGTATTCCGCTGTTCAAGCCGACGCCTGGTCGCAAGGACTGGGGCGATTCCGTGCCGGAGGATTGGCCAGGTGGTTGGCATTGTCCATGCCATGGTTCGCTTTACGACATCTCGGCCCGCGTGATCAAGGGATCGCCCGCGCCGCACAACCTGCATGTGATGCCGTACAAGTACCTGAGTGACACCAAGGTTGTCATCGGTTAATTGGGGAGGGTGAAGTGCTTGAGAAACTGATGCAGACACGATTGTTCAAATGGCTGGATGAGCGCTCGGGGGCCGAGGCCATCATCAAGTCGCAGCTGACCGAGTATCCGGTACCGAAGAACCTGAACTACATGTGGAACTTCGGGTCGCTGGCCCTGCTCGTGCTGACGATCCAGATTTTGACCGGCATCTTTCTGGCCATGTTCTACAAGCCGTCCGCGGCCCTGACCTATGGCGGCTATACCGTGGCCTTCGATTCGGTCGAGCGCATCATGCGTGACGTGAATTTTGGATGGCTCATCCGCTACATGCATGCCGTGGGTGCTAGCTCGTTCTTCGTCGTGGTCTATCTGCATATTGCCCGCGGCCTTTATTACGGCTCCTACAAGGGCCCGCGCGAGCTGCTCTGGATCATCGGCGTCGTGATCCTGCTGATCATGCAGGGAGCGGCCTTCTTCGGCTATCTGTTGCCCTGGGGCCAGATGTCGTTCTGGGGCGCCACGGTGATCACGAACCTGTTCGGTGCCCTGCCCGTCGTGGGCGAGTTCCTGCAGCAGCTGTTGCGGGGTGGTTTTTCAGTCGGCGATCCGACGCTGAACCGCTTCTTCTCGCTTCACTATCTGTTCCCGCTGCTGCTGGCGGCGATCGTCGGTGGGCACATCCATGCGCTTCATGTCGTGCACTCGAACAATCCCGAGGGCATCGACATCGACAAGAAGGACACGATTCCGTTCCATCCCTATTACACGGTGAAGGATGCCTTTGGGGTTGGTGTGTTCCTGACGATCTATTGCTATATCGTGTTCTTCAATCCGCAGATGGGCGGCTATTTCATCGAGGTGGACAACTACACGCCTGCCAACAACCTGCAGACACCGCCTCACATTGCGCCGGTCTGGTACCTGACGCCCTGGTACACGATCCTGCGGTCGTTCGAGAGCAAGCTGCTGGGCGTTCTGGCCATGGGCGCCTCGCTGGCGATCCTGTTCTTCCTGCCCTGGCTTGACCGCTCGAAGGTGCGCTCATCGCGCTATCGGCCCGTGTATCGGCAGATGGTCATCCTGTTCTTCATCTGCGTGATCGTGCTGGGGTACTGCGGTCATTCCGCGCCGACGCCCACGCTGAAGCTTGTGGGGCAAATCGCCACGGGATATTACTTCTTGTTCTTCTTCGCGCTGCTCGTGCTGCCGAAGTTCGAGAAGACAAAGCCATTGCCGGATCGCGTTTGAGGGGGGGAGATTGACAATGAAATTGAAGTCTATTCTGTTTGCTGGACTAATGGCGGCTTCCCTGGTCGCGGTCGGACCGGCCCAGGCCAGCGAGGGCCATGGGGTTGAGCTCAAGCATGCCAAGGTGGACACGACAGACAGGGAGCAGTTGCGTCGGGGTCTGACCGTGTTCACCGAGGTCTGCATGGGCTGTCACTCGGCCAAGTATGTTACATACAAGAACCTGATGGATTACCCCGAGCTGGCCTTGAGCCGCGAGGAGGTTGACGAGCTTCGTGGCGACAAGCCGCTGACGGCTGGCCTGATCACCGATCTTTCGCCCGAGGATGCCGAGGTCTCCTATGGCAAGGTGCCGCCCGATCTTTCGGTCATGGCCAATGCCCGCCGCGGTGGAGCGGATTACATCTATTCCATCCTGACCGGCTTCGAGCATGATCCCGAAGGCAAGATCCCGGATGGAAACTACAATCTGTATTTTCCGGGCAACCGCATTGCCATGCCCGATCCGCTCTCTTGGCTGGATCACGATGAGGCCGACACCGAGATGCTCGAACAGCAGGCCCAGGATGTTGCGGCATTCCTGGCCTTCATTGCCGATCCGCATCAGAATGAACGGAGGGCGCTCGGATTCTGGGTCGTCGGTTTTCTGATCGTGCTGACCATCGTGCTGTACCTGCTGAAAAAGGCGGTCTGGGCGGACGTCAAGCACTAGCTTGCATGGATCCCGTGATGACTGGAAGGCCCGCCTGATATGGCGGGCCTTCTGCTTTCAGCGGCGATTCTTGACCCCCTGCAGGGGGGTTCGTAGATTCTCCGCAGCCTTTGCGGCCCACCTGTAGCGGGAGAAAAGCCAATCCATGCGCGAGTTTGAAAAGATCAAGCGGCTGCCGCCGTATGTGTTCAGTGTTGTCAACCAGTTGAAAATGGAGTTGCGCCATGCAGGCCGCGATATCGTGGACCTGGGTATGGGCAATCCCGACCAGCCGACGCCGGCACATATCGTGGACAAGCTGTGCGAGGCCGCGCGGGATGGACGCAACCATCGCTACTCGATGTCTAGGGGCATTCCCGGTCTGCGCAAGGCCGTGTGCGCATGGTACAAGAGAAAGTTCGATGTTGACCTGGATTATGAAACCGAGGCCATCGTCACGATTGGCTCCAAGGAAGGCTTGGCCCATCTTGCCGTGGCCATCACGAGTCCCGGCGACTTGGTCTTGACGCCCAATCCGGCCTACCCCATCCATCCCTATGGGTTCATCATAGCAGGAGCGGATATCCGTCATGTGCCGATGGGGCCTGGAAGGGATTATTTCGAGGAGCTGGAAAAGGCGGTCAAGGACTCATGGCCCAGGCCCAAGGCATTGGTGGTCAATTTTCCGTCGAATCCGACGGCCCAAGTCGTGGATCTGGACTTTTACGTACGGCTCGTGGATTTTGCCCGTGAATACGATTTGATCGTGATCTCGGACATCGCCTATGCCGAGATCACGTTTGACGGTTATCGTTGTCCGTCGATCCTGCAGGTGCCGGGCGCGAAGGACGTGGCCGTCGAGTTTTATTCCCTTTCCAAGACCTACAACATGCCAGGCTGGCGCATTGGCTTCATGGTTGGCAATGCCGAAATCGTTGCCGCGCTGGCCAAGATCAAGTCCTATCTTGATTATGGCACCTTTCAACCTCTGCAGATTGCAGCTTGTGCCGCGCTCAATGGGCCGCAGGATTGCGTCGAGCACATACGGAAGACCTACCAGTCGCGCCGGGACGTGCTGGTTCAGGGGCTGCACCAGATGGGCTGGATGGCCGAAAAGCCCAAGGCCACGATGTTTGTATGGGCTGAGATCCCGGATGAGTACAAGCCCATGGGCTCGCTTGAATTTTCCAAGCGCCTGTTGACGGAGGCCGGCGTGGCCGTATCGCCGGGCATCGGATTCGGCGACTATGGGGATCACTATGTACGCATTGCGCTGATCGAGAACGAACACCGTACCCGTCAGGCCTTGCGCGGGATACGGCACTTTTTTGCACAGGGGGCGTAAGCCATGAATGAGCTCAGGGTTGGATTGTTGGGCCTGGGGACGATTGGTACGGGCGTGGCCCGGATTTTGCTTGAGCAGCAAGAACTGATTGCCCGCAGGCTGGGACGTCGCTTGCGGCTCGTGGCCGCGGCCGACCGGGATCTCGCACGCGATCGCGGGCTGGATCTGGCCGGGGTCAGGCTGGCCGAGGATGCCGCTGCAGTCGTCACGGCCGATGATGTTGATCTCGTCGTCGAGCTTATCGGCGGCTATGAGCCGGCGCGCAGCTTTGTCATGACTGCGCTGGAGCATGGCAAGCATGTCGTGACGGCGAACAAGGCCCTGATCGCCAAGCATGGCGAGGAGCTTTTTCCACTGGCGGCCAGCAGGCAACTGGCCATTGGCTTTGAAGCGTCCGTGGGAGGGGGGATACCATGCCTGAAGGCCCTTCGCGAGGGCTTGGCCGCCAATGCCGTGGAATCAGTCTATGGCATTCTGAACGGAACCTGCAATTACATTCTGACTCGCATGGAGCGGGAAGGGACTCCTTTTGACGACGTGCTGCGTGATGCGCAACAACTGGGATATGCCGAGGCCGATCCGACGTTTGATATCGAGGGTATTGATACGGCCCACAAGTTGTCCATTCTCGCCGCCATGGCTTTCGGCGCGCGTATCCGGTTTGATGACGTGTTCACCGAGGGCATCGACCGCATTACCCCGTCGGATATCGAGTCGACTCGGGAGCTGGGTTACCGAATCAAGCTGCTTGGCATCGCCAAGCCGCACGGCGACAGCATCGAAATGCGGGTCCATCCGACGCTTGTGCCCATGAGCTCTCCGCTGGCCAATGTCTCCGATTCCTACAATGCGGTCATGGTTTCGGGTGACTTTGTCGAGAACACGATGTATTTCGGCCGGGGCGCAGGCGAGCGCCCGACCGCCAGCGCGGTCGTCGCGGACATCATGGACATCGCCCGCGTGCATCCGGATGGCGTGCGCTTCCTGGCTCCTCCGATGGGATTCGTTGAGGGAGAGCGCCGGGAGATGGCGACGATGCCCATGGCGGATGTTGAGTGCGAGTATTATGTACGGCTCATGGTTCGCGACGAACCCGGCGTGATTGCCTCCGTGACCTCGATCCTGGCCGACCAGCGCATCAGCCTCGAGGCGATCATACAGAAGGAGCGGCATGCGACGAGAAATGTGCCGGTGGTCATGCTCACGCATGAAACCCGAGAAGGGAACCTGCAGGCCGCGATGGCCCGCATTACGTCGCTGGAGGCCGTTGAGGAGGATGTCCTGATTCTGCGCAAAGAACAATTTGACGCATAGGGAGCGCAAGCATGCCACGTTACGAAGGAATCATTGAACGATACCGGGCCTTTCTTCCCATCGGCAAGGATGATGCGGTCATCACGCTGTATGAGGGCAATACCCCGCTGCACGAGTCGTTGAACCTGCGCAATGCGATCAATCCGGAGATCCATCTGTTCCTGAAGTTCGAGGGGCTGAATCCCACGGGTTCATTCAAGGACCGTGGCATGACCATGGCCGTGACCCAGGCCTTCAACGCGGGAAGCCGCAAGGTCATTTGTGCATCCACCGGCAACACGAGTGCCTCGGCGGCCGCCTACGCCGCGAATTGCGGCATGGAGGCCTATGTGTTGATTCCTGATGGCAAGATTGCGCTTGGCAAGCTGTCCCAGGCCATTCGCTATGGCGCAAGGGTCATTCAGATTCGGGGCAACTTTGACGACGCGCTTGACCTCGTACGCACCATTTCGGCCGATGGGTCGATTTCTCTGGTCAATTCGGTCAATCCATTTCGGTTGCAGGGGCAGAAGACCGCCGCTTTTGAGATCGTCGATGAATTGGGGTTTGTCCCCGACTATCATGCATTGCCGGTCGGGAACGCGGGCAACATCACGGCCTATTGGATGGGCTACAAGGAATACCATGAAAAGCGCATCTCCGATAGCCTGCCCAAGATGCTCGGGTTCCAGGCGGCAGGGGCAGCTCCCATCGTCCGGGGAGCGCCGGTCGAACGGCCCGAAACCATCGCCACGGCCATTCGCATCGGCAAGCCCGCCTCCTGGCGCCAGGCCGAGGTCGCGCGTGATGAGTCCGGCGGCCGGATCGATGCCGTGAGCGATGATGAAATCCTCGAGGCTTACAACATGCTGGCCAGCCTGGAGGGCGTGTTCTGCGAGCCTGCATCAGCCGCCTCGGTCGCCGGTGTGATCAAGCTGAACAAGCGAGGCTACTTCAAACCGGGAGACCGGATTGTCTGCACGCTGACGGGCAATGGCCTGAAGGATCCGGATACGGCCATGATGGACATGCCGAGCCCGGTGACCATTGATGCCACCGAAGAGGCGGTACGGCGCATCCTGGAAAGCTGAACTCGCTTTTCATGGCGGCGCGCATGCTGATCCTCAGTCAGGGGCTGGTCGAAGATGAGCATGGGTTAGGTCCGCATCCGGCGCTGGATCCCTGGCGCAGGAGTTTGGAGCGCTATCACAGACGATGGTTTCATGTTCGCCCGCGCAATCCGCTGGCATGGTATGCAGCCGTGCTTCGGTGTCCTCCGGCAGCTCTGGTTGCGGGTGGGGCCCCGCTCGATCGGGACTGGCGCCAGTTCTGGGTGGCCACGCCGTTTCATGCAATGCTGGGCAGGGATTATCTCCAGGTGCTGCCCGAGGATCAGATGCCCTGGCAAGAAAGGGATGCCCGATGGCTGACGGGGCTGCTCAATCCCTTGTTGGAGCCCGAAGGCATGCGGCTGATGCACAAGGGAGCGGCCATGGTGCTTGCCTGCCGCGATCCCCTTGACGCCAGTCCCCCGCCGTTTGCGGCCATCTCCGGCGGCCTGCTGCCGAATCGTCATCCGGACGGAAGAGATGGCGGCCGGCTCATGCGACTGGTCGCCGAGGTTCAGATGCTGTTGCATCGGTTTCCGGCAGAGCATCGTCGCCAAGCCGGGGAGCCCGATGTTCATGGTGTCTGGTTCTGGGGTGCATGCCATGATGTCGGGGAGATTCCGGCCATGTTGCCGGTAGCCACGCGCAACCCGGCGCTGTGGTCGCTTATCGAGGCTCGGAATGCCGAATGGATGCTGGCAGAACCGGCATATCTGCATGATTTGCTGCC
>WFOK01000056.1 GCA_015488115.1 Mariprofundaceae bacterium
TCCCACTCCTCTTCTGAAGTCAAAGCAGCACCAGGTTATCGCGATGAATCACGGAGGAAAAATCCATGTAACCGAGAATGGACTCGATCTCCTGGCTGGGATGACCCTGTATGCGCCGAAGGTCCTCGGCATTGTAATTGGTCAGCCCCCGCGCAATCGGTTTGCCCTGCTGGCCGACTATATCGATGCACTCACCCTTGTCGAAGTGTCCCGTGACCTCAATGATGCCGACCGGCAGCAGGCTCCCCCCACACTCCAGCAAAGCGCGCTCGGCGCCGGCATCAACGCGGACGGCACCGACAGGCGTGAGCACATCCGCAATCCAGTGCTGCCGCTTGCTGTGCCGGTCTCCACTGCACAGGAACAGGGTCCCCGTGTCCGCTCCTGCAAGCAGTGAGGAGAGTGCATGACGCCGCTGACCGTTGACAATGGCTACGGCGACCCCACCTCGCGTGCTGATGCGAACGGCGTCGATCTTGCTGGCCATGCCGCCCGTGCCAAAGCTGGAGCCGACACCACCCGCAGCCTGGATGATCGCCGGCGTCAGATGCTCGACAACATCCAGGCGCCTGGCTCCGGGGGCCTCGGGACTCCTGTCATAGAAGCCATCGACATCGGTCATGATGACCAGGAGATCCGCATCGATTAGCAGGCTGACCAGCGCAGCCAGCGAATCATTGTCGCCGAACTTGATCTCTTCGACGACCACGGTGTCATTCTCGTTCACGACCGGCACGACCCCGGCGGAGAACAAAGTCTCCGACGTGTTGCTGGCATTCAGATAACGGCGGCGGTGCCGCAAATCGTCTTTGGTCAGCAGCATCTGGGCAACCATGCGGCCATGACGCTCAAACGCGCGGCTGTAAGCCCGCATCAAATGAGGTTGGCCAATGGCTGCCGCGGCCTGCTTCTCATGCACCGTGAGCTTGCGGTCGCCCCATCCCATGCGGACGCGGCCCAGGGCCACGGCGCCAGAGGAAACGATGGCCACCTCGATCCCCCTGGCATGGAGCGCAGCCACCTCATCGGCCAGCCTGTCGATGGCCTCGCGGCGTATGCCACTCGTCGCGTCGGCCAGCAGTGAGCTGCCGATCTTGACGACGATGCGCCTGACCCCAGACAGATCGGAGCGACCGCGAATCATCGGGCGTCCACCTCCCGCCCGGCGCCACGCATCGCCTGCAGGGCTTCGTGCACGTCCCGCAGCAGGGTATCGACCCCCTCTCCCGTCGCGGCCGAGATGGCATAAACCGGCAGGCCACGGCCGGATGCCTCGGAAAATGCCTGCTCAAGCGCCTGGCGATCGATCGCATCGATCTTGTTCAGGACCAGCCAGCGGGGCTTTTCCGCAACGACAGGCCCGTATCCCTGCAGCTCGCGCTCGATTTCACGAATCTGCTCGCTGATTGTTTTTCCCTCGAAACAGGAGGCATCCACGAGATGCAGGATGAAGGCCGTGCGTTCCAGATGACGCAGAAAGCGGGATCCCAGCCCCTTGCCTTCATGGGCCCCCTCGATCAGCCCCGGAATGTCGGCGACCACAAAACCGTCCCCGTCCGGCATGAAAACCTGGCCGAGCTTTGGCCTGAGCGTCGTGAAGGGATAGTCGGCGATCTTCGGCCTCGCATTCGAGATCCGCGACAGCAGGGTCGACTTCCCTGCGTTGGGCAGTCCGGCCAGACCGACGTCGGCCATCAGCTTGAGCTCGAGCACGCGGATGCCGGACTCGCCCTCCTGACCGGGCTGAGCGTAGCGGGGCGCTCGATTGGTGCTCGTGGCAAAATGGGCATTGCCCAGACCGCCATTGCCACCGCGCGCCGCGATGTATCGTTCGCCGGGCCGCGAGAGATCCTTGAGCACATGCCCCTTCTCGTCCTTGACCAGGGTGCCGACGGGCACCTCAACGACGACATCAGGCGCATTTTTTCCATGCCGGTTTGAGCCCATGCCTGGCTGACCGTTCTTCGCTATCAGGCGCTTGCGCAGGTAGAGCTCCTGCAGGGTGTTTTTGCGTTCGCTTGCCACGAAAATGACATGGCCGCCGCGGCCACCATCCCCGCCGTCAGGGCCGCCTTTCGGAATGAACTTTTCGCGTCTGAATGAAACGCAGCCGGCGCCGCCGTGGCCGGCCCTTATCTCGATCTTGACCTCATCGATAAAGCGCATCATGCATCATCCTTGCTCAGGGCGGCGCAAAAGCAAAAAAGGGTGCGCCCGGCGCACCCTTCTCCGACAATCCCACGGGGGTCCGTCAGGAGACCACCCGGACGGTCGTGCGCCCAGCGCTCTTGTAGTATTCCACCCGTCCGTCGACGAGCGCAAAGAGCGTGTAGTCCTTGCCGCAGCCGACATTCTCGCCTGGTCGAATCTTCGTGCCACGCTGACGCACCAGAATATTGCCCGCGCGAACGGACTCGCCACCGTATTTCTTCACACCCAGCCGCTTGGCGTTTGAGTCGCGGCCGTTCCGGCTTGATCCGCCTGCCTTCTTGTGTGCCATCGCTTCGCTCCTTTTTTACGAAATCAGCCGCTGATTTTCTCGATGCGCACGGCCGTGTAATGCTGCCGGTGCCCCTTGGTCAGCTTGTAATGTTTGCGGCGACGTTTCTTGAAGATGACCAGCTTCTTGCCACGCTCTTCACCCAGAGCAACGGCCTCGACTCTGGCCTGGGCCGCGTCGGCGCCCACCCTGATCTCATCGCCCTCGCCGACAAGAAGCACATCATCAAAGGTGATGGCCTGGCCAGCCTCGGCACCGAGTTTTTCAACGCGCAGCACATCGCCTTCCTGAACGCGATACTGCTTGCCGCCTGTCCTGATCACAGCGTACATGTCCTACTCCAATACGTCTCAGGCAGCCTTGCCCGGCTTGCCGTATTTCTTGTAAAAGCGCTCCACCCGACCCTCGGTATCGACGATCTTCTGCTTGCCAGTGTAAAAAGGATGGCAAGCCGAGCAGATTTCCACACGGAAATCCCCCTTGGTCGAGCGGGTCTCCACCGTGTTCCCGCACGAGCAGGTAATCTTTGTCGGAACATATTCCGGATGAATGCCAGCTTTCACGTTCAATCTCCTAATGGTTTCGAAGGGGCGCGATTTATAGCGCCATGCGCTGTTCGATGCAAGTCCGAATCGAAGCATGCCTCATCCGATACCGATCACGGCTTGCCTGCATAGTTCCATGAGCGGATCGGGATAGATGCCGAGCACCACGACGGCCATGGCCGTAAGCGCAACGGTGGCCTGCATCAGCCGGTTCTCGCTGAAATCGAACGGAACGCGGGCCTCGTCAAAGTACATATATTTGACCACGCGGATATAGTAAAATGCGCCGACGACCGAGAACAACAGGGCATAGATAACCAGATAGACATGCCCCGCCTGCACGGCCGCGATGAACACTGCATACTTGGCCCAAAAGCCTCCCAAGAACGGGATTCCGGCCAGCGAGAACAGCAGCAGCCCCATGGCCAGCGCATAGCCCGGGCGCACCTTGGCCAGACCAGCGAAGTCATCCAGCAATTCGCCCTGAATGCCCTCCCGACGCATGAGCACGATGACCGCAAACGCCCCCATGCCCATGAACAGATAGATCGCCAGGTAGACGAGCATGCCCGCATAACCTGAACCGCTGCCTGCGATCAATCCCAAGGTCACGAAACCGACGTGGCCAATCGTCGAATACGCCAGCATGCGCTTGATGTTGCGCTGGGCGATAGCGGCCAGATTGCCGACCGCCATGGTCAACACGGCCATGCCGCTAAGGATCATGACCGTCTCGTGCTCCAGGGCCGGCAGCGCATCAGCCACTATGCGCACGAATACGACAAAACCGGCCACCTTGGGCGCGGCCGACATGAATGCCGTGATTGGCGTCGGCGCACCTTCGTAGGCATCCGGCGTCCACATATGGAATGGCGCCATCGAGACCTTGAACGCCAAGCCGGCAATGATGAAGACCAGGCCGAGAAGCACCGCCGTGTGCTCGCTGCTCGGGGCTGCAGCCAGGGCCTCTCCGATCTGCTTGAAGTCCAGGCTCGAGGTCACGCCATAGAAGAACGTGATACCGTAGAGCAACATACCGGAAGACAGCGATCCGAGGATGAAGTACTTCAGGGCCGCCTCGTTCGAGCGCAACGTGTCCCGCTGATAGCCGACCAGTACATAGATCGACAGGGCCATGAGTTCGATACCTAGATACATGGTCACGAAATTGTTGGCCGACACCAGCAGCATCATGCCCAGCATCGCAAACAGCATGAGCACAAAATACTCGCCGACATTCTCCTCGCTGCGGATGTAATCCAGCGACATGATGATAGCGATGGCCGTGCCCGCCAGGATCAGAAGCTTGCTGAACACGGCAAACGGATCCAGCGTGAAGAAGCCGTAGAAGGCCGTCACCGACGTCCCGTCGGCCACCTGCATCAGGGCCACGCCTGCAACGAGGATCGTTGCCAGAGATAGGTAGCCGGTCAGCGCCTTGCGCTCCTTCGGTACAAAGAGGTCGACGATCAGCAGCGCCATGGCCAGCACGGCCACAAGGATCTCTGGCAGCAGGGCCGACAGATGCTCCGGAAACGGAAATGGAAACGTCACATTTGCCATCGTTGTTCTTCCTTACCTGACCGCAAGCTCTTGCATTGGCGCAGCAGTCGCCAATGCCGCCGCGGCATCGAGTTTCGTTGTCGTCGCCTGTTCAATCAGATGCGCCACAGATGCATGCATGACATCCAGCACGGGCAGGGGATACACGCCAAGCCAAACCACAAGCAGTATCAGGGGCACGAAATAGCCGAACTCCCGCATGTTCATGTCCGGCATGCCCTTGACCGTGTCCTTGGTCAGGTCGCCGAAGATCACCCGCTTGTACATCCACAGCGTGTAGCACGCGGAAAGCACGACCGAGGTGGCTGCGATGATGGCCACCCATTTGGCCGAAACGGCCAGATGCGCCTGGGCTGCATCCGAAGGATTGAAGGTACCAATCAACACCATGATCTCGGCCACGAACGCGGACGCGCCGGGCAAGGCCACATTGGCCATGCAAAACACCATCATCACGGCCGCGAACACCGGCATAACGTTGACGACGCCGCCATAGTCGGCGATCTCGCGCGTGTGCAGGCGGTCATAGAGCACGCCGACGCATAAAAACAGCGCGGCGGCGACGAAGCCGTGGCTGATCATGCCGAACAGCGCCCCCTCGACGGCCTGCTGCGTGAACATGAACGTGCCCAGCGTGACAAAGCCCATGTGAGCGATCGACGAATAGGCGATCAGGCGCTTCATGTCCTTCTGCATCATGGCCACGAGCGAGATGTAGACCACGGCGATCAGGCTGAGCACGACGACAAAGGGGACGAAATACTGGGAAGCATCCGGCAGCATGGGCAAGGAGAAGCGCAGAAAGCCATAGGCCCCCATCTTCAGCAGAATGCCCGCCAGGATCACGGAGCCGGCCGTGGGGGCCTCGGTGTGCGCATCAGGCAACCAGGTATGCACCGGCCACATCGGCACCTTGACCGCGAAGGCGATGAAGAACGCGATCCAGATCCAGAACTGCCAGGTGAAATCAAATGGATAATCCATGAAGGCCAGAATGGAGAACGTATGACCCGCCTTGAAATACATGGCGAGCAGGGCCACCAGCATGAGCACGGAGCCGGCCAGCGTATACAGGAAGAACTTGATCGTGGCATACACGCGGTTCTTGCCGCCCCAGACCCCGATGATCAGGTACATCGGGATCAGCATGGCCTCCCAGAAGAAGTAGAACAGCACGGCATCCAGCGCGCAGAACACGCCGATCAGCGTCGTTTCCAGCACCAGAAAGGCAAGCATGTACTCCTTGACCCGTTCCGTAATGCAGCGCCAGGCCGAGATAATGCAGATGACGGTCAGCAGACTGGTCAGCAGGATGAACGGCATCGATATGCCGTCCACACCGAGCTGATAATTGATGTTGAAGGCCGGAATCCAGCGATGAAACTCCTCGAACTGCATGTGCGAGGTGCCCGTTTCGAAATAGATCCACAGGGGCAGCGTAACCAGAAAGGTGGCCACAGAGACGGCAAGCGATGCCCAGCGGACAGCCTCATCCCCCTTGACAAACAGCCAGATGAACAGCGCGCCGAGCGTCGGCAGGAAGATGCTCAGACTGAGAATCGGAAAGTCCAGTACGTTATGCAATTCCATCCCCTTTCTCCCCTGTCATCCCTTGAGCAGCAGATAGGTCAGGAAGCCGAAGGCACCGATGACCATCGCAAAGGCATAGTGGTAGACCATGCCCGTCTGCATCTCGCGCATGCGCGCTGCTCCCGCCTTGACCGTTTCGACAAATCCGCCATGAATGATGCCCTGGTCGATGATGGCCAAATCGCCTTTCTGCCACAGCCAGCGCCCGATTCGCTGCGCGGGAAGCATGAAGATCCTCTCGTAGAGCTCATCCCAATACCACTTGTTCAGCAGAAATGTGTACAGTGGCCGCGCGGATGCAACAAGCCTGGCCGGAATGGCCGTCTCCCGGAAATACATGACAAAGGCCAGGGCGATACCGCCCACGGCCATCCAGAATGGCGCAGTCAGGAAAAAGGCATGATGCCCCTCCTCGACGAGCGTGGCCAGCGGATTGTGCGACTCCATGACAAACAGGGATGCGCCGAAATAACCCTCGGCCACCTCGGGGTTGGCCACATCCAGCACCTCGACACCCCACCAGCCGGAAAGCGCAGCACCAACGGAAAGAATCAGCAGAGGCACCGTGATGACCTTCGGCGATTCATGCACATGGGCCTTGGTCTTCTCAGGCAGGCGGTCGGAATTGTGGAAGGTCAGGAAGAACATGCGGAACGTGTAGAAGGCCGTCATGAACACGCCCGACAATACGGCCCAATAGGCCAGATCGCCCACCCAGCCCAGATGGTCGGCCACCTTGGCGGACTCGATGATCAGATCCTTGGACCAGAAGCCCGCAAACGGGGGCACGCCCGAAAGCGCCAAGGCTGCGATCAGCATCGCAAAATACGTGACCGGCATGTACTTTCGCAACTGACCCATGCGCCGGATATCCTGATCGGCCAACACGGCGTGTATGACCGAGCCAGCGGCCAGGAACAGCAGGGCCTTGAAATAGGCGTGCGTCATCAGGTGGAAGATGCCGACCGAGTAGGCCGACACGCCGCAGGCCACAAACATGTAGCCGAGCTGGGAACACGTCGAATAGGCGATGACCCGCTTGATGTCGTTCTGCACCAGACCGATCGTCGCACACATCCAGGCCGTGATCGCGCCGACCAGCGTCACGGCCGCAAGCGCGGTTTCGGAGAACTCGAACATCGGCGAGCAGCGCGCCACCATGAACACACCGGCGGTCACCATCGTTGCAGCATGGATCAGCGCCGAAATCGGGGTCGGGCCCTCCATCGAGTCGGGCAGCCAGACATGCAGCGGCACCTGACCGGACTTGCCCATGGCGCCAATGAACAGCGCCAGGCAGATGAACGTGATGGCGCTGATCTCCCAGCCAAGGAAATGCAGCGCATGTCCCTGGGCCACGAAGGACTCAACCTGGTTGAACACCTCGCGGTAGTCGATGGTGCCGAAATAGTACCAGATGGCCAGGATGCCGACGGCAAAGCCAAAATCGCCCACGCGGTTGACAATGAATGCCTTCAGGGCCGCGAAGTTTGCGCTCTCGCGCTTGAACCAGAAGCCGATCAGCAGATACGAGACAAGACCCACGGCTTCCCAGCCGAAGAACAGCGTGAAGAAATTGTTGCCCATGACCAGTACCAGCATCGAGAACGTGAAGCCGGAGATATACGAAAAGAAACGCGTGTAGCCCGGATCACCATGCATGTAACCGATCGTGTAGACGTGCACGCAGGCCGAGACAATGGTCACGGTCAGCATCATGATGGCCGTCAGCCGGTCGATCATCATGCCCACAGGAACGACAAACTGATCCGACAGCATCCAGGTCCAGAAGTTCCCGTAGAACGAGGCCCCCTGCTGCACCTGCATGAAGACATCAGCCGACAGGATGGCCGAGGCGATGACGGCAAGGCAGCAGATCCAGTGCGTCAGGCGCTCCTTCAGGGCCCAGCCGAACAGACCGGCCACCAGCGATGCGGCGAGCGGCAGCGCGGGAATGACCAGCAGCTCCGTCGTATTCAGCGTCATAGCGGTTTCGTGCACGTCATGCCTCCCCTATTCAACCCTGCAAGGTGTTGATGTCCTCGACCTCAATTGAGCGACGCGTACGGTAGAACGCAACCAGAATGGCCAGGCCCACCGCAACCTCGCTGGCCGCCACGGTCAGGACGAAAAACACAAACACCTGTCCGGCGAGATCGTTCAGATAATGCGAGAACGCCACCAGGTTCAGGTTCACGGCCAGCAGCATCAGCTCAATACACATCAGAATCGTGATCACGTTCTTCCGGTTCAGGAACAGCCCGATCACGCCAAGCGAGAACAGCAGGGCTGCAACGATCAAATAATCCGACAGTACGATCATCCTACAACCTCACCTTGCGCACGCGGTCTTCCTTGCGGACGCGGACCTGCGCTGAAATGTTCTGGTATTTCGCATCCTTTCTCGCCCGCAACGTCAGCACGATCGCGCCGACCAGCGCGACGAGAAGAATCACCGCTGCAACCTCAAAGCCAAGCAGATACTTGGTGTACAACAGCTTGCCGATCTCCACGGTGTTGTTGACCTCACGCCCGAAATGCTCGGCCGTGGCCTTGGCCCCCTGACTGAACGCGCCCGACCTGGAGGCCGCGACAAATTCGATGAGCAACACCAGGGCCACGAGCCCACCGGTGGGCAGGTATTGCAGGAACCCCTCGCGCAGCACGGCCGTGTTGATCTCCAGCATCATGATCACGAAAATGAACAACACCATGACGGCGCCGACGTAAATCAGAATCAGGATGATGCCCAGAAACTCGGCATCAAGCATGAAGAACAGACCGGCTGCGTTGAAGAAACAGAAGATCAGCCACATGACCGAATACATCGTGTTGCGTGCAAGCACGACGCCCGTGGCCGCCAGCACGGCAAGGCCGCCGAACATGTAAAAGAAAGCCGTTTCGAGCATCTCCCCTCCTATACGACGCGCGCGTCAGCAGTACTTCGCATCAGCGGCCAGGTTCGCCGCGATCTGGGCCTCGTAGCGATCGCCGTTGGCCAGCAGCATGTCCTTCGTGTAATACAGTTCCTCGCGCGTCTCGGTCGCATATTCGAACTCCTGCGTCTCCACAATGGCGTCCACCGGACAAGCCTCCTGGCAAAAGCCGCAGTAGATGCATTTCGTCATATCGATGTCATAACGGGTCGTGCGTCGCGTGCCGTCCTCCCGCTCTTCCGACTCGATAACGATGGCCAGTGCCGGACACACGACCTCGCAGAGCTTGCAGGCAATGCAGCGCTCCTCGCCGGACTCGTAGCGCCGCAATGCATGAAGACCGCGAAAGCGCGGCGACAGGGGCGTCCGCTCTTCCGGATATTCCACGGTAATCTTCTTCTTGAACAGATAACGACCGGTCAGGGCAAGGCCGACAAGCAGCTCCCAGAGCAGCCAGGTCTTGAATGCACGCTTGATCATGCTCATGCGCTTACCTCCATGGCATCCAGAAGTTGATGACCGCACTCAGACCCGGCGTGTAGATGCAAATGCCCACAACAGCAATCCAGACCAGGGTCCATGGCAGAAACACCTTCCATCCCAGCCGCATCATCTGGTCATAGCGGTAGCGGGGGAATGTGGCGCGCATCCAGATGAACAGGAACACCAGGAAGGCCGTCTTGCCCAACAGCCAGACCGTTCCCGGGATGAAGTCAAGCGCGGGAATGGGCGCATACCAGCCACCGAGAAACAGGATCGAGGTCATCAGGGCGATCATGATCATGGCCGCGTACTCGGCCAGTGAGAAGGTCGCAAACCACATGCCGGAATACTCGACATGATAGCCGGCCACAAGCTCCTCGGTCTCGATGAGGTCGAACGGCGTGCGCCCGACTTCCGCGCAACCCGAGATGAAGTAGACCAGCAGCATCGGGAACAACGGAATCATGTACCAGTGAAGCAGACCGCCCTGCTGGGCCTTGACGATCTCGACGAGATCCAGCGAACCAGCCAGCATCATGACCGGTACCAGGGCGAAGCCCATCGAAATCTCGTAGGAGATCATCTGACAGGTCGACCGGATCGATCCCATCAGGGCATATTTCGAGTTCGAGGCCCAGCCGGCCATCAGCACGCCATAGATCGACATGCTGGAAATGGCCATGACATAGAGCAGCCCGACATTCAGATGCGAAATGGCCATGACATGCGGCTTGTCCCATAGGCCAAACAGTGATGTCTCACCGAAAGGCACCACGGCATATGCAAGCAGGGCGGGCGTCAGCGAAATGACCGGCGCGGCCACGAACAGAAGCTTGTTGGCTGCGGCTGGAATCGTCGTTTCCTTCAGGAACAGCTTCAACCCGTCAGCCAGGGGCTGCAACAATCCGGCAGGACCCACGCGGTTGCAGCCCTTGCGCACCTGAATCCAGCCAATGACACGCCGCTCGACATAGGTGATGTAGGCCACCGACAAAGCTACCGGAACGGCAATTGCAAGAATCTCCAAGGCCCAGATGCCGGCCTGGGCGGCCATATCCAGTCCGCTCATGAATCCCCTCCGCAACCAACCAGCCTTGCGGACGTCACATCCGACAAATCGCCTGCGACGCCCCGCTTGGCAATGTAGATGACCCCCGGGCTGACATCATCGCGCACGCCGATGTCGAAGGTGTGCCGCCCCAGGAACGACTCCACGACCAAGGGACCGGGTTTGAGGCCGAGTTCGGCAAGCGTGTCCGGATGAACAAGCACATCATCCAGCGCGTGAATGCGTCCCGCCTCGGACAGCAACTCGGACGCCCGCGCCCACATGCCCTCGCGATACATCGAATACCTGCTGACCACATCCAGGGGAAAGGCCTCCGCAGTCTTGCGCGGCAAGGCCCTTGCATCGCGGTTTCTGCCCACGCGGATCAGGCACGCATCGCACTCAACCGAGTTGCAGGCATCACGCACCTCGGGCATGGCCGCATACAGGGCCTCGCGCAGCTCCTCAAGCGAAACGACCGGTGGCTCGCTTCCCATTTCCATGGCCAGACGCATCATGACCTTCCACAGCGGTCGTTCCTCGCCAAGGGATTTCACGGGCTTGTTGGCCGTGCGGACGCGCCCTTCCATGTTCAGGAAGGTTCCCTCGATTTCCACATAGGCCGCGGCGGGCAGCTTTACCTCCGCATAGCGGCTGATCTCGCCCTCGATCGCCCCCACCTGAACCAGGGGCACCCGTTCCAGCGCAGCCTTCGCGGCCGACGGAAACAGCCCATCGCCAACCGGATCGCTGCCGACAAGCACCAGCGCGTCCAGTTCCCCCGCCTGCGCCAAGGCGAACAGCTCGCCCGCGCTTGCGCGCACGTCGCCAAACACGGCAGACAGCATCTGGGCGTTCATGGCCTCGGGCACAAGGTTTCGGCCGTCCCTTCCTTCCTCTGCGTGCCCGCAGGCCCGCATCAGCAGATCCAGGCCGTAGATCAGGCTGGCCGCGTCCTCATGCGAACGGATCTCCTCGCCAACGATCAAGGCGCAGGTATCCGCCATCAGGGCATCGGCCAGCAGCTTGCCGGCCTCATGCCGGCCATCCACGGACGCCATCCATTCGTCCATGCCGGCGGCCGTCTTGCCCAGTTGCTGCACCTGCTCCATGGCGCGCGCGATCACGGCATGCCAGTCGCGGGGGCGAATCAGGGCATCATTGCTCAGGCTCATGTTCGTGCGGTAATTCATCGCTCCGATGCGCGTCACGGGCCGTCCCTGCCGGCTTCTCTTGCGCAGGCGCAGCATCAGCAACGGAAGCCGCTGGCGCAGATCACAGCCAAGAACGACGACCTGATCCGCCGACTCGATCTGCTCGGTGGTCATCGAAAAACCTTCCTCAAAGGCGAACGGCCGCATGTCCCTGCGGTGCAGGTCGAAGGCCACCTTCGCGTCCGGGAACACGGCATCCCTCATCAGGCGAATGGACATGAGTCCCTCAAGGCTCCAGTACGGCGAAAACAAAATGCCGACCCGCTTGTCCTTGAGCAGTTCAACCGTGCGCGCAAAGGCCTCCTCCCAGGTGGCAGACCCAAAACCGTCGCCCTGCCGGATTTGCGGCTCCAGGATACGGGCCGGCGAACGGAAGGAATCATAGACATAGCGCCCACGATCACAGATGAACGGTTCGGGGCTGCCCTCGACCGGACGGATGCGCATGACCTGCTCTCCACGGGACTCGATCTGGATATCGCACCCGTTGGGGCACTGAATGCAGGTGCTTGAATGATGGCTGAGCTCCCATGGGCGCGCCAGATCGTGCGAGGGCTTGTCCAGCAGTGCGCCGACAGGACAGATGTCGGGAAGGTTTCCCGAAAGCTCGGATTCCAGCGCTTCCTCGACAATGCCTGCGATGGTCATGTGATCACCGCGGTTGAGCACGCCGATGTCTCCGGTTCCTGCAATCTCATTCGCGAAGCGCACGCAGCGCGTGCAGTGAATGCACCGCGTCATGCAGGTGTTGACGAACGGCCCGAGATCATAATTGATAACCGCGCGCTTGGGCTCGGAATAACGCCCCTTCGAGGGGCCATACTCGACCGCATAATCCTGCAGCTTGCAATCGCCACCCTGATCGCAGACCGGACAGTCCAGCGGATGGTGAATCAGCAGATACTCCATGATCATCTCACGGTCTTTCTTCAGCGCCTCGGTACGCGTGCGCACCTTCATGCCTTCGGAAACGGGCGTGCAGCAGGAAGCCGCGGGCTTGTTCCAGCCCTCGACCTCCACGAGGCACATGCGGCAATTGGCGGCCACGGAGAGCTCCGGATGATAGCAGAAATAAGGCACCTCAATGCCGTGCCGGCGACAGGCCTCGAGAATGCTTGTACCCGGTTCGACCGTGATTTCCTTGTCGTCGATAAACAGTGTCGTCATGCAGCCTTCTCCACCACGCGTGCCCGGACCTCTTCCGGGAAATGTTTCAGCATCGACAGAACGGGAGCCGCAGCGCCATCGGCCAGGGCGCAAATCGTGCGGCCGGCCATGTGCTCCGCCGCATCCCTGAGCACCTCGATATCGCTGGCGCGGGCCTTGCCGGCCTCAAGGCGGATCATCAAGCGCTCAAGCCAGCCCGTGCCTTCGCGACAGGGTGTGCATTGCCCGCAGGACTCATGGGCGTAGAAATGCGACAGGCGGCGAGCAATCTTGATCACATCCGCCGTTTCATCCATGACGATAATGGCGCCCGAACCGAGCATGGAACCCGCCTTGACCAGATCATCGAAAGTCAGCGGAAGCTCATAGTGCTCGGACGTCAACCAGGGCGCCGAGGAGCCACCCGGAATGATCGCCTTGGGCACCGTTCCCCGCTTGAGCCCTCCACAATAATCCTCGATCAGGGTTTTCAGCGGAGTCCCCATCGGAACCTCGTAATTGCCGGGCCGGTTCACGTGTCCGGAAACCGAGAAGATCTTGCAGCCGGCGCTGTTCGGCGCACCGATGGCGGCATGCCAGTCGCCGCCATGCTTGAGGATGGCCGGAATCGTCGAAAGCGTTTCCACATTGTTCACCACGGTCGGACAGCGATAGAAGCCCTCGACAGCGGGAAATGGCGGCTTGAAGCGCGGACGGCCTGGCTTGCCCTCGAGAGACTCGATCAAGGCCGTCTCCTCGCCGCAAATATAGGCGCCCGCTCCCCGATGCACGGTCAGGTGCATCGAATAGCCGGAGCCAAGGATGTTTTCGCCAAGCAGATTTGCCGCATAGGCCTCGGCAATGGCCTCATTGAGCACCCTGGCCTCCGCGACAAATTCGCCGCGGATATAGATATAGGCATCGCGCACGCCAAGCGCATAGCCGGCCATGATCATGCCCTCGATGAGCAGATGCGGATCATAACGCATGATGTCGCGGTCCTTGAAGGTGCCGGGCTCTCCCTCGTCGGCATTGCACAGCAGATAGGTCGGCTTGCCCGTGTTGCGCGGCACGAACGACCATTTCAGCCCGGTCGGGAAGCCGGCACCTCCGCGACCACGCAGGCCTGACTTCTTGACCTCCTCGATGATCTGTTCCGAGTTGAACTCATTGAGCACGGTCGGCAGAAAGCTGTAGGCGCCATTGGCCCGTGCAACCTCGAGCCGGCGCTGATCGGGAATGCGGATGCGGTCAAAGCAAATCTGGGTCACCTGCTTCGGGTCGGATGGAATCATGCCGCATCCTCCTTGCTGGCCTTCTCGATGAACGCATCAATGTAAGCCGCGTCGACATTTTCGTGATACACATTGTTGATCTGCACAACAGGCGCGCCACTGCATGCGCCAGCGCATTCGACCTCGGTGACCGTGAACATGCCATCGGGTGTGGTTTCGCCCACCTTGATGCCCAGCTTGTCGCACATGTGGCGCACAAGCTCGTCCGCCCCATTGAGCATGCAGCTTGCGTTCGTGCAGACTTCCATGAGGTACTTGCCGCAGGGCTGCTCGCGGAACATCGTGTAGAAGGTCACGACCTCGCGCACCTGAATGAGCGTCAACCCAAGCACCTCGGCCACGTATTTCTGAACATCGAGCGACAGATAACCGAAATCCTCCTGCGCCATGTGCAACACGGGCAACAGGGCTGACTGCGGGCCGGGATAGCGCGCCACCAGGGCCTGGATCTCCTGCAAACGCTCCTCGGAAAAGCGGGGTGCTTCGTTCATGGTCATCGGTCGATCTCCCCAAACACGATATCCTGGGTGCCCAGAATCGCGACCACATCCGCCACCATGTGGCCTCGCGTCATGTAGTCCAGGGCCTGCAGATGAGGGAAGCCTGCGGCGCGCACCTTCATGCGGTAGGGCTTGTTGGAGCCATCCGAGATCAGGTAGACGCCGAACTCGCCCTTCGGATGCTCGACAGCCGCATACACCTCACCCTCGGGCACATGGAAGCCCTCGGCAAAATACTTGAAGTGATGGATCAGTGCCTCCATGTCCGACTTCATCTCGGCGCGCGGCGGGTTGGTCAGCTTGTAGTCATCGATCTTGACCGGTCCGGGATTCTTCTCAAGCCAGTCGACACACTGCCTGATGATGTGATTGCTCTGGCGCATTTCCTCGACGCGCACGAGATACCGGTCGTAGCAGTCGCCAGTGACGCCCACGGGAATCTCGAAATCAAGCTTGTCATAGACCTCATACGGCTGCTTTTTGCGCAGATCCCAGGGGATATCCGAGCCGCGAATCATCGGACCGGAAAAGCCCCAATCAAGTGCCGCCTCGGGCTCGACAACCGCAATGTCCACATTGCGCTGCTTCCAGATGCGGTTCTCGGTCAGCAGGGTTTCATATTCATCCACATAACCCGGGAAGCGCTCCGTGAAGGCCTTGATCTTCTCAAGCAAGCCCTCGGGGAGATCCTTGGCCACGCCTCCGGGCCGGAAATAGGCCGCGTGCATGCGGGCGCCGCTGACCTCCTCGTAGAAATCAAAGATGTCCTCCCGCTCCCTGAAGCAATAGAGAAAAACCGTCATCGCCCCGATATCCAGTGCCACGGCACCCAGCCACAGGCAATGGTTCAGGATGCGCGTCAGCTCGGCATACATGACCCGGATATACTGCGCGCGCTCTGGCGGCGTGATGCCCAGCAGCTTTTCCACGGCCAGCACATAGGCGTGCTCATTGGCCATCATCGACACATAATCAAAACGGTCGAAGTACGGAAGGCATTGCAGATACGTCTTGTATTCAAAAAGCTTTTCCGTTCCGCGATGGAGCAGACCGATATGCGGATCGGCCTTTTCGACCACCTCGCCATCAAGTTCCATGACCAGACGCAGCACGCCATGTGCCGCTGGATGCTGAGGCCCGAAATTCAGCGTGTAATTCTTGATCTCAGCCACGGTCCACCCCCGGCCAGGTTTTCTCGATCAACACTCGGTTCTCAAGCTGATTCGGCCGATAGACGCAACGCCATTGCTCATCATCGAAGAACATCTCCACGCGACCAACCAGCGGAAAATCCTTGCGGAAGGGATGCCCCTCGAAGCCATAATCGGTGAGGATGCGCCGGAGATCCGGATGATGATTGAAGATGATGCCGAACATATCGAAGGCTTCCCGCTCGAACCAGTTGGCGGCCGGCCAGACCTCGGTCACGGAATCGATGATGTCCCGCTCGCCGACCCCTGCCTTCAGGCGGATGCGCTTGTTCCGCGAAATGGACAGCAGATGATAGACCACGAAAAAGCGCGGCGCATCGGATGGATGCCCCGGATACTCGCTCATGTCCACGCCGCAGATATCGACAACCTGCTCAAAGCCCCTGCGTGACTTCAGATAATGGCACACCTCGACAATGGCATCCTTGTGCACAAGAACGGTCGGGCAATCCAGCCCCTGGATGACATCCAGGATCTGATCGCCGAACTGCTGCCTCAGGGCCTCGCCATCGCTCGCGCCATCGATGCTCTTTTCCAAATCGTCCTGAACCACGGCCACCACCTAGCGCGCAATCGTGTTCGTGCGCTTGATTTTTTCCTGCAACTGGATGAAGCCATACAGCAGCGCCTCGGCCGTCGGCGGACAGCCGGGCACATAGATATCGATGGGAACTATGCGGTCGCAACCGCGCGTCACCGAATACGAGTAATGATAGTATCCTCCGCCATTGGCGCATGAGCCCATCGAAATGACCCAGCGGGGCTCGGCCATCTGGTCATAGACCTTGCGCAGCGCTGGCGCCATCTTGTTGCAAAGCGTGCCGGCCACGACCATGACATCGGACTGCCGGGGCGATGGCCGGAACACGATCCCGAACCTGTCTAGGTCATAGCGCGAGGCGCCGGCATGCATCATCTCGACCGCACAGCATGCCAGACCGAAGGTCATCGGCCACAGCGATCCGGCCCTGGCCCCATTGATGAGCTTGTCGGCCGTCGTCGTGATGAAACCCTTCTCAAGAATGCCTTCTATTCCCATTGCAGTGCCCCCTTCTTCCAGGCATAGGCGTATCCGACCACGAGAATAAACAGGAACAGCATCATTTCCACAAAGCCAAACAGGCCGATATCATCCAGCACGATGGCCCAGGGAAAAAGGAATGCGCTTTCAAGATCGAATACGACGAACAGGATGGCCAGCAGATAAAAGCGCACGTCGATCTGCAGGCGGGCGTCCTCGAACGCCTCGAACCCGCATTCATAGGCCGAGTTCTTTTCAGCATCCGGCCGCTGCTCGGCAAGCAGGACCGTCAGCACCAGCGGCGCCGCGCCCATCAAGACAGCGATGACGAGAAAAATCACGATCGGTGCATATTCATTGGCCAGATATGCTGCGCCCATCGTCCCCCCTCCTGTTCAGCAACCCCCCGCCATCCGACAAACCCCATGACGGGGGCGTGCTTGCTATCACCGCAAATCGCCATCGTCAAGGCGACAGCAGCGCGGGTATTTGACCCATATTCGACGCATGCCGGCAAAGGAGCCCGAACCACACACCCGATGAAGCGGGTATTTTCCTTGCGTACCACAAACTTACATATGCCGCCCGACCGGGCGGACATGCTGGCGACCCAAAGCCACCAATGATTTTGCGGTTTTCGTTGCGCCGCCCTGCCGCCGCCCCTGGAATCCTGCGCCAAAACTCCCCATAATAGGGATTGAGCCACATCACCCAATGGAGCGCCGATGAATCAGCCGGATCAGATTGTCAAAAAGGCCATGGCCGCCCTTGAGCGCGAACCGGCCGTCAACCTCCATGACAGCGAGATCCACCTTCAATTCGATGACGGCACGATGACCGTATCCGGCGAGGTTCCCGACGTGCGCGCGAAAAAAAGAGCCCTGATATGCATTGCATCCCTGCCCGAGGTAAGCGGCATCCTTGACCGACTGCACATCCGCCCTGCAGAGTCCTTGGGCGATGACGCCATCCGGGCTCATCTGCTGGCACGCATGAGCGAGGAATCCTCACTGCACGGGCTGGACATCAGCGTCGAGGTGCAGGATGGCATCATCACGCTGGACGGCAGCGTGCCCAGCCTGTCGCACAAGCGCCTTGCCGGCGTGCTCGCATGGTGGACACGCGGGCGCCGGGATGTTATCAATGGACTCGAAGTCAGTCCCGCACAGGAGGACCATGCGGAGGAGATCGCGGAAGCCGTTCGACTCGTGCTTGAGAAGGACCCATTCATTGATGCCTCCCGCATCAGGGTCGGAGCCCGGCATTCGACGGTCTCCCTGGCCGGCCACGTGGCCAATGCCACCGAGCGGGACATGGCCGAGGATGATGCCTGGTATACCTTTGGTGTCGACGACGTCATCAACCATCTGCACGTGCTCTAGCGCGTACAGGCAATGCAAAATCAAAGGAGGTAGCCCTATGCAACTGCCGCTGCAAATCACAGCACACAATGTCGAGCTTTCCGAAATCGCGCGCGACACCATTCGCAAGAAGGCCGAGAAGCTGGATCAGTTCTTCGACCACATCATGCGCTGCAGGGTCACCGTGGATGCGCCCCACCGCAACCAGAACAAGGGCATCCTGTACAATGTCCGCATTGACGTGACCGTCCCCGACGATGAACTGGTCGTCAAGCGCGAACAGCATGAGGACCTGTATGTGGCCTGCCGGGAAGCCTTCGACGCCATGCGGCGGCAGCTTCAGTCCTATGTGGACAAGCGCCGGCACAACGTCAAGCAGCGCTCCGCGGCCGTCTAAGCAGCCATTCGCCGGGGTAGCGGAAGGCCCGCGTTCGTGAACAACGGCGCGGGCCGCGTCGGTTTTACGCCTACCCCCCAGCTCGAAACCGATGGAGCATGTGATAGGCCATGCTCGCCAGCAAGACCAGAAGATACATGCATGCAATCTCCAAGCACGTCTGACGCTGCTCGGTCAGCAGATAGTACACCAGCGTCACGATCGTGAGTGAAAGCATGAGCAGGCCGGAACCGCTCAGAAAAGCGCTGGCTCCGGTCACGCGCCGCAGTTTCCAGTTCGACAGGCAAACCGCCAGGGAAACGGACAGGAAGGTCAGACTGGAGAACGAGGCGATGAACTCCAAGCCACCGAGCATGACCAGCACCAGCGTTATCGCACCAATGATGATCACGGCCAGCCATGGAACCGCGGCCCGGTTGCGAAACGAGAACGGTTTGGGCATTTCTCCGTGAACGGCCATTTCAGCCATCATGCGCGCCGCGCCAAACATGGTCGCATTGATTGCCGAGGCCGTGGAGAGCATGGCGGCCAGGCACACAAGAACCGTGCCCAGATCGCCCAAAACTGGCCTTGCCGCCACCGCCAGCGCATATTCCTTGGCTGCCACAAGAATCTGCACATCCAGCGACCCAACGGCCACCGCGCTTATCGCAATATAGATCAGCGCGACGGAGACAATCGAGATGTAGATGCCCTTCGGAATGTTCCTCTCCGGCTGCCTGCTTTCGCACACGGCATTGGTGATCAGCTGAAAGCCTTCATAAGCGACAAAAATGAGCGCACCGGCCATGACAACCGCGCGCCAATCATGCTCGTCGTCAACACGAAACCGCTCAACATCCACCGAACCGATGCCTGCTCCGGCCAGCAGCACCAGCAACAGCACCTTGCTGTACACGATCAGGTCTTCGGTCAGACCGGAAGAACGGGCGCCACGAAGATTGAGCCATGCAAAGGCAAGCACGATACCCGTGGAAAGCCCCTGCCGCACCAGCCGCGAATCGACCTGATGGAGCAGTTCTGCGGCATAAGCGCCAAACGTGAAGGCATAAAGGGCAAGCGTGCCGACATAGCCGACCACGACCAGCCAGCCCGTGAACGAACCGATGAATGGCCTGTCAGGAAAGGCCCGTTCCAGATAAGTGAAGCTTGCGCCGTCGCTATGAAAGCTGAGAGCGAGACGCACATAGGCATAGCCGGCCAGCAGGGCAACCAGCCCTCCGACGGCAAAGGCTAAGGGAGCGGCAGGTCCAGCCAGACTCACGGCCAGGCCAAGCACCGAAAAAATGCCGCCTCCGATCATGCCACCGATGCCGATGGCGATCAGCTCGCGCAGTCCCAAATCCCCCGACATGCTCATTATCCGCATGATGTCACGGGATGCCTCAGGGCGTAAGAGCAAATCATTGATGCCCGCCCATAACCCACCCATGCGCTTCCCGGTAGGATACGCAGCCCCACGGAAGAGGCCGGGTCGGGAATACAGTGCAGCCCCGCCCCCCTGTCCGCCGCCGATCTGCCGGGATTCATCAGTCGAAGGCCTTGGGCTAAGCCGTCTTACCGATGGTGGCTACAGAGACCCGCCTTGCCTTCTCGTCTTCCCGTACAAGAACTGCTCGATGCGCGCGCAAATCTCGTCCCGCACGCGGCGGAACTCAACATGCTCCTGTCAGCTCCTTGAACGCTTCTTCGGGAAATCCTGCCCCGCCCGCGGGCGGAGGAAGGCGATACTGCGGCAGGACGGCCCGCGCGACAAGGGCGCTCAGGCCGTGAGCTTGCGGTCGAAGATCACGATGTCGTCCATCTTCCAGCCCTTCTTGTCCACCAGCGGCTTGAAGGCCCAGCGATAGATCAGGCGCACGCGCACCCGCGCA
>WFOK01000057.1 GCA_015488115.1 Mariprofundaceae bacterium
CCCGGATGGTCAATGGCTTGGTATCGGCCTCCTTTGAGCCTTCGACGATATCTTCCGCATAGCGGTTCAGATGCCCGCTAAACGGGCCGGGACAGTGAAGCTGATAAAGCTCGATGGCACGTCTGGTAATTTTCTGATGATCGCCGGGCTTCATGGCGTGCTCCCTGGGTCTTGGCAAGTGATACCATTCATTATAGACAGGCTTCATGTCGATCACCAAATGTTCGTGGGCCTCATGGTTGCGCAGGAACGGGCTGCCAGCCGTGTACCTGGCGAACGTGCAGCCCCTGGTCATGCCCGTCAGCCTTTTCCTTTGGCAAAAAAAGCGGCGGGGACAGCCGATCATTTTTGGCATCTCCGGCGCCCAGGGAACAGGCAAGTCAACCCTGGCGAGGGCCATCGGTCATGTCTGCACGCAGCGATGGGGCTGGCGATGCGCGATACTGTCTCTGGATGACCTTTATCTTTCTCGTAACAGGCGTATGCAAGTCGCCCGATCGATTCATCCCCTGTTTGCCACGCGCGGGGTGCCTGGCACGCACGATGTGACCTTGGGCGAACGGGTGCTGGATGCTCTGCGATTGGGCAGGCCATGCAGGCTCCCCCGCTTTGACAAGGGACTTGACGAGCCTCGTCCGCCCCAGTTCTGGCCCAGGGTGTGCAAGCCTGTGGACCTGATACTGTTCGAGGGATGGTGCCTGGGGATTCCCCCCGAGCCTGATGAATGCCTGGACGAGCCGGTCAATGATTTGGAGGCGCAGGACGATCCCGATGGGGTCTGGAGGCGGCATGTCAACGAACGGCTTGGCTTGGACTATGCGCGCCTGTTCACGCGCACGTCCTGTCTGCTGTACCTGCGGGCCCCGGATTGGGAGAGCGTATGCCGTTGGCGGTGCAGGCAGGAGCAGATGCTTGCCGCTGCGCAGCGCATGCATGAGCAAGAGCTTGCCCGGTTCATGCTTTTCTTTGAGCGGTTGACCCGTCACGGGTGGCGCATCATGCCAAAGCTTGCGGATTTTGTGGCGTATCTGGATGGGGAGCAAAGGGTGCAAGGGGTGAGCGGTCCATGCTGATGTTGCGCAAGGTTGTCTCGGGAGGACAGACTGGCGTGGATCGCGCGGCGCTTGACGCCGCCCGGGACGCCGGCCTGGCCATCGGCGGCTGGTGCCCCAGAGGAAGGCGGGCGCTGGATGGTTCCATACCTCTTCGTTATCCGTTGCGGGAAACACCAGCCCGGTGCTACCGGCAGCGTACCGAATGGAACGTGAGGGACAGTGACGGCACGCTGATTCTTTACCGGAAGCCCATGGGGCGGGGCACGCAGCTTACCCATCGCCTATGTGGGGTTTATGGCCGGTCGTGTCATGTTCACCGTCTTGATGTAAGCGGGGAAGATCGTCGGGCGCTGCGCCGTATCCACCGCTGGTTGGCGGCCCGGAATATCCGCATCCTGAATGTTGCCGGGCCCAGGGAGCGACCCGATGCTCCTGTGTATGATCAAGCCTACCGCTTTCTGCGTGCGCTGTTCATGGACATCGGGCCAGGAGAGCAGAGTGGAGCGGCCAGACCGAATGAGCATAGCGGTCGCAATGGCCATGAGTGAGGCTGCTCTGCGGTGGTTGTATTTCCAGAACAGAATATCATTATTTACTTATATTATAATCTATGTTATGCTTCCCACCTGATGATAAACGGCAAGGCTTCAGATAAGCGCAAGATGCGTGCCGGGAAGGCATCCATGGGTCAGACAACGCTGCTTCGAGAGCTTGCATGGATTCTGGCCCTGAAGGTGCTGCTCATAGGGTGGGTATGGTGGCGGTTCTTTCGTCACCAGCCCGTTGTTGATCCGGCAGCGCTTTTCTGATCCACCATGATGAAGACATGACAGGGGAGCAAACAGATGGATATGGACGCACTTGTTGATCTCTCTCGACTTCAGTTTGCCTTTACAGCCTTGATGCATTTCCTTTTCGTGCCGTTGACGCTCGGACTCTCCCTGTTGCTGGTGGTCATGGAGACCCTTTATGTTCGCACCGGGAATGTGATATTCAAGGACATGACGCGGTTCTGGGGCAAGCTTTTCGCGATCAATTTCGCGATGGGCGTGGTCACCGGCTTGACGATGGAGTTTCAGTTCGGCACGAACTGGGCCTATTACTCGCACTATGTCGGAGATATTTTCGGGGTGCCCTTGGCCATCGAGGGTCTGATGGCCTTTTTCCTTGAATCGACGTTCATTGGCCTGTTCTTCTTCGGCTGGGATCGACTCAGCCGTGGCCAACATCTGATGGTAACGGTGCTGGTTGCCCTTGGATCCAATTTGTCGGCCCTGTGGATTCTGATCGCCAATGGGTGGATGCAGCATCCGGTGGCGACCTTTTTCAATCCGGAAACGATGCGCATGGAGCTGACAGGGTTTTGGGAGCTGATCCTGAATCAGGTGGCGCAGGTCAAGTTCCTGCATACGCTCAGTGCGGGCTATCTGACCGGAGCGGTGTTCGTGCTCGGGATCAGCAGCTGGTATCTGCTGAAGGGGCGCGATATCGAGTTCGCCCGTCGCTCGTTTGTCATCGCGGCATCCGTCGGCGCCGTCGCGGCCATCGGCGCGGTCGTTCTGGGTGATGAATCGGGTGTCTATGTGGCCGAGCATCAGCCAACGAAAATGGCGGCTATTGAGGCCGAATGGCATACAGAAACAGCGCCGGCAGCGTTCACCGTAGCCGGGCTCATCGATGATGAGCGAATGAGAACGGATTATGCGATCAAGATTCCATACGCCCTGGGTTTGATAGCGACCCGTTCGCTGACGGGCACGGTGACGGGCGTGCATGAGCTCGTTGAACAGAATGCCGAGCGCATTCGTCGGGGGCTGAAGGCCTACGCTCTGCTGCCCGCCATGCGTGCTCGCACGGCCACAACCGAAGAGCGACAGGTGTTCGATCGGTATGTCGGGGATCTCGGCTATGCGCTGTTGCTCAGACAGTACACCGATGACCCGCTGCAGGCGGATGAAACCGTGATCGCCAAGGCCGCGCGCAGCACGGTGCCTCCAGTGGCGCCGTTGTTCTGGACGTTCCGCATGATGGTGTTCATCGGCTTTTTCCTGCTTGCCCTCCTTATCTATGCGTTGATCGCGGCACGCCGCGGCACGGCCTGGCGCAAGCGTGGCCTGCTGAGGCTGGCGCTGTGTTCGATCCCCTTGCCGTTTCTTGCGGCCGAGCTGGGCTGGTTCGTTGCCGAGTTCGGTCGTCAGCCCTGGGCGATCTACGAGATCCTTCCCACCGGTCTGGCCACATCGAGCCTGAGTGTTGCTGATGTGAAGGCATCGCTGACGGCTTTTGTGTTGATGTATCTGGGCTTGTTTGCCGTCGAACTGTTTTTGATGTTCAAGTATGCCCGCTTGGGCCCAAGCGCATTGCATACCGGGCGCTACCACTTTGAATCCCTGGGAGGTCGGCCATGATGCCGGATTATGAGACGTTGCGACTGATATGGTGGGGGCTTATCGCATTGCTGCTGATTGGCTACGCGGTCATGGACGGTTTTGACCTCGGCGTAGGGACGTTGTTGCCGTTTGTCGCGCGTACCGATGATGAGCGGCGGGTCCTGATCAATGCGATCGGACCGACATGGGATGGCAACCAGGTTTGGCTGATTCTGGGTGCCGGCGCCATTTTCGCCGCCTGGCCGGCGGTCTATGCGGCGGCATTTTCCGGCATGTACGCAGCCTTGCTGATCGTTCTGTTCGCCCTGTTTCTGCGTCCGGTGGGGTTCGACTACCGCAGCAAGATCGATTCACCCGCCTGGCGCGCGACATGGGATTATGCGCTGTTTCTTGGCGGCCTTGTTCCCGCGTTGGTTATCGGGGTGGCGTTCGGCAATTTCCTGCAGGGGGTGCCGTTCCATTTTGACGAGACGCTGCGCAGCCATTACACGGGCACGTTACTCGATCTGCTGAATCCGTTTGCGTTGCTGGCTGGCGCGGTCTCGGTGGCAATGCTTTGCATGCATGGCGCGACTTTCCTGTTGATCAAGACGACGGGCTCGCTGCAGCAGCGCGCATGGCGGGCGGCCAGGGGGGCAGCGCTGGCGACCATCATGCTGTTTGTTTTGGCCGGATGGTGGATCGCGACGGGCATCGAGGGCTACCGTATTGTCGGGTCCGTGGATCCGAACGCCGCATCGACGCCGTTCGGCAAGGAGGTTGTGCGCGAGGCGGGTGCTTGGCTGGCCAATTTCCAGATTCATCCCTGGATGTGGCTGGCGCCCGCCCTGGGCATATTGGGGGCATGGGCCGTTCTCCTGCTGGGGCGCCGGCGCCCGGGATGGAGCTGGGTGGCAAGCGCCGCATCGGTCGGCGGCATTGCAGCGACGGCCGGCCTGGCAATGTTTCCGTTCGTGCTTCCATCAAGCACCCACCCCTCGCACAGCCTCCTGATGTGGGATGCGACTTCAAGCCAGTTGACCCTGTGGCTGATGCTGATCGCGGCCGCAGTCTTCATTCCGCTGATTCTGTTCTATACCTCTTGGGTGTTCCGCGTATTGCGTGGCAAGGTCACGGTTGAACAGATTCGGGAGAACGATCATGCGGCATACTGACAAATGCCTGGCCGCCCTGGACCTCATGGGCTCAAGGAAGGGGGAATGGACATGTGGTACCTGATCTGGTTGCTGCTGGCGATGATGGCGGTCTATGCGGGCGTGCGCGCCGCCCTGACGATTGATGTGGGGGGTCAGTAGCGTTCGATGATGCTTTGCGCAGCCCGCAACCCATCGACGGCGGCAGACACGATGCCGCCGGCATAGCCAGCGCCCTCTCCCACGGGCATCAGGCCTGCGACGGTCACGCATTCCAGGCGCTCGTTTCGGGGAATGCGGACCGGTGAACTGGTTCGGCTTTCAATCGCCAGCAGATTGGCCTCATTCGTGATGAAGCCTGGCATCTTGCGACCAAAAGCCTGTAGTCCCCTGCGCAGGGGATCGGCAAGCCACGGTGGCAGGATCTCAGAAAGGTCCGCGGGGACGATCCCGGGTTTGAAGGAGCTTGCGGCCGGGGTGGAGCTTTTCGCGCGGGCAAGAAAATCCACCAGCCGCATGGCCGGTGCCGCATACCGGTTCCCCGCGGCCTGATGGCAGGCATGCTCCAGTTCTCTCTGGAAGCTCAAGCCCGCAAGAGGGTGGGGGCGCAGGCCATGCCGGACAAGGTCATCGGGGGTTAGCTGGGCGACAATGCCGGCATTGGCCCAGCGTCCAGCGCGCTTGGCGTTGCTCATGCCATTGATGGCCATATGCCCGGGCTCGGTCGGCGAGGGCACGATGAGTCCGCCTGGGCACATGCAGAATGTGTAGACGCCCCGTCGCCCGAGATGCTCATCGTCAACCTGGTGGCTCAGGCGATATTCAGCCGCGCCGAGCGTCTTGTGCCCCGCGAAGCGGCCGAACTGGCACGCATCGATGATGGACTGTGGATGTTCGGCGCGCAAACCCACGGCGAAGGGCTTGGCCTCGATCGGTAGGCCCATGCGATGCAGGCGTTCAAAGGTGTCCCTGGCCGAATGTCCCGTGGCCAGGATCACGAATTCGCCATGAATGGTGTCCCCGAAGGCGGTGCGGACACCTTGAATGCGGTTCTGATGCACGAGGAGATCGTCAACACGACATTCAAACCTGTAATCGACGCCGAGTCCGATGAGATGTTCGCGCATGCGGCGCACGATGCGCACGAGCTTGTCCGTCCCCAGATGCGGATGCGCCTCCACGAGGATATTCCTGTTGGCACCGAAGCGGACAAAGGTCTGGAGTACAAAGCGAACGAATGGATGCTTGATGCGCGTGTATAATTTCCCGTCCGTGTAGGTGCCTGCCCCGCCTTCCCCGAAGCAGATGTTGCTTTCCGGATTCAGCTCACCCCGGCTGCGTAGGCGTCCGATATCGCGCATGCGACGTTCCACGGGCTTGCCGCGCTCCAGCAGCGTGACCCGAAAGCCAGCCTCGGCGAGCACCAGGGTGGCAAACAGACCTGCAGGACCCGCGCCCACGACGATGACCGATGCGGCATGGTTCGGGCGTCTGGTGAAGATTTCGGGGGTCGCAGGCGCGAGCAGGGACCGCTCAAGCCTGCGCACGCCGTGGGGCAGATGCCCGAGCGGGTGTTCCAGTTCGATTTCATAGTGGCATACCAGGTGAACATCATGCTTGCGCCGGGCGTCGATGGCGCGTCGCACGCACTGAATGTCGCGCAGGGCATGAAGCCCAAAGCCGAGGCGTCGGGACAGCCTGCGCGCCACATGCTCGAGGGGCTCCTCGAGTCCCGTCACAACATTCGGGATCATGTACCGCATGAGGCGGCCCGTCGGGTTTGCTCAGGCTGCGGCAAGGCGGCCGTGGCTGATGTGGCGGATGGCGTTGCGATCGTCGACATAAACGAGGCGGGGATGGAAATGGTCGGCCTCCGTCGCCTCCATGTCCGCATAGGTGCAGATGATCAGCAGGTCCCCGGGGGCCGCCTTGTGGGCGGCGGCGCCATTGATGCCGATGGTGCCGCTGTTGCGTGGTGCGGCGATGGCATAGGTCGTGAAACGCTCTCCATTGCGGACATTGTAGATATGGAGCTGTTCGAAGGGCCGGATATTCGCGGCCTCCATGAGGGTCTTGTCAATGGCACAGGATCCCTCATAGTCCAGCTCGGCATGAGTGACGACAGCCCTGTGAATCTTTGATTTCAGCATGGTCAGTATCATGTGCCGATGGCCTCCATGGTGCATAGTGACATGTTATCGATGAGACGAGCCTTGCCGATGCGCGCGGCAACGAAGATGCGCGGTCGCTTGTCCTGGGAGAGCCGGGACAAAGGCTCCAGGGTTTGCTCATCGCAGATTTCGAGGTATTCCGGTTCGATCCCGAATTCGGTCAGCACGGCCCGGCCATGTTCGAGCAGGGCTGATGCGTCGTTTTCCCCGTCATGATACGCCTGCCGAACGGCCTGCAGGGCTTTTGACAGCCCTGCCGCGCGAATGCGCTCGTCATCGGTGAGATAGCGGTTGCGGCTGCTCATGGCCAGCCCATCCGGTTCCCGTTGTGTCGGGACCCCCACGATGGTGACAGGCATGTGCAAATCCCGCACCATGCGACGGATGATCAGAAGCTGTTGCCAGTCTTTCTCGCCAAACAGCGCAAAATCGGGTTGCACGACATTGAACATCAGGTTGACGACCGTGACCACTCCGTTGAAATGTCCCGGGCGCTTGCGTCCGCAGAGACGCCCGGCCAGCGCCACGTCGACGCAAAGCGTGACCTTGGGGCCGCCCCGCGCATAGAGACATTCGGGGTGAAAGATGAAATCCACACCGGATGCCTGACACCTTCTGGCATCCTCCTCGAAGGTGCGCGGATAGGCATCGAAATCCTCGCCTGACCCGAATTGCAGCGGATTGACGTAAATGCTCGCAACCACGACCTCCGCGAGTTCCCGGGCCTTGGCGATCAGCTTCATGTGACCATCATGAAGGTTTCCCATCGTCGGGACAAAGGCGATGGTTTTCTGTCTTCTCAGGGATGCGAGGTTCTGTCGCATCTCGGTCGGGCTATGGGCGACGCGCAAGGCTTGCCTCCTTCGCTCTGGGGAAATGGCCGGCTCGCACATCTGCCGACCAACGTTCAATGGCGCGAACCATGGCTTCCCGGAGGTTGGCATAGGCCGGGGCGAAGGGCGGATTTTTTTCCGAGATGCCGAGCAGGTCATGCCAGACCAGAACATGGGCATCGCAATGCGGTCCGGCCCCGATGCCCACGGTGGGCACCGGCACCATGGCCGTGATTTCAGCGGCCAGGTCCTCGGGGATATTTTCCAGCACAATGGCCGTAGCTCCAGCCTGGGCCAAGATTTCAGCATCGCGCATGAGCTGTTCCCGCTCTTGTCGGTTGCGGCCACGGCGGCCGTACCCGCCCAACCGCTTGATGGATTGGGGCTGAAGGCCAAGATGTCCGACCACGGCCATGCCCCGGTCGGCAAGGAAGGCGATGGTTTCGGCCATGACCTGTCCGCCTTCGAGCTTGATCGCGTCGCATCCAGTCTGCTGGAGCAGCAATGTGGCACTCCGCCAGGCCTGTTCCGGCGACCCCTGATAGCTGCCAAAGGGCAGGTCGCAGACGACCCAAGCCCTCTTGCGGGCCCGCACGACGGCTGCGGCATGGTGGATCATGTGCTCCAGGGTGACGCGCAGGGTTGAGTCCATGCCCAGGCAGACCATGCCAACCGAGTCGCCCACCAACAGAACGTCAGCCCCGCCCAGTTCGGCGATTTCGGCGCTGACGGCATCGTAAGCCGTCAACCATACGGCAGGTTCGCGGCGCTGCTTGGCGCGCAAAAGCGTCGCCGCAGTGACAGGAGAAGTTGCGTTCATTGATCACCCTTCGCTTCGGTCCATGGACAGGTACCGTCTCTAGGATGGCCAAAGCATAGCCAAGAAGGGGTATTCTTGTCTAACGCGGGGGGAAACGCCATCGGCACTGGGTTGACGATCCGGTTCGGCGTTTGGATTGCGCTTGCGTCCAAGAATGCGCAGCATCCCGCCCCAGTCAAACATGCTGGCGACAGGGAGTGACATGGTGTCCGATCGATATGATGCGCAATCAATTGAGACCAAATGGCAGAAGTATTGGGCCGAGGCTGGCTTGGACAGGGCCAGTGATGCTCCCGATGACGATCGTCCACGCTACTATTGCCTGGTCATGTTTCCCTATCCCTCGGGAAATCTTCACATGGGGCATGTGCGCAATTATTGCCTGGGCGATGCGATCGCGCGCTACAAGCGCATGCGGGGTTTCAACGTTCTGCATCCGATCGGCTGGGATGCGTTCGGTCTTCCGGCCGAGAATGCAGCCATCAAGAACGGGCAGCCGCCGGCAGAGTGGACCTATGCCAACATTGATCAGATGCGCCGCCAGCTCAAGCGGCTAGGGCTATCCTACGACTGGAGCAGGGAGCTGGCCACATGTCATCCAGATTACTATCGTTGGGAACAATGGATGTTCACCCGGCTGATGGAGCGGGGCCTGGCCTATCAGGCCGATGCCGAGGTGAACTGGTGCGAGTCCTGCCACACCGTTTTGGCCAATGAACAGGTCGTGGATGGATGCTGTTGGCGTTGTGACGCGCCGGTGGTCAGGAAAAACCTCAAGCAATGGTTTGTGCGCATCACGGATTATGCCGAGGAGTTGCTCGAAGACCTGGACAAGCTTGCTGGCTGGCCGTCCCGCGTCATCGAAATGCAGAGGAACTGGATCGGACGCTCAGTGGGCGCGGAGATACGCTTCGGCCTGGAGGGTCGCGATGAGGATCTCGAGATCTTCACGACGCGCCCGGACACATTGATGGGCGTGACCTACATGGCCGTCGCTGCGGCCCATCCCCTGGCCCGGGCGATGGCCGCACATAACCCGGAGCTGGCCAGTTTTCTCGAGGAATGCAGCCATGTCCCGACCAAGGAAGCCGAGCTTGAGACCATGGAAAAGAAGGGCATGCCCTTGGGCATTGATGCGATTCATCCGGTGAGCGGGGAGCGCATTCCCGTCTGGGTGGCCAACTTTGTGCTCATGGGCTATGGAAGCGGCGCGGTCATGAGCGTTCCCGCCCATGATGAGCGGGATTTCGCCTTCGCGCGCAAGTATGGCCTGCCCATTCGCCAGGTCATCAGGCCGACGGCCGGGAGCTGGGACATCGGCTCGGCCGCCTATACGGGACAGGGCGTGCTCATGGACTCAGGTCCCTTTGATGGCCTAGCCAGCCACGAGGCGGCCGAGAAGATCGTCGAGTGGCTCGAGGCCCGCGGAAAGGGGCAGCGGCGCGTGCAATACCGACTTCGCGACTGGCTGGTTTCCCGTCAACGCTATTGGGGTGCCCCCATTCCAGTCGTCCATTGCGATCGCTGCGGAGCCGTGCCCGTGCCGGACGAGCAGTTGCCAGTCAGGCTGCCCGAGAACCTGACGCCCACGGGTGGAGCCAGTCCATTGGCGGAATGCGAGGCCTTTGTCCATGTGGACTGTCCTAGATGCGGCGAGCCGGCCCGCAGGGAAACGGACACGTTCGATACCTTCATGGAATCTTCGTGGTACATGAACCGGTACACCAGCCCGCGTTGTACGACCGCCATGGTCGACCGTGAGGCCATGCGCCGATGGGCCCCCGTGGACCAGTACATCGGGGGCGTCGAGCATGCGGTTCTGCATCTTCTTTACGCCAGGTTCTACCACAAGCTGATGCGGGATGTCGGCCTGTTCACGTCCGAGGAAGGCGGCGATGAGCCGTTCACGAACCTTCTGACTCAGGGCATGGTGCTCAAGGATGGCGCCAAGATGAGCAAGTCCAAGGGCAACACCGTTGACCCCAATGCCATCATCGATCGCTTCGGTGCGGATACGGCGCGTCTGTTTACCTTGTTTGCAGCCCCTCCGGAAAAGGATCTTGAATGGCATGATGCCGGGGTTGAAGGCGCCCATCGTTTTCTGCATCGCGTATGGCGTCTTCTCGACCGGCTGGACGGCACTGGAGAAGAAGGGGAAGGATCAGGAGGTGATGACGTCAGGGAGCTGAGGTATGCCGTTCATCACACCATTGCCAAGGTGACGCATGCATTCGAACACGGGTTTGCCTTCAATGTGGCCATCGCAGCCCTGATGGAGTTGACCAACAGACTTTCGGATTTCGAGCCGTGCGATGAAGCTTCCCGTGCGGCATATCGTGAAGGTCTGGAGGCCTTGGTCAGGATGTTGGCGCCGTTCGTGCCTCATTTTGCCTGTGAGATGGGAGAACGGCTGGGTTTCTCCAGGCCGGCCGTGATCGAGGCGTGGCCAAGCGTGGATGTGGCGGCGCTGGAACGCAGCGAGGTGAATCTTGTTGTTCAGGTCCAGGGAAAGAAGCGGGCTGAGATAAGCGTGCCCAAAGATTGCGACAGGGAGACGGCGCTGGCCCGCGCGCTCAAACTGCAGGCCGTGGCGAAATGGGTGGGAGGAAAGCAGGTCGTCAAGGTGATCTTTGTGCCTGGCCGCCTGCTGAACATCGTGGTCCGGCCGACGTCATGATCCGCCTGTTGGTTCTGCTGCTTGGCTTGTTGCCCGCTGCCTGCGGCTACCATCTCGCCGGGCACGGAAAGGGCGTCCTGCCCGAAGATGTCAAGGTGATCAGCCTGCATGGAGCTGGCGTGCCCCATTATCTGATCGCAGCCCTGCGGCAGCGCCTGGAGGCATCGGGATACAGGTTGACGGAGGCGCAGCAGGAGGCCGAGGCAGAAATTCGGCTGCAACAGGATCATGTGAAATACCGCCCCTCTGCGTTTGACCGCGCGGGCATAGCAGTGCAATACACGATGAACATCCGGGGTCATATGACGGTCCTGGTGCATGGCCAAGAAACCTGGGACAGTGGCATTGTGTCCCTGTCCGAGGACGTTTTCGTTTCCGGCGGACCCGCCAGCATCGAGGCTTCGCGCAACCGGCTTGAACAGGACTTGCAGAGACAGTGGCTGCAGCAAGTATGGTCAAGGTTCCGATCGGGCTTCTGAACGGTTTGCGGCCATGGAATTGAGGCCCGAGCAGTTGCTGCGGTCGCAGGCTCCGGTTGTCTACCTCTACGGTGATGACCGGGATGGCATCATGGAACTGGCCGAAGGCCTGCTTCATGCAGGCGGAGATGAGGCCGTGGCCCTCAGGGTTGACTGTGACGAATTGGACCGCATCCAGGTGCAACTGCGTACCGGTGCGCTGTTCGGTCCCAGAATCTGCCGCGCTCTTGTGCGGAATGCTGATCAGGCTGATGCGTCCCAGGCGGGCCAATTGCTGTCCCTGCTCGGTGAGGTGAGTTGGCCAAGCCGGCTGATCATCTGCGCTCCGGACATTTCCTGGAAAAAGTCCCTGCACCAGAGGCTGAAGGCCGATGAGCGCGTTGCCTCGTGTCTGCTCCGGCGCCTTGACGAGGCCAGCTTTCATCGCTGGCTGTCCGCTGCCGCCAAGGAGAGCGGTGTGCCGATGAGTCCCGATGCTGTGTCGTATGCGTCGGAGCGCCTGTGTGGCATGAGGCAGGCGGCAAGACAGTTCTTGGAGCGCGCCCGATGGTATGTGGGGAGCGATCAGGCCGAGCCTCTGGATCTGGAGGTTGTCAGTGCCCTGCTCGGAGAGAAGGCGCCCGATGAACTGGAGGACTGGTGCGCGGCCGTGGCCTCGCGGCGGCCTGAGGCGATCGGACTGGCCCTGCGGCTGGTGCGTGATCAGGGCATTGCGCCGGTTCAGATGATCGCCTGGCTGGGCGGGCGCCTGCAGAAGATGCTGCTGGCGCGTTGGCATCAGGCCCAGAAACATCGGGACCCCGCCCGTGCGGCCGGCATCTTCGGCGCGATGCGGAAAAGCCTGGTTCGCGACCTGAAGCACTGGCCCGCTTCCGAGATCATGCGTGCGCTCGCGTTGATCGCCGAGGCCGAGCGCAACGTGAAGGGGGCAGGTTGGCGGGATGGAGCCGAGGAGATCGAGCGCCTGACGCTCGAACTGGTCCGCAGGTCATGAAGGACTGGGTATCGTTTGACCGCCGGCATGTCTGGCATCCCTATGCATCAGTCCTGAACCCCGGCCCCGTGCATGCCGTCCGGTCAGCCCGCGGAGCGAGCCTGGAGCTGGCCGACGGTCGCTGGGTCGTGGACGGCATGGCTTCGTGGTGGTGCGCCATCCACGGATACAATGTGCCGGAACTGAACGATGCCGTGAGCAGACAATTGGAGCGCATGGCGCATGTGATGTTCGGCGGCCTGACGCATGAACCGGCCGTCCGGCTGGCCAGCAGGCTGCTGGAGCTGGCGCCGGCGGGCCTTCAGCATGTCTTTTTTGCCGACTCCGGCTCGGTGGCGGTGGAGGTGGCCCTGAAAATGGCCCTTCAGTTCTGGCAGCCGGGCCAAGCGGAGAAGCGCAGGATCCTGACCATCCGTCACGGTTACCATGGTGATACGTTTGGGGCCATGAGTGTGTGTGATCCGGTTACGGGCATGCATCATCTGTTTTCGGGGATGCTGCCACGGCAGCTTTTTGTTGCGGCGCCGGCTGGACAGCAGTGGGAGCATGCCGCAGAGGAGATGGCGTCCGTGCTTGGGGCGCATGGCCATGAAATTGCGGCCGTGATCCTGGAGCCCGTCGTGCAGGGGGCCGGAGGGATGCGCTTTTATGCGCCGGCCTTTCTCAGGCAGGTGCGCAGGCTTTGCGATGCGCACGATGTGCTGCTGATTCTGGACGAGATAGCTACGGGGTTTGGGCGAACAGGCAGGATGTTTGCCTGTGAGCATGCCGGCATTGAGCCAGATATCATGTGCGTGGGCAAGGCGCTGACAGGCGGGTACATGAGCCTGGCGGCCGTGCTGGCCAGCCACGAGGTGGCCCGGGGCGTTGAGGCCGGGGGACAGGTGCTCATGCATGGTCCGACATTCATGGCGAATCCGCTGGCCTGCAGCGTCGCGCTGGCCAGCATCGATCTGCTGCTTTCGTCTCCATGGCAAGAACGGGTCGGAAGAATCGAGCAGGCCTTCCGTGACGGACTTGAATCATGCAGGTCGGCCAGAGGCGTGGCGGATGTTCGCGCCTTGGGAGCCATCGGCGTCATCGAGATGAAACAGCCGGTCGATGTGTCGTCAGTTCAAGAAAGACTCCTGTCCAAGGGGGTCTGGCTCAGGCCGTTCGGGCGGCTGATCTATGCCATGCCCCCCTATGTCCTGAGCGATCAGGAGCTTTCCCTTCTGGTCCAGGCCATGGCGGAGGTTGTGCATGAGCTCTAAGGCATCCTCCGTCGAGGCAGCGCGCCCGCTGACCTTCAGCGATCACGACCGAAAGCTCGCTGGCATGCGGTATGTCTATCCCGTGCTTTCCCGTCGCGCGGGAGGCGTTTCACTCGGCATCAACCTGAACCCCAACAATGCATGCAACTGGCATTGCGCTTATTGCCAGGTGCCCGGCCTGAAAAGGGGGCATGCGCCGGCCATCGAGCTGTCGAACCTGGAGCAAGAGCTGTCCAGCATGCTGGAAGCCATGGTGCATGGCGACTTTCTGTGCCGGTTTGCCCCTGAAGGGATGCGTGATCTCCGGGATCTGGCCTTTTCCGGCAATGGCGAGCCGACGAGCTCGGGACAGTTTGCCGATGTGGTTGAGCTCGTCGGCGATATCATGAAGCATTTCCGGCTTGTGGGACGCTTGCCGCTGCGGCTGATTACCAATGGAAGCTACATGGGTAAGGAGCATGTCCGGCGAGGGCTTGACCGTATGGCTACCCTGTCGGGGGAGGTATGGATCAAGGTGGATGCGGCCGACCCTGTCAGCACCAAGCGCATCAATGGCGTGCGTCTTGATGCCGACAGTCTTTTCAGACAGGTCGTGATTTCGGCCATGCATTGCCCGACATGGATACAGACCTGCATGTTTGCATGGGATGGGCAGGCGCCCGGGGAAGGGGTGCTGAGACCCTATCTGGCCCTGCTTGGTCGCCTGGCGGCGGAGCGCGTGCCGTTGGAGGGTGTGCTGCTATATTCGCTGGCTCGGCCATCGTGCCAGCAGGAGTCCTCCCATGTGTCCCCGCTGCCCACGGCCTGGCTTGAGTCCCTGGCTGATGCGATACGCGGGCTAGGATTTGCCGTGGAGGTTTCCTGATCGGTGCCGGTGACAAGAAATATTTGCATGCGGCTTCCCATGTGGTTATCGTTCGCCGCCCGAAAAGAGGAAAGAAAAAACCAAGAGGTAATATCGTTCATGTCTTTGGCGCTGGAAGAGAAAAACGCGATTATTGAAAAATTCCGCCGCAGCGAGGGGGATACCGGTTCCCCGGAGGTTCAGATCGCCCTGCTTACGGAGCGGATCAACCACCTGCAAGAGCATTTCAAGGTTCACCATAAGGATCATCATTCCCGTCGCGGCCTGCTGAAGATGGTCGGGCGTCGGAGAAATCTTCTCAATTATCTGAGGAAGAAGGATTTCAACCGCTATCGCGAGCTGATCGAGCGTCTTGGCTTGCGTCGTTAAGGCATCAGGGCGGCCGGCTTGACCCCGGGCCGCCTTTCTTTTTTCCGCTGACATTCGTTCCATGCCAAAGACGTGGGCGGGAAAAGGAAAAGCATATGTTTGATATCAAAACCAGTGAAGCCGAGGTCGGCGGTCGCATTCTTTCATTTGAAACCGGACGCATAGCTCGTCAGGCCGGTGGGTCGGTCATGGTCCGATACGGTGATGTTGTGATCCACGTGGCGGCTACGGCGTCCAAGCAGCCCATGCAGGGCGTGGATTTTCTCCCGCTGACCGTTCATTACCAGGAAAAGACCTATGCTGCAGGGCGCTTTCTCGGCGGCTTCATGAAGCGCGAGGGACGGCCGAGCGAAAAGGAAACCCTGACCGCCCGGCTGATCGACCGTCCCATTCGCCCACTGTTCCCCAAGGGGTACTTTCACGATACGCAGGTCATTGCGACTGTGGTTTCTGCGGATGAAGACAACAACCCGGACATCGTGGCCATCAACGGGGCGTCCGCGGCCCTGGCCATATCGGATATTCCGTTTGCAGAGCCCATTGCGGCCTCGCGGGTCGGCCTGATCGATGGCGAATTCGTGCTCAATCCGAGTTACGAGCAGATGGAGCGCTCGCAACTTGATCTGGTTGTGGCCGGCACGCGGGACGCCGTGCTGATGGTGGAGTCTGAAGCACGCGAACTGTCCGAGTCTCAGATGCTGGACGCCGTGATCTTCGGGCAGCAGGGCTACCAGCCTGTCCTCGATGCCATTGAGGCCTTGGTGGAAAAGGCCGGCAAGGAAAAGATCCAGGTCGATCTTGCCGGGGGCGAGGACGTTGAAGCTGCGGTCCGCGAAGGCTATGAAAGCGATCTGCGGGCTGCGTATGCCATCGCCGACAAGGGACAGCGGTCCGCGCGCCTGGAGGCGATCCGGCTGGAGGCACAGCAGAAGCTTGCCGGTACCGAGGACAATCCGGGGGCGTTCCTGGCCAATGATGTCGCGGCGGCCTTGAAATCGCTCGAGAAGGAGATCGTTCGCCGGTCCATCATCGAGGGCAAGCCGCGCATCGATGGCCGTTCGACGACCGAGGTTCGTCCCATCCATTGCGAGGTCGGCCTGCTGCCGCGCACGCATGGTTCGGCCCTGTTCACGCGCGGCGAAACCCAGGCGCTGGTGACCGTGACCCTGGGAACTGAGTCCGACATGCAGATCATGGAAAGCCTGGAGGGCGTGGCCAAGCAGCGCTTCATGCTGCACTACAATTTTCCGCCATTCTCCGTCGGCGAAGTCCGTCGCATGGGCCCTCCGGGACGACGTGAGATCGGTCATGGGCGCTTGGCCAAGCGGGGGGTGGAGCCTGTCATGCCCTCCGAGGAGGAGTTCGGCTATGCGGTGCGCGTGGTATCCGAAATCACCGAATCCAACGGATCTTCCTCCATGGCCACGGTGTGTGGCGCCTCCCTGGCGTTGATGGATGCTGGCGTTCCCATCAAGCGTCCTGTGGCTGGCGTCGCCATGGGCCTGATTCTCGAAAAAGACGGCTATGCTGTTCTGACGGACATCCTGGGAGATGAGGATCATCTTGGTGATATGGACTTCAAGGTCGCCGGCACGACCGAAGGTATCACGACATTTCAGCTTGACATCAAGATCGGCGGCCTGACGCGGGAGATCATGGAGCAGGCGCTCGCCCAGGCCAGGAATGCGCGCATGCACATTCTGGGTGAGATGGCCAAGTGCATTCAGACACCCCGGCCCGCGGTTGCCTCCCATGCGCCGCGCATGTTCACGATGAAGATCAATCCCGACAAGATCAGGGAGCTGATCGGTCCGGGCGGCAAGGTCATCAAGGGCATTGTCGAAGAAACAGGCGCCAAGATCGATATCGAGGATGACGGCACGGTCAAGGTTTTTGCAGTGACGTCGGAGGCCGGAGAGGCAGCCAGAAAGCGTATCGAGGACATCACAGCCGAGGTTGAGGTGGGCCGCATTTATGAGGGCACGGTGGTCAAGTTGATGGACTTTGGCGCATTCGTGCGCATTCTGGGCAACACTGATGGTCTTGTGCATATCTCCCAGATCGCTCATCACCGCGTCGACAAGGTCGGCGATGAGCTCAAAGAGGGGCAGCAGGTGCGCGTGAAGGTGCTTGAGGTGGACCGGAACGGGCGCATCCGCCTTTCGATGAAGGCCGTCCAGGATGAAGGGTAGGCCCTTGGTCGAGTCTTCCAAATGCGAGCGGGCGCCCTTGCAGCGCCCGCTTTTCCTTTGACGGTCGGTACATGATGCCCTACGCCCGGGAAACGGAGCTGGCTTCAGGGCTGCGGGTGATCTCGCTCAACATGCCGCAGGCCCAGACCGTTGCCCTTGGCCTGTTCGCGGATATTGGCAGCCGCGACGAATCGTCGGTCATGCACGGAGCCAGCCATGCACTCGAACACATGGTTTTCAAGGGCGCGGGTCCCTGGGATGTGCATGCGCTTTCCGAGCGGCTTGATGCGCTCGGTGGCAATGCCAATGCGTACACTTCGCGGGAGCGCACTTGTTTCCACATGCAGGTGCTTCATGAGTCATGGAACGAGGCGTTGGAGCTTCTTGCCGCCATGCTGTGTTCACCCCATCTGCCGCAGGATGAGTGGGACAAGGAGCGAGAGGTCATCTACTCGGAGATGGCCATGGTGGAGGATTCACCGGAAGACTGGGTCATGGACCAGCATGTTAGCGCCCTGTTTCCAGACCATGCCTTGGGAAGAAGCATTCTGGGCACCCGTTCGTCTCTGGCCGCACTGCAGGTCGAGGACCTTCGTCGGTATCTCGAGGGCAATTACGGCGGATCGCGTCTATTGCTGGCTGCCGCAGGCAACATCCGGCATGAGGCGCTGGTGGAGGCCGCATCCGCCATTCCATGGCGGCCAGCGTCCAGGCGCATGTCCCGGCAGGTGCCCGTTCCTTCGGCTGGCGTGCAGCCGCTGATCAGGGAAGGCGAGCAGGCCCATCTGTTGATATCCTGGCCCTGCATCCACGCTTCATCCGGGCAGCGTCCCTTGGCCTGGCTGGCGAACCAGATGCTTGGCGGAGGCATGAGTTCGCATCTGTTCAGGGAGATTCGGGAAAAGCGGGGGCTGGCCTACAGCATCTCCTCTCATTTGAACATGCTGAGTGATGTGGGCACCTGGGGGATTTCCTGCAGTTGCTCCCCCGAGCATGGCCAGCGTTGCATCGATGTGCTCAGGCAGGCCCTCGATGCGTTTGTCCGGCAGCTCAATGAACGGGATCTGGACCGGGCCAAAAGCCAGCTCCGGGTACAGTTGCGCATGGGCATGGATTCGGTGGAGGGGCAGATGCTTTATCTTGGCTCGAGGCTGGATGAGCCTGTGCTCAGATCCCCCGCAGAATGGGCCGAGGCCGTTGATGCCGTCGAACTTGACGAGCTCATCGAATGGACAGATGGACAACTGGCCAAGACAGCGCTCTGGACCGTGGCCGCCCCAGAAGAGAGGCTGCCGGAAATGCTGAGCAGTCTGGATGTATGATGCGGCCCGCTGGCCGTCATTTCACTCCGCAAGAGCCCCTGCTAGCCTTGCCTCATGTTTGAACGACTCCGTGAAGACATTCGCATGGCGTTCGACCGAGACCCGGCCACCCGGTCAGTCTGGGAGGTGTTCACATGCTATCCGGGACTGCATGCCGTTTGGGGCTATCGTGTGGCGCATTTTCTGTGGCAGCATGGCTTCAAGTGGCTTGGCCGGTTCGTGTCCCATCTCATGCGCTGGTTCACCGGCATTGAAATTCATCCCGGTGCTCGGATCGGCAGGCGCTTTTTCATCGATCATGGCATGGGCGTGGTGATCGGCGAGACGACCGAGATCGGAGATGATGTGACGCTGTATCATGGGGTGACGCTGGGGGGAACGACTTGGGAAAGGACAAAGCGCCACCCCACCCTGGGCGATGGTGTCATCGTCGGGGCGGGAGCCAAGGTTCTGGGGCCGATCACGATTGGCGAGCAATCGCGCATCGGCGCGAACTCGGTTGTGCTCCGTGACGTACCTCCCCATTCGACAGTTGTGGGCATTCCCGGAACCATCGTGGGATCCACGGAGTCCCTGATTGAGAATGGCAGAATCAATCTGGATCACCATTTGCTGGCCAATCCGGTGGCGGAAGCCTTGGAGCATGTGCTCAAGATGATCGACGACGTCAATGCCCGCATCGATGCCTTCCATCCCGAAAGCAGCAAAGACAAACGCAGCAAGGATCTGGAACAGGATCTGCACAAGGAGCAGGAAAAGCTGGAACGCTTTCTTGGAGGAGGAGGCATCTAGCCTTTTTGCCGCTTCCAGCTTGCCTCAAATACTTGACCAAAACAGTACGGTATATAATATCCGACCTGGCAGAAGGGTTTTTCTGGCAGGAGGCATGGAATGCGTTTGACGAGCAAGGGACGATACGCCGTATCAGCCATGGTGGATTTGAGCAAGCAGCAGAACGGAGGGCCCGTAACCCTGGCCGCGATCTCCGAGCGCCAGTTCATTTCGCTTTCCTATCTCGAGCAACTCTTTCGCAAACTCAGGGAGGCTGGCTTGGTCAATTCCGTCCGCGGTCCGGGCGGTGGCTACACCATGGCGCGCGATCCCTCTGAAATCACGGTTGCGGAAGTCATTCGCGCGGTCAATGAGCCTGTGCACACGACGATGTGCGAGAATGGCGTTCGCGGATGCCATCGGGGCAACCGCTGTGATACCCACCAGCTCTGGGAGGCCCTGGGCCTTCACATCTATCGTTTCCTTGATGCAGTGACCATTCAGCAGGTTCGTGATGGCGAGGTTTTTCTGGACCGGATCGAACTGGTCGATGTTTCCCAGTATCTGAATCAGGGCGATGAAGTCCGCTTGGATGCCAAGATTGCGTCGGTATCTTGATCATAACGCCACCTCGCCGATGCGGCCATCTGCCCTTGAGGCCTATGTCGGGGCCGCGCGAGATCTCGTCGGCAATCCGTCGAGCCTGCATTGGGCGGGACGAGAGGCACGACGAGCGCTTGAGGATGCACGGGAGTCCATAGCGGCATGCATCCATGCCGATCCCGGCAGCATCGTCTTTACCTCCGGTGGCACCGAGTCTGACAATATAGCCATTCAGGGCGTCCTCCATGCCTCTGCTCCGGGAAAGATCATAACCTCGGCCATTGAGCACCCAGCCGTGCTTCAACCTCTTTCTCGCTGGGCCTCGCGGGAGGCCCGGGAGCAGGGATGGCAACTCGTTCAGGTGCGCCCTGGAAGCGATGGCAGGGTGTCGGCCGAGGACTTCATCAGCCGAATTGATGATTCGACCAGGCTTGTCTGCATCATGTGGGCCAACAACGAGACCGGCGTCATTCAGCCTGTGAAGGAAATTGTCCGCCATTGCCGCGTCACGGGGGTGCCCGTGCTTGTGGATGCCGTTCAGGCCCTGGGGAAACTTTCCCTGGACTGTCTGACCCTGGATGCTGATTTCGTGGCCTTGTCCGCGCACAAGATTGGCGGTCCTCGAGGCGTCGGTGCCTTGGTCGTCAGGCGGGGTGTCAAGGTACGGGAGTTGGCCCCTGGTGGCGGGCAGGAGCGCAAGCGCCGCTCCGGCACGGAAAATGTTCCCGGCGTCGTGGCCTTTGCCGCTGCTCTTCGAGAGGCCGACTTCTCATCGTATGCGAGTATGCGGGATGCATTCGAACGGGCCCTTGAGGAAACCATTCCGGATGCCGTCGTGTTTGGTCGCGAAGCGGAGCGGGTAGCCAATACCAGTCTGTTTTCGATTCCTGGGCTGGACGGGGAGACCCTGCTGATGCAACTGGATCTGGCCGGATTCGCCGTGGCTTCCGGATCGGCCTGTTCGTCGGGCAAGCGCGAGCCCTCCCATGTGCTGCTGGCCATGGGAGTGAAATCAGGGCTTGCCCGCAGCGCCGTGAGGATCAGCTTCGGCCCGGGCAATGTCCGGGATGATGGCCTGGCGCTTGTCCGGGAACTCGGACGCATAAGGCAGCGCTTGCGGACCATGGCGGGTGTGGTCTCATAAGGAGTGGATGTATGGATGTTGAAATCGTATTGACCGATTCAGCTCGTCAACGCATGAAGGAGCTGCTCAAGCAGAGGCCCTGTGCTGGTTTGCGCCTGAGCCTGCGCCAAGCCGGATGCTCTGGTTACGAATATGTGCTGGATTATGTCGAGCAGGCGAAGCCATCCGACCTGAGGGTCGATCTTGGGGCCGGATCTCTCTATGTGGACAGCTCTTCCTACGAGCTTGGCCTGAAGGGGGTGCGGATCGATTTTCAGCAGGATCTTCTTTCCTCGTCTTTTGTCTATCACAATCCAAACGTCCAGGGTGAATGCGGTTGCGGGGCATCCGTCTCATTTGGCTGAGTCCGTTCTTGGGCTGAAGGTGAAACAGGCGTAGGCTGCCGGGAGGAGGTGTTTCATGTCTTATGTTCTGCTTTCGATTTCCGGGCATGATCGGCCGGGGATCGTCCGGGATGTCGCCGAGGCCATGTTGCATCTGTCCGCGAACATCGAGGACTCTTCGATGACGGCATTGCGGGGAAGGTTTGCAATGATGCTGATTGTGCGCTTACCCGAGGAGATGGGCCTGAGCGAACTGAAAGCGGCGCTGGCTGATCTGGAACGGCGTACCGGGTTGACCATTCAGTCCCAGCCCTTGAGCCGGGAGGAAGTTTCACGCTCGACGCCTGAGCCAGACTGCGTTGTGACCGTGCATGGAGCTGATCAGTTGGGCATCGTCTATGAGGTGTCCAATGCCCTGGCTGAACAGGGCATTTCCATCGTCGATGTTTCCACGCAGGTGCGGGAGGGCGTTTACATCATGGCTCTGGAGGCACATGCCGGGGACAGGCTCGATGAACTGGGTGGGGTCTTGCGAGAAGTGGCCGAGCGACTGAATGTGGATATCGAGTGCCATCGGCTTGACCAGGCAGTGCTCTGACCGCCCTCCGGCATGACTGCTGGGCAGCAGGCGCTCGAGGCGCCCGTGATCCTGACCTACCCCGACGCCCGTTTACGCAGGGTGGCCAGGGCGGTCGCCCCCGATGATGCATCCCTGCCTCTTGCGCTACGGCAGCTCGAGCAGGCCATGGGTGCAGGGCCGGGGGCCGTGGGCATAGCCGCCCCGCAGATCGGGCTGGATCAACGCATCATCATCGTGGACTGTTCAGCGGCCCGGCGGCCCTGTCGCCATCACGGCCGGTTGGTCATGCTGAATCCAGTCATCGAAGATCGTCACGGGCGCGTGCTTGGTCGGGAGGGCTGTCTGTCCGTGCCCGATTGGGTGGGCATGGTACCCCGATCGCAATGGATCCGGGTTTCCTTTCTGAGCCCCGAAGGGGAGACAAGGCGCATCGAAAGCTCAGGCTTTGAGGCTCGCGTCATTCAGCATGAGATGGACCATCTCGATGGCATTTTGTTCATCGATCGGGTTGTCTCCGTTCGGGATTTGGTCCGCAGAACGAAAGGCTAGGCTTGCATTGGTTGTCGGCAGGGTAAGGATAGGCGCCAACATGCGCGTATCGTCTGGAATCATCTTGCTGTTGATGCTGCTGCTTGGACATCAGGCATGGGCTGGCGATGTCAGCATACGTGATTTTCGGCTGTGGACGGCCCCCGACCATACCCGCTTGGTGCTGGATCTCGATCGCGCCGTTGACTATCAGGTGTTTCGGCTCCACAACCCCGAGCGGGTCGTTGTCGACTTGCGGCATGCTGTCCTGAAAGCGGAGCCTGCCAAGCTCAAGCTTCCCGATCCGGTTGTGCAAGCCATTCGGCATGGCAGGCCGGAAAAGTCAATGCTGAGACTGGTGATCGATGTCCGGGAGAAGGTTCGCCCCCGCTCGTTTCTGCTCAAGCCCATGGCGGGCAAGCCCCACCGGTTGGTCATCGATCTGATGCGCGAACAGCAAAGGCCCAAGGCCGCGCTTACGGCCGCCGGCAGCCGCCATGCCAAGGCGCTTGTCATTGCCGTGGACGCAGGCCATGGAGGGGAGGATCCCGGCGCCATCGGGCCGCATGGCGTCAAGGAAAAGACCGTCACGCTGGCTGTGGCCAAAAAGCTGGCTGCCCTGATCGACAGTACGCCGGGCATGCGTGCCGTTTTGATTCGCAAGGGCGATTATTTCGTGCCGCTCAAAAAGCGGGTGCGTCTTGCCAGACAGGCTCATGCGGATCTGATGATCAGCATTCATGCGGATGCGGTTCGTACCCGTTCCGTCAAGGGAGCCAGCGTCTATACGCTGTCGGAGCGCGGAGCCACGCCTGACAAGGCCGCCGAAGCCCTTGCGGCCAAGGAAAACGCTGCTGATGAGGTTGGTGGCGTGTCCATCGACGAGGAGGTTGATGACCCCATGGTCAGCAGGATTCTGGGCGACATGTTCCGGCGGGATGCGCTGAATTCCTCTCAGATTCTGGCGGAGAAGCTGCTGGCCCAGTTGAGGAAGGCTGGCCCATTGAAATATCGCACGCCCAAGCGCGCCCGCTTTGTCGTGCTTGGTGCCCTGGAGATCCCCAGTGCTTTGGTCGAGCTCGACTATATCTCGAATCCGAGCAGGGAACGCAAGCTGACCGATGGGCGTCATCAGCTGCGCCTTGCTCAGGCCCTGCTTGAGGCCAGCAAGCAGTTTTTCAGGCAGATGGGGCGTCTGGATGAGCGAGCCGGAAAGACGGCGCGCAATGACCGCGTTTCGGGCATGATCGGTTCCTGATGAGATTGTCGCTTTACCGGCGCCTGCTCGGCTTTCTCCGACCGTATCGAGGACGGGTGGCCATTGCCGTGTCATGCATGGTGATCCTGGCCGCCTGCACGGCGGCGCTCGCATGGGCGCTGAAGCCGGCTTTGGATGAGGCTCTGACCGGCGAGAATCAGCGTATGATCTACATCATTCCCATGCTGATCATTGGCCTTTACATCATCAAGGGGGCGGCGTACTACGGCCAAGCCTATTTGATGGGTTACATCGGACAGCGGGTCATCTACGATTTGCGCAACCGCCTCTATGAACACTTGGTGGGTCAGTCCCTCGCCTTTTTCACCCATCGCAAGACCGGCGAGTTGATCGCGCGCATCAGCTACGACGTGACCTTGGTGCAGTCCGCCGTCAGCACGGCCGTCACGGCCCTGATGCGCGATGCAATCTCGATCGTTTTTCTGGCGGGTGTCATCTTTGTCCAGGACTGGCAGCTCGCCCTGATCGCCATGCTCGTCTTTCCGGCCGTTGTCTATCCCATCGCCCGGTTCGGTCGCAGGATGCGTCGGGCGACCCTCGACGGCCAAGTGTCCATGGGGGCATTGACGAGCCTGATGGAAGAAACCGTGGCCGGCATTCGCGTGGTCAAGGCCTTCGGCATGGAGGACTATGAGAAGCGTCGCTTCAGGCGGTTCACGCGGGATTTTCTCGAGCATCAGCTCAAGGCATTCAGGGTGCATGCATTGTCCTTCCCCATCATGGAACTGCTGGCGGGGTTCGGCATCGCCGGCGTGCTGCTGTATGGCGGCCTGCGCGTGTCGGCGGGGGAAACGACGCCAGGCACGCTGATCTCCTTTTTGGCGGCGGCGCTGATGCTGTATGAACCGGTCAAGCGCCTGAGTCGGGCCAACAATGAAATCCAGCAGGGGCTGGCCGCGGCCGAACGCGTGTTCGAGGTGCTGGATGAACCGCAGGACATCCAGGACAGGCCCGGAGCTCGAACCTTGCCGGCTTTTCACGACAGCATTGTTTTCGACCATGTCTGGCTGCGCTATCCGGGGGATGTCCGGGACGTGCTGCAGGATATCTGCCTGACGGTCCGGGCCGGTGAGGTCGTGGCGCTGGTTGGGCGCAGCGGCGCGGGCAAGACATCTCTGGTCAATCTGGTGCCCAGGTTCATGGATGTGAGCGAGGGAAGCGTGCTGGTTGACGGTCTGGACGTCCGCGAGGTTACCCAGGCTTCATTGAGATCGCAGATCGCGCTGGTGACGCAGGAGGTCATCCTGTTCAATGACACCATTCTGAACAACATTGCCTATGGCCATGAGGATGTCGATCTCGAGAAGGTCCGGGCCGTTGCGAGGGCAGCCAACGCGGATGAGTTCATTCAGAGGTTGCCCCAGGGATACGACACGCTTGTGGGGGAGAGGGGCGTCATTCTTTCCGGCGGGCAGCGCCAGCGTCTTTCGCTGGCGAGGGCCTTGCTGAAGGATGCGCCCATCCTGATCCTCGATGAGGCGACCAGCGCCCTGGATACGGAATCGGAACGGCTTGTGCAGCAGGCCATCGACCGCTTGATGGCCGGACGCACGGTTATCGTGATCGCGCATCGTCTCTCGACCATCAGGCATGCGGACCGAATCATCGTGCTCGACAAGGGCAGGGTCGTGCAGCAAGGATCACACGAAGCGCTTCTGGCTCAGGGCGGACTGTATGCGGAGCTGTATCGCATGCAGTTCGAGCAGGAGCCTGCCGTGTCGGCGCAAGGCTGCCGAAAGGACGTCGGCGGCTTGCCATGATGCGTCGCGTTCTTGATCGACTGATTCCCTATGCCATCGCCGCCGTCTACCATGTTTTGGCTCGCACCATTCGCTGGGAGCTCATCGGCAGCGAGCATATGCCAAGAGCCGACCGTCCAGCCATCTATGTCTTCTGGCATGCGAGGCTGCTGATGATGCCATATGCCAGGGGGAGTGGGTGGCGCGGCTATATGTTGATCTCGGAGCACCGGGATGGCGGTCTCATCGCGGATACCGTGCATCTTCTGGGCGTGAGGACGGTTCGGGGATCTTCGACGCGCGGTGGCGCCCGCGCATTGCGCGCCATGATCCGCTCGGCTCGTGAGCAGGGGGCCAGCCTGGGCATCACGCCCGATGGGCCCAGGGGGCCGGCCGAGAAGGTCAAGCCAGGGGTTGTTGCTCTGGCGAAACGAACGGGCCTGCCGGTGATCCCCGTGTGCTACGCCACGCGTCGACACTGGCGTGCCCGGTCATGGGACCGCTTTTACATTCCCTGGCCGTTTACTCGCGGCGTCATCGTGTACGGCGAGCCAGTGCGCATCGACGGTCATGACCGGCTTGCCGAGGCCGTGGAGAGGGTGCAAAAGGCCATGGATCGTGTGCGCAGACGGGCTGATGATCATGTCTCGGCATGATATCCGCTGATGCTGAGCCAGGCACCTTCAAGCAGGCCGGCATCAACAACGATCATTTCTGGATAGGCCCAGCGCCGCATCACGGCCTCGACAATGGCGCAGCCGGCAATGATCAGGTCCGAGCGCCCCGGTTCAATGGTGGGGATGCGTTGTCGCTCGGCATGTGAAAGCCGGAGGAGACGGTCACGCAGGTGTTCAAAGGTGTCCCACTCCATCCGGTAATTGTTGATGCGCCGGGCGTCATAGGGATGAAGGTTCATGGCCGTCGCCGCAAGCGTGGTCACGGTGCCGGCTGTTCCGACCAGATGCCGCGGCGCTCCGGTCCCGTGCCAGGCGGACAGCACGTCATCGAGATGAAGGTTAGCGGCCTCGATCATGGCCGAGTAGTCGCATGCGCTTGGTGGATCGGAGCGAAGGTGGGCCTCGACGAGCCGGACGACGCCCAGTTTGCAACTGATGGCGTCCATGCAATGCCGTCCCCGGGCACGAATGAACTCGGTGCTGCCGCCGCCGATGTCGAAGAGCAGGAAGTCCTCCCGGATGCGGGCATCGAGTACGGCTGCGGCTCCGGCAAGGGACAGTTCCGCCTCTGCCTCGCCTTCGATGATGTCGATGGTGAGGCCTGTTCTTTCCAGCACCCGTTCGACGAAGGCCGGGCCATTGACGGCTTCGCGCACGGCAGCCGTGGCCACGGCACGCACGTGATGCAAGGGCACCTCGTGGGCCCGCAGGCGGGCAGCGAAGGCATCGAGCGCTTCAAGGGCCCGATGTATGCCCTGTTCACTCAGGTATCCCGTATGGTGAAGCCCTTCCCCGAGGCGTACGATGCGATGCTCATAATGCAGGGTATGCCAGGGCGGGTTCTGACCGGGGCTCGCGATGAGAAGCCGGAAGGTGTTCGAGCCCATATCGATGGCTGCAAAGCGCTCATATTTCACTGGCATGGCTCTTGGCTAGCTCGACATAATGCCCCGCCGATTGACGAAGGAAATCGCGTTCCTCGCTCGTCAGCTCTCGTTTTTGCTTGGCTGGGATGCCCGCGTAGAGGTATCCCCCATGCAGAATCTTCCCTTCCGGAACTAGGCTGCCAGCTGCAAGCAGGCATTCGGATTCGATCACGGCCTTGTCCATGACGATGGCCCCCATGCCGATCAGGCAGCGGTCACCGATTTCGCAGCCGTGAAGGATCGCGCGATGCCCCACGGTCACCTCGTTCCCCACGATGCAAGGACTGACGCCATGGCTTGTATGCAGGACGCAATGGTCCTGGATGTTGGTGCGCTGGCCGACATGAATATCATGGACATCCCCGCGCAGCACGCTTTGGTACCAGATGCTCGCATCCTGCCCGATGTGGACGCGACCGATGACCTCGGCCGATGCGGCGATGAAGGCGGCCCGGTTGCATTGCGGTCGCCAGTGGCGATATGGCTTGATCATGAATCCCCCTTTTGGGTGGCGGGTTCAGTCGCGCGCTCCACCCAGATACTCATGCGGGCGAGTTCCCGGCGGTCGCGATCACGAAGCACGACCACGAGCTGTTCGGGACGCCAGCCTTTCTGCCATGGAATCATCTCGTGAACAAGGGCATGGGTTCTGATTCGGAAAGGGAGAAGCTCGCGGCCCTGGCTGAACGTCACGGTCTCGACCATGTCATCGGGGCGCAGGGCCAGCACCTCGATGCTGCCGTCAATCTCGCGCGGATAGTTGCCGCCCTTGACCAGAACAAGGCTCAGCTCCAGCTCTGGGCCAAGCCATCGGCAGGAGCCGGCCAGCAGGTGAACACCCTGTTCGCGTCGCTTGAGTAGAATGCTTTCCAACATGGACAGTCTTCTTTTCAGGGACTGCAATTCCCGTTCGCGGGCGGCGATCTCGCCTTTCTGCTGGCGGAGCTGTTCGATCTGCAGTGCCAGCTTTGATTCCGCGTCAGCCACGCGCTTTTTCAACTGTTCGATGTTCCACAAAAGGCGCGTGTTTTCCCGCTCGAGCCTTTCCTGCTTCTCGACGCTGGCAGCCGTCAGCCATGCTGACAGCGCAGCGCCAAGTCCCAGCAGGATCATGAAGAGCAGGATCATGCGTGCAACAGGCATGGCAACTGTGCCGTGCCGGATGTCTGCCAGCAAGCGAGAAAGAAACGTAGGAATGTTCGCCTTGGGCAGGCGCATCAGGGCCAGCTGGGAAGCTCTGGCAATCCGGTGGTTTCATCGAGGCCGAACATGACATTGGCATTCTGCACGGCCTGACCTGCAGCTCCCTTGAGCAGGTTGTCGATGCAGCTTACGATGACGCATTCGTCGGCGCCCAACGTGCTCAAGCCGATGTCACAGCGGTTGGAGCCGGCCACGGATGCGGTCGATGGCAAGCGTCCATCGGGCAGGAGCCTGACAAAGGGCTCGTTCGCATATTGCTCTTCCAGGATATGGCGCCATGAGGCTGTATTTCTGCCGCTGAGGTGCAGTGTGGTCAGCATGCCGCGGTTCATCGGCAGGATGTGAGGCACGAAGCGCACGCGAACGGCATGGCCGCCAAAGTGCTCAAGCCATTCCTCCATTTCCCAGCTGTGACGGTGGCGGGGCAGCCCATAGGCCCGGCATGCCTCATTGATTTCACAGAACAGGAGCTCGGTTTTTGCACCTCGACCCGCTCCTGATGCGCCTGACTTTGCATCCACGATAATGGACGTCTCATCGAGTACGCCCGCCCGAATCAGTGGGAGCAGCGGCAGTAGCATGGATGTCGGATAGCAGCCGGGGTTGGCGACGAGCCTGGCTTCTGGAAGGCGCTCCCGGCTCCACTCTGTCAGTCCGTAGACGGCCGCGCGAAGCAGTTGCGGATACGGGTGCTCAATGCCATAGGCCTGCTGGTAGGTTTCCGGCGACTGGTGCCGGAAATCAGCCGAGAGGTCGATGACCCGGCATCCGGCATCGAGCACGCGCGCAACCGTGTTGGCCGCGGCTCCGTGGGGAAGCGCCGCAAAGACCAACATGCAGTTCTCGGGGAGCGGATCGTCGATATGGGAAAGTCTCATGCCGGCCAGCTTTTCATGCAGTCCCGGCAAGACATCGCCGGCCTGTCGGCCGGCATGGGAGTGCGCCGCCAGATGGACGAGCCGAAAGCGAGGGTGCCCATCAATCAGGCGGATGAGTTCGGAACCCGTGTAGCCGGAGGCTCCAAGAATGGCGACATGGATGCTGCTCATTCGCGGCACTCTACGCAATCGAGTGCGAGCCGCAACGACAGGACCGAATGGATGCATTGACCATGGCGATGGTCTAGAATCCTGGTTCATGGGGACATGGTGGGGGAGCCAGAACGAGCGCAGGCAGTGGATGCTTGAGACGATTCGCAACGAGGCGCGTCTCTGTGCTTCATGCACGGGCAGGCCGGCGCTGTCAGAAAGGGTTCTGAAGGTCATGGGGGAGATCCCCCGGCATCGTTTTGTTCCCCCTTCGCTGCGTTGTGCGGCCTATGACAACAGCGCGCTTCCCGCCGGTTGTGGGCAGACCATTTCGCAGCCCTTCATCGTGGCCCTGATGACGGACCTGTTGGATTTGCGGGGAACGGAGCGTGTGCTCGAGGTGGGCACGGGCACGGGATACCAGACCGCCGTGCTGTCCAGGCTCTGCGCCGGGGTTTACACGATCGAGCGCATCGACGAACTGTCCCGAAAGGCGCGCGCGCGCCTCCAGGAGCTCGGCCTGAGCGGCAATGTGCGCTTCCGCGTTGGAGACGGTACCCAGGGCTGGCCGTCCGAGGCCCCTTTTGACGGCATCCTTGTCACGGCTGCAGCCCGGGAGGTGCCGTCTGCGCTGCTCGAACAGCTGACTCCAGGCGGGCGCATGGTGATTCCGATCGGTCCTCCGGGACGGACGCAGCAATTGTGCAGGGTAAGCAAGCATTCTGATGGAGAGGTGGAGATGGAGGAGCTGCTGCCGGTGGTGTTCGTGCCTCTGATATCCGAGGGCTCAGGCTGATGGATGATTCCTGTTTGCCGCTGCCTTGCTTGCTGAAAGGGAGGTGAAGCTTGCTCAGGCCATGGATGGAGATGTTCAGGCCTTTGGCCGAGGCCTTGCGCGATCTTCTTCCCATCGTCGTCGTGATCTTGTTTTTCCAGTTGCTTGTGCTCGGCCAGCCGATTCCGAATTGGCCGCGGATGCTTTACGGTCTTCTGTTGGTGCTCGTGGGGCTGGCCCTGTTTGTCCGGGGGCTCGAGATTGGCCTGTTCCCGTTGGGCGAATCCATGGCCCATGGTTTCGTGCGCAAGGGCAGCGCACCGTGGCTGCTTCTGTTTGCGTTTCTTCTCGGGTTTGCCACGACCGTCGCGGAGCCGGCATTGATCGCCATTGCTAAGAAGGCGGCGCAAGTGGCTGCCGGTGAGGGGTTGATTGAGCACACGGGCGAAGCCATGGACGCCTATGCCCTGGGTCTGCGCCTGACGGTTGCCCTGTCCGTCGGGGTGGCCATTCTGCTCGGCGTGTTGCGCATCCTTTTCAATTGGCCGCTGCACTGGTGCATCATTGCTGGCTATGCGCTGGTCGTGGTCATGACCTGGTTCGCGCCGCGCTCAATCATCGGCATCGCATATGACTCTGGCGGCGTGACAACTTCGACGATCACGGTGCCGATGGTTACGGCTCTTGGCGTGGGCTTGGCGTCGTCGATTCGCGGGCGCAATCCCGTCATGGACGGCTTTGGCCTGATCGCTTTCGCATCTCTGTTGCCGATGATCTTTGTTATGCTCTATGGCATGTGGGTGCTGCCGTGAGCCAGGATGCTGGAGTGTTCGTGCAGACCTTGCTGGAGACATTGCGGGATGTCGCCCCTATCCTGTTTCTCCTGGCGTTCTTCAAGCTCTTTGTCCTTCGCGGCTCAGTGGTCAATCCCATGAGGATTCTGCGCGGTTTTGCCTATGTTGTTGCGGGCATGGTGCTGTTTCTGATGGGGCTTGAGGAGGCCATATTTCCGCTCGGCGAGCTAATGGCTCGGCAATTGACGGACCCGTTGTTTCTCGGCGTCGGGGATGGCGAGGCCGAGTGGCATCATTTTGGCTGGGTCTATGCCTTTGGTTTTCTCGTTGGCCTGGCCACCACGCTGGCCGAGCCAGCGTTGATCGCGGTCGGCATGAAGGCCGAACGGATTTCCGGTGGAGCAATTTCTGCATGGGGTTTGCGCGTGGCCGTTTCCATCGGTGTGGCCATCGGTGTGGCCATCGGCTGCTACCGCATTGTAACCGGCACCGACCTCTGGCTTTACATCATTGCTGCGTATGTCATCGTGATTGTCCAGACGTTCGCCGCGCCGCGCAGGATCATCCCCTTGGCCTATGACTCCGGAGGGGTGACGACATCGACGGTGACCGTGCCGCTTTTGGCAGCGCTGGGTCTCGGGCTTGCCTCGTCGATTCCCGGACGCAGCCCGCTGGTGGATGGCTTCGGGTTGATTGCCTTTGCCAGCGTTTTCCCGGTCATGACCGTGATCGCCTATGCCTGGTGTTCGGAATGGCTGGAACATCGCAGGAAGGCGAGCGGGGGCGGGGAGTGAAGAAGAGGAGGGAAACATGCATTTCAAGCTGATCATCGCATTGGTGGAGGACAACAAGACGAGCGCTGTCATCAAGGCTGCTCGTTCCGCCGGAGCAACAGGGGCCACGATTGTGGGCGATGCCAGGGGAGAGGGCCTCGAGCCGAGAAAGACGTTTTTTGGTCTGACCATGGAGGCCAGTCGGGACATGGTCATGTTTCTCGTCGAGGAGCACCTAAGTCGCAACATTCTCGAATGCATTGCGGAAGTGGGCGGATTCCGCAAGCGCAGAGGTCAGGGGGTGGCCTTTCAGATCGATGTCGAGGATGCCATCGGTCTCGAGCGGCAGATTGATACCCTGATCGAGGAAGTGGAGGAGAAGCTGTGAACGAGGAACGCAAGACATTGATTCGGGTGCGGGACGTGATGAAGCACGAGTATGATCTTGTCGAGGGCACGGCCTCGGTGCGGGAGGCGCTGGAGCAGATGCGCCATGTCGAAACCAAATGCCTGATCGTGAACAAGCGCCATGCGCATGACGAGTATGGCATCGTTGTCATCGCCGATATTGCCCGCAAGGTGTTGGCGCTGAATCGCTCGCCGGATCGCGTGAGCATCTATGAGGTCATGACCAAGCCGGCCGTGAGCGTGCATCCGGACATGGATATCCGTTATGCCAGTTCCCTGTTCGGACGGCTTAGCCTTTCCCGGGCCCCGGTCGTTGATCCCTCCGGGGAGGTTATCGGCATCGTGAGTTTTACGGACATGGTCATGAAGGGGCTTCTGCATCTGATTTGACCGTGGATTGCGCCCTGCGCTGCTGCTAGCTTGCCCGCGACATGAGCGAGCATGACAAGGAACTGAGACGACTGCGCGAGGCCATCGACGTCATCGATGATCAACTGATGGCCCTCATTCGTCAGCGCGCGCATCTTGCGGCCGAAGTGGGCGAGCGCAAGCAGAGCCGGAACGACGCTCATTTCTATGTGCCGAGCAGGGAAGCCGTCATCATCCGCCGTCTGCTGCAACGCAATGCCGCCATGGCCGATCGCGAGCACAGGGCGCGGATTCCGGACGAGGCGCTGCATGGCATTTTCAGGGAAATCATAGGGGCCTGTCTTTCGCTTGAGCGCCCGATGCGCATCGCCTATCTGGGGCCTGAAGGCACGTTCACCCATGCAGCGGCAACCCGGCAGTTCGGCTCGCTGCCTCGCTATCAGCCCTGCGCCAATCTTGCCTTGGTGTTTGACGAGGTTGAATCGGGCAGGTCGAGTTACGGCGTCGTGCCAGTCGAAAATGCTTTCGAGGGCGCGGTTGGCGAGACGCTCGATCTGTTTGCATCGATCGAGCGCAATGTCTTCGTTTGCGCTGAAATCCAGCTGGCTATTCATCATCAGTTGCTGTGCTGGGGCTCGAGCGCCGCGGACATCGAGGTGGTCTATTCCCATCCTCAGGCGCTGGCGCAGTGTCATGGGTGGCTGCAGGAATACTGCCCGGATGCAACATTGATCGAAACGGAATCCACAGCCAAGGCGGCTGCGCGGCTGCTCGAATGCCGGGGTGACGAACAGACAAAGGCAAGTCTGGCGGCCATTGCGCCCATGGAGGTTGCCGAGCGCTATGGCATTCCGGTGCTGGCGCCGAACATCGAGGATCATCATGATAACACGACCCGTTTCTTTGTCATTGGCCGGCATGATTCCCCTCCATCCGGCGAGGACAAGACGGCGCTGCTGATGTCCATCAAGGATATGCCCGGGGCGCTTTATCGGCTGATTGAGCCGTTCGCCAAGCGGGGCATCGGTCTTACGCGTATCGAGTCCCGGCCATCGAAAAGAAAGCTGTGGGAGTATGTCTTTTTCGCGGACATCCGCGGCCACCGGGATGATGAGCGCGTCCGTGAGGCCATCAATGAAATTGCCGCCATGGAGGGCGGTTTCATCAGGGTTCTGGGATCCTACCCGGTTTCCAGGCCCCTGTAGCACGGGATGAGGAGCCGTCATGAGCGTTGAACCGGATTGGCTGAAACGGGCCGTCGTCCAGGCGGCGTCCCTGCATCCCTATGTCCCGGGCAAGCCCGTGGAGCAATTGCTGCGCGAACGCGGCATTGGTGAAGCGGTCAAGCTGGCATCGAACGAAAACCCGTACGGACCCTCGCCCGCGGCTTGCGAGGCCATGGCGCGAGCCTTGGGGGAGGTGCATCGTTATCCCGATGGAGATGCTGCCGAGCTCAAGGCAGCACTTGCTGAGCGACATGGCGTTTCGGTGCATCACATCCTGCCTGGAAATGGATCGAACGAGGTGCTGGAGCTTGTGATACGCGCCTATGCCGGTCCGGGCGACCGGGTGGTGAGCAGCGCACGGGGCTTTATCGTGTATGCACTGGCTGCACAGGCCGCTGGCGCGCAGCCGCATGCCGTTCCCGAGCGGGATGGGCTGAGTCACGATCTGGACGCCATGGCCGAGGCCGTGGATGATCGTACGAAGGTTGTGTGCATCGCCAATCCGAACAACCCGACGGGCACCGTGCATGGGCCTGGGGCCCTGCAGCGGTTTCTCGATACCTTGCCGAGGGATGTCGTTGTGATTCTGGATGAGGCCTACCATGAATTTGTCGCCGATCTGCTGGGCGACAGCTGGCGGCGCCTGTCCCATCCAGGCCTGGTTGTCACGCGCACGTTTTCAAAGGCCTATGGTCTGGCTGGATGCAGAATCGGCTATGCGGTGGCCGATCCCGGGTTGCTTGAGATTGTCAACCGTTTTCGTGAGCCGTTCAATGTTAATTTGCTGGCCCAGCGTGCGGCGCTGGCTGCCCTGAACGATGCGCAGTGGGTGATCGAAAACGTGGAGGCCATCAAGCGTCAACGGGCGAGGCTGGAGTCTTTTCTCGAAGAATTGGGCGTGCTCGGCGTAAGGAGTCATGCTAATTTCGTGCTCTTGCATCATCCGCAGGCCGGAGAAATCGGTCAGGCGCTGGAGTCCCTGGGCATCATCCCACGGCCGCTGGGGCCCTATGGCATGAGCGACTACCTGCGCATCACCGTGGGCAGGCCCGAAGAGAATGAACGCCTGATGGATGCGCTGGCGTCCATTGTCAAGGGTATGGGGCGTCATCGGGCATGAGCACGTTCTGGTTTCGGCATGCATTGATCATCGGTGTCGGTTTGATCGGAGGCTCGTTGGCCCGGGCCATGCGCCGCGCAGGCGTGATCGAGCGTGTCACTGGCGTGGGAAGAAGCAGAGAGAATCTCGAGCAGGCCCGCCGTCTGGGTATTATCGATGCATGGCATGACAATATCGCCAGGGCACTGCAGCAGGAGGATATCGACCTCGTTATCGTGGCCGTGCCGATGGGGGAATATGACCGGGTGTTCGCTGATCTCGCGCGGCATGCCGCGGGTGGGGTGCTGATCACCGATGTCGGCAGCACCAAGCGCCATGCCATCGAGGTGGCTGGCAAGCATCTTGGAAGTCTGGAGCGCTTTGTGCCCGCGCACCCGATTGCCGGCACCGAGCAATCCGGAGCGGCAGCCTCGTTTGCGGAACTGTTCGATCATCGGTGGTGCATCCTCACGCCCCTGGCTTCGACGCATCCGCGAGCGCTTCAACGGATCGAGCGCCTGTGGACCGCCTGCGGAGCGCGTGTGGTTTGCATGGATGCCGGATTGCACGATGAACTGCTGGCAGGCGTAAGCCATCTGCCTCATCTGGCCGCCTATGCCTTGGTCAACGCGGTCCGTCGTTCCACGCCGGCGCACTGCGAGCATGATCCCTTTGCGTTTGCCGCTGGAGGATTTCGTGATTTCACGCGGATTGCGTCCTCCTCGCCCGAGATGTGGAGGGATATCGTGCTGGCCAATGCGGATGTCGTCGCATCGAAGATCGATGCGCTGCAGGCAGAGCTATCGGAACTTTCAGCGGCCATCAAGGCCCAGGATGGCCGGCTTTTGTTGGAGCGGTTTGCGGCCGCCAAGGCGGCCAGGGACGGCTGGCTTAAGAGATACGGAGGTGACAGTTGAAGATCGGCGGAACATTGGTGGCGGGGCCTGCAGAGAGGTCTTTGCACGGCGTGTTGCAGGTGCCGGGCGACAAGTCGATGTCGCACCGGTCGGTGATGATGGCCGCCATCGCGGACGGCATCACGGAGATCAGCGGCTTTCTTCCGGGCGAAGACTGTCTGGCAACGGCCAGGATGTTTGAAAGCATGGGCGTGCCGATCGAGTGGCTGAACGCTGGGAGGACAGCCCTGCGCGTGCATGGCGTCGGCCTGCATGGCTTGAAGGCTCCGGATGGCGTTCTGGATGCGGGTAATTCCGGCACATGCGCCAGATTGATGCTTGGCCTGCTGGCGGGGCAGCCTTTTTCATCGACGCTGACCGGCGATGATTCGTTGCGCAGGCGTCCGATGCGCAGGGTGATCGAACCCTTGCGGCGCATGGGTGCGAACATCACGGCCTCAGGCCATGGCGATCTGCTACCGCTGACCATCCGCGGAGGCAGCTTGGCGGGCATCGATTTTGAGTCCGAGGTGGCGAGCGCCCAGGTCAAGTCATGCGTGTTGCTGGCCGGGCTGTATGCCCGCGGGCTCACGCGGGTTCGCGAGCCCAGGCCGACGCGGGATCATACGGAGCGCATGCTGCCGTTGTTCGGTCAGCCCGTGGGCGAGGAAGATGGCTGGATTGTGCTGCAGCCCGTCGGGGCGTTGCGGGCGCCGGACGATGTGCTGGCGATTCCGGCCGATCCATCATCCGCCGCCTTCTTTGCGGTCGCTGCCAGTGTCGTGCCGGGATCGGAGGTTGTGCTGACCCATATCGGCGTCAATCCCCGCAGGGATGGATGGCGACGCATTCTTTCGGCCATGGGCGCGGACCTGTCGACCGCGCGAGAGCATGCCGTGGGCGAGGAACCTGTGGCCGATATCCGGGTGCGTTGTCGTCAGACGCTCGCCGGGGTTGAGGTGGCCTCCCGGAATGTTCCGGACGCCATTGATGAGTTTCCGGTCCTGTTCGTTGCGGCTTCGCTGGCCGAGGGGGATTTCATTCTGAGGGGGGCGGCCGAGCTGCGCGTCAAGGAGTCGGACCGCATCGCCGTCATGGCGCGGGCCCTTCAGGCCTTGGGTGTCGAGATCGAGGAATGGCCAGATGGCCTCAGGATTCGGGGATGCTCACGGTTCAGGGGTGATGTGGAGGTGGATGCCCATGGGGATCATCGTGTTGCCATGGCCATGGCCGTGGCAGCGCAAATGGCCGAGGGGCCGGTGATCATCCGTAACGCCGCCGCGATCGCGACAAGCTTCCCGGGCTTCGTCGAACAAGCCCGTAGCATCGGCATGAACGTGCGCTGGCTGGAGTCGTGATGGTTCGCTGGGTGCCCAAGAAAGGCCTGCAGATTGCCATTGATGGCCCATCAGGATCGGGCAAGGGCACGGTGGCACGCTTGCTGGCGGAGCGACTGGGCATGCCCGTGCTGGACACGGGTCTGTTGTATCGGCTGGTTGGCTGGCTCATGAAGCGGGAGGGTGTTGACCTTGAAGATGAGCAGGCAGTGACGAACCGGGCCGGTGAGCTGCTGGACGAGATCGAGTGGGATGCCCAGGGGATCCGCTTTCGCGGAGAACTGCTCGATGGTTGTCTGCGCGATGAAGAGGTCGGCAGGGCCGCCTCCAGGGTGGCAGCGATGGAAGGCGTTCGCAAGATGCTTCTCGGACTGCAGCAGCAGGTGGCCCAACAAGGCTGCATCATGGATGGAAGGGATATCGGCACGGTCGTGCTGCCGCATGCGCAGGCCAAGTTTTTTCTGACCGCCTCCCAGCGCGAAAGGGCCAGAAGGCGCTGGTCCCAGCTTCAGCGATCCGGAGAGGACGTCGATCTTGACCAGATTCACGCAGACATAAAAATGCGTGACCAACGCGATGCGGCGCGCAAGTATGCGCCCCTGAAACCGGCGGACGATGCCATCACGATCGACTCGACGACCATGCGCGTCGATCAGGTTGTGGACCGCATGCTGGCCATCATGGAGCGGCGTGGACTGATTGAAAAAGCTAGCTCAACGACGGGTTGAATCCGGGTCCATGGGTGGCCGGAGCGCGCTGCTTGAACGCTGAGAAATGATGAAACTGGATGGAACGATGAACACACATATGGACGATGAGAAGACAGGCATGACGACGCAAACGCCCTCTGACGAGAATGCCTTTCAGAAGCTGTTTGAGGCTTCCCTGGCCGAGCTTCCCGAGGTGCGCCGTGGGGAGCGCGTCAAGGGTGTGGTGGTCAGTGTCGATGATCAGGCCGTGGTTGTGGATGTTGGCGCAAAGGCGGAGGGCTCGATTCCCAGACAGGAGTTTGAGCGGGCTGGTCTTGCGGTTCCCTCGGTTGGCGAGGAGGTCGAGGCCATGGTCATGTCCACCGGCGGTCCGTCCGGTGTCAGCCTGTCCGTGCTTGCGGCGCGCCGCCAGGACGCTTGGCGCTGCATCGAGCAGGCCATGGAGAATGATGGCTGCGTCGAGGCAACGGTTCTTTCCGAGGTCAAGGGCGGATATCGTGTCGCCATTCAGGGGCTGGAGGCCTTCATGCCTCGTTCCGAAAGCGATCCCAATCCGAGGCTTCCCGCCAGCGAACTGATCGGCCGGAGCTGCAAGGTCGTCATCCTCGAGGCGCGTCGCAAGCCCGAGAACATCGTCGTTTCGCGTCGCCGTCCGCTTGAGAAGGAGCATGCGGCAAAGCGCGAACGCTTCTTTGCCACGGCCAAGGTTGGCGACCGTGTCAACGGCGTCGTTCGCCGCATGACTGACTTTGGCGCGTTTATCGATCTGGGGGGCGTGGATGCCCTGCTCCATGTCTCCGACATCGCCTGGCAACGGCTGGAAAGGCCGTCCGACATTCTCCATATCGGTCAGGAGATCTCCGTGGAGATCACCAAGATTGATCCGGAGGCGGGCAAGGTCTCCGTGTCGATGAAGGCCTTGCAGGAGGACCCATGGTCCCGGGTCGGCGAGCGCTATGAGCCGGGCATGAGGCTGACAGGCACGGTTCGCCGCCTGCTCGACTTTGGTGCCGTCGTCGAACTCGAGCCGGGCGTCGAGGGGTTGATTCATCGTTCGGAATTGAGCTGGGTCCGCAAGGATGTAGCGCCCACGCAGGTGCTTTCCGAGGGAGACGTGGTCGATGTGGCCGTGCTTGATGTCGTGCCGGAAGAGCGCAAGATCCGCTTGAGTCTCAAGGCCGTGACCGAGAATCCCTGGCAGGCATGGCTGGCTGAGCATCCGGTCGGCTCCAGGGTCAGGGGAAGGATCAAGAACAAGACGGATTTCGGCTTTTTCGTTTCCGTCAGCGACGAGCTTGATGGCTTGGTCCACATGGAGAACCTCAGCTGGGACGAAGAGCCGGCCGAGGCCCTGGCCGCCTACAGCAAAGGGCAGGAAGTCGAATGTGTCGTGCTCGGCGTCGATGTCGAGCGTCAGAGGATTTCCTTGGGCATCAAGCAATTGAGCGAGGACCCGTTCGAGGTCTTTCTGGCCGGCGTCCAGCGCGGGAGCGCGGTGACGGGGAAGGTCATCGAGATCAGGAAGAATGGCAACGCCATCATCGAGTTGGCCAAGGGCGTGCGGGCCCATCTGGCGCGTCGTGAAATCCCCAGGGACAGAGAGCTGAGCGAGGGCGACGAGATCCAGGCCAAGATTACGGAGATCAACCGATCCAGGCGGCAGGTCGAATTGTCCATTCGTCAGTATGAGCGGGATGAGGAGCGGGACGCCGTGCGCAATTACACCCGTCAGGTGGAGGCCGCAGCTGGTCCCTCGGCCCTGGCGCTCGAGTTGCAGCGCAAGCTTTTGGGCGTCAAAAAGGAAAAGTAGGCTCTGCGCTTGCATCTTCCCCGATTTGTTCTATCGTGGAAGATGAACAGGAGGGCATGATGACCAAGTCTGAATTGATCGAACGCATTGCAGCAGGCCGGGGGATCACGCGTCGCGAGGCCGAGGTGGTTGTCAATACCGTGCTTGATGCCATCGGCGATGCCCTGGCGGCCGGGGATCGTGTCGAGCTTCGTGGCTTCGGCAGCTTTGTGGTCAAGCGGCGCGAGCCTCGCATGGGACGCAACCCAAAGACAGGCGAGGAGGTGCCCGTGCCCGGGAAGCGGGTTCCTCATTTCAAGCCGGGGAAGGAACTGCGCGAGCGCGTCGATCGCTCCTGATCCGGAGCTTGGCGTGAATTGGATCAACGTCCTTGTCGTCATTGTCCTGACCTCGTTCGCGACCATGTTCGCGCTGGTCAACATTTCGCCGGTTCAGGTGCGCTTCCTGGGCTTCGAGTCGGACCCCATTCCATTTTATGTTCCCGTTTTTGTTTCTTTTCTTATCGGTTTCTTCGGTGGTATGCTGGCTCTGAGCTTCTCGCGCCGGAAACACAAGATCGAGATTCAGGCGTTGCGGGAGGAGAACAGTCGGCTGAAGAAGGAAGTGGACAATCTCCGCAATATCCCGCTGCAGGATGATTTGTGAACACACTGCTGCTGGCCATCACCGCTGCGGCCCTGGTCACCCTTGCAGCCCTGCTTGTTTTCCCTCGCCATGACGAGGAGACGAAGGTCGAGGAGCGTGAGGATGCGCGCGTTTCCCCGCTGTTGCGCGGCATCAACTATCTGCTTTCCGACCAGCCCGACCGGGCCTTGCAGGAAATGGTCCAGGTGGCCCGGCTACGTTCCGAGGCCGCGGATGTCTACATGGCGCTTGGCGAGATGTTCCGCTCGAGAGGGGAATATGGCAGGGCGGTCCGAATCCACCAGAACCTGCTCGCGCGGCCGGATCTTCCCGAGCCGATGCGTCTGCAGGCGCATTATGCCCTGGCCGTGGACTTTCAGGCTGGCGGCCTGCTGGACCGGGCCCTGAAGCAATATCGCAAGCTTCTCGAGCTTGCACCGGATCATGTACCGGCGCTTGAGGCCAGTCTCCGCATCCGGGAACAAAGCCATGAATGGCTGGAGGCAGAGGCCCTGCTTTCCCGTCTCGAGCAGGTCAAGAACACCTCATACCATCTGCACCGCGCATTCCTGTTTGCGCAGGTGGCCGAACAGGCGTTGCGCGATGGACGCGAAGAAGAAGCGAAGGACTATGCCCATCGAGCCATTGACCTGGAGCCCGCCTGTGCTCCGGCTTGGTTTGTGTTGCTCGATCTCGCCCTGCGTCGGCGAGATTGGGATGAGGCGGATCGTATCGTTCATGGTCTTGCAGAGCGCAATCGCGAGCATTTTCCGTTGGTCCTTCCCCACATGATGAGACACGACGACTATTATCAGGAACGGGGAAGGTCTTGCCTGATGGAGATCTGGCAACGCGCTCCCGATGAGGAGCTGGCCTTGAGTTGGATCGAGCTTGTCGGTGAACGTGACGCGGATGCCGCGGCCAGGCTGCAGTGCGAGCTTGGATTCCAGCCTGAGAACCTGCGTGCCAGGCTCAGGCTCGAGGCTGTGTTTGAAAAGGAGGGGGATCGCCTGTTTGCGCGTGCCTGGCGCCGTCAGGTGACCAATTACATATGCGAGATGTGTGGTGTGGGGGTCAGGGAGTTGCGCTGGCAATGCCCGCAGTGCCATGAATGGGGCACCATGCATCCGCAGAAAGGGGACATCGCCTGATGCAAGAACGATTGATGGTGGCGCTGGATGTGAGCAATCGCGAGCAGGCATTGGCCATGCGCGAGCGGTTAGGGAGCGCCGTGGGCTGGCTGAAGGTTGGCCTGCGCCTTTTTGTGGCCGAAGGCCCCGAGCTCGTTCGTCAACTGAAGTCCACACACCGCATTTTCCTGGATCTCAAGTTTCATGACATCCCGAACACCGTGGCCCAGGCCGTGGAAAGTGCGGGCGGTCTCGGCGTTGACATGGTCAATGTTCATGCCGGTGGCGGGGCATCCATGCTGCGAGCTGCGGCAGAGGCGAAGAAGGATTTTCCCGCCATGAAACTCATCGCGGTCACAGTGCTGACCAGCGATCCCATGTCCGCCGAAAGGGCCCGTAGGCTTGTTCTGGATCGCGCGATGCTGGCAAGGGATTGTGGGCTGGATGGCGTGGTTTGCAGCGTGCATGAGGTGGAAGCCATCAAGCGGGCATGCGGCCGGGACTTCTTGACAGTGACGCCGGGGATTCGATGGGCCGGGCAGGATGCGCAGGATCAGAAGCGCGTGGCCGGTCCAGACATGGCCGTGCGGGTAGGCAGCGACTTTCTGGTCATCGGCCGGCCCATCCTGCAAGCGGCCGATCCCTTGGCTGCGGCGGCCGAGGCCCTGGTGATGATGCGCAAGGCTGCGGAAGCGATCAGCGAATAAGGCGGGCGATCAATCCGCGTTTGCGCTCAAATGGGGCATCCGCCCGGATGAGCACGATGGCGATGTTGTCCGGTCCGCCGGCATCCTTGGCCAGATTGATCAACTCCTTGGCCGTGTGGTCGAGTTGATGGCCGTACTCGAGCATGGTCAGCCGGATGGCCTCGTCCGGCACGACATCGGTGAGTCCATCCGAGCAGATCAGATAGAGGTCCCCCCTGCACACCTCGTGCACATGTACGTCCGGCTCGATATCGGGGGCGATGCCGACGGCACGCGTGACGATGTTCTTGGCCTGTGAATGGTGGGCGTCGATGGGCGTGAGCAGGCCGCGTTTCATCTGTTCGTGAACCAGTGAATGGTCCTCGGTCACGAGGGTCAGGTATTCCCCTCGCAGCCTGTACATGCGCGAATCCCCGACATGCGCCGAGATGAGGCGGTTGCCACTGAATAGGGAGGCCACGACCGTCGTGCCCATGCCCGAGCATTCAGGCCTGGATTGGGCTGTGCTGAACACCTTCAGGTTGGCCTCGCGCACGGCGTCGGCGAGCAGTCGGCACGCCGCAGGCTCGTCGGAGGACGGAGCGAGGAAGCGATCCAGATGCTTGCGAATGAAGCGGGCAATGGTTTCGACGGCGAGGTTGCTGGCCACCTCGCCGGCATTGTGCCCGCCCATGCCATCAGCCAGAACGGCCAGCCCGTGCGATGGAAGCAGGGCAATGGCATCCTCGTTGTGCGAACGCTTGATGCCCGCATCCATCGTTCCGTACATCTCGATCATTCAGCCAGACCTCCAGCCATTCGCTATTCTTGTTTGGAAGGCTGCATATTTCCAGCGCGGACATTTCGGAGTGTCAGTAACACATAACCTGTCCTGATTAGTAGCACGAGGGTTGTCCGGTTGAGACGATCGCCCTGGAGGTGATGGTCATGCGGAGAACGAAGGTGTTACAGGAGGTCAGAAGGATGAGGTTTCTGGAGGCATATGACGGTTGGCGTCGG
>WFOK01000058.1 GCA_015488115.1 Mariprofundaceae bacterium
GTTTGAACATCATGGTCCACGATAGCCGATGCTGACACCGGTCAGGTCTTGATGAAAACGGGGGAACATTCATGAAAAAAGGCATTCGCTATGGTCTGATCGTCATGGCCGTCATTGTTGCGGGCCTTGTTGCGGCGCCGTTTTTCATCGATGTGAACGACTACAAGGACACCATCGCACAGAAGGTGGAGGATGCGACCGGGCGGTCTCTGACCATCGGTGGCATCAAGGCCTCACTGTTTCCCTGGGTGGGCGTCGAGCTGGAGAATGTGCACATGGCCAATCCGGCCGGTTTCGGAAAGCAGGACTTCGCCAGTGTGGAGCATCTGGATATCAAGCTCGCGGTTCTGCCTCTGCTTGACGGCCGATATGAAATCAAGGAGTTCAAGCTGGTACGTCCCCAACTGTACCTGGCCCGCAATGAACAGGGTATCGGCAATTGGGAGGATCTGACCGGCCCGTCGGCGCCGGGCAAGGCGGCTGCGGCCGGCAACAAGGAACAGGGCGGGGCCACAAGCCGGGAAAGGGCGGGGACGCCTGTGCTGGCCGGTCTGGCGGCCGATCACCTGCTCATCAAGGACGGGCGTCTGGTCTGGCATGATCCGAGTCGGAGGATCCGTCTTGAATTGGGTGATTTGAATGTCGAGCTCAAGGATGTGCAGCTCGATCACCCGGTTCTGGTCAAGGTTTCCGGCACGATTCAGGGCGCTCCCTTTGACGTCAGTGGAAGCATTGGCCCGATTGGCGATCCGGGGAAGCTGGAGCCGGCCAGGCTGCCGGTGCAGATGGATCTCAGCCTTACGGGTGTGCATCTGGCTTCGTTTTCCGGCTGGCTGGCTGGTTGGCCGGAGGCGTTTCTCGGGCCCGTCGAGCAGGCCAGGCTCAAACTGGTCTCGAAGCTCGAGCAGCATCCCGACGGGCAGCGCATGCTGCAGCTTGATGCCCATCTGGATGCGGCTCACAACATCAGCGCGCAGGGAAGCTTTCATTCCACGGACGCCGACGCCCTGGACATCCAGGGTCTGGAGGTCGCCCTTGATCAGGAACGGCTTCTGAAACTGAGCGGAAAGGTCCGCGACATGCAGACATCGCCGAGCTACGAACTCAAGCTGGCAAGCGGCAAGATTCGGCGAACATGGCTGTCGGAGCTGCTGCCCGGCCTGAAGGAGGTCTATGAAGGCCATCCGGATCCCTGGGATCATATCCGTTTTTCAAGCCTGATGGTCGGGGATCGCGCGCATGTTGATGTGCGCGACTTGCACATGGTGCTTGATCGGGACGTGATCCAGGGCTCTGGTCGCCTCAAGCTTGGGGGAAGCCCTGATGTTCATCTGCAGCTTGCCGGCTCATCGCTGCATCTTGATCCATGGTTACCCGCGCCTGCCCAGGATCAGGAACAGGCCTCTCCCGAGGCGGCCCCGATTTCGGGAGATGAAGCTTCGGCCGGCAGCCCGGACCGCGGTCATGTTCGGAAGGCAGGGCAGCGCGCCCTGCGGGATGACGCGGGGCATCCTTCCTCGGAGCGGAAGGATATGGTCACGGAGCCCGATCTGCGGTTCATGAAGGACTGGAGGCTGGGCGTTCGGCTCGAATTGGATACGTTGTTCGTGCGGGGGCTTGAGCTGACCGGATTCCGGTCCAACATCAGTGGGGCCGATGGCAGGATCAAGCTGAATCCGATGCGCTTCGGGCTGTCCGGGGGCAAGGTGGAGGAGCAGGCGATATTGCTTGTCGACCGTTTTCCGGCCCAGTGGAAGGAGTCAGCGCATGTCATGGGTGTGCAGCTCGGCCCGGTCCTGAAGGTGCTGGCCGGCACCGATCGACTGGGAGGAACCCTGAACGCGGAAACCCATCTCAGGGCCGTGGGCCTGACATCGGGGGCCTTGCGCAGGCTCAACGGCAAGGGCAACTTCATGCTGCGCGATGGCAAGATCAAGGGGCTGGACATTGCCGGCGCCATCCGTTCGCTCACGCAGCCGGGCTCAGCCGGGCACGGTCCCAAGGAAACCGACTTCACGCAACTGTCCGGCAGTTTCGTGATTCGCAATGGCGTGTTGAGCAACAAGGATCTGTTCATGGCATCGCCATTGCTTCGCGTCACCGGGGAGGGAAGCGTGAATCTCGTTCGCCGTACGCTGGATTATCACATCAGGCCGACGGTCGTCGGCACATTGAAGGGCCAGGGCGATACGGTGCGCCTCCGCAAGGGGCTGACCATCCCGCTTGGGCTCTCGGGCTCGCTGGATGACATCAGGGTGCGGCCGGAAATCGATGCCAAGTCCCTGATTCGGGGCATTCAGTCCTCCGGAATTCTGGACAAGGCCCTGGGCGGAAAGAAAGGCCGGAAGGGCAAGGGCGGGGCGCCGAACCCCAGGGACCTGCTGAAGCAGTTGCCGTTTTGAAGCGCGTTTTCGAGCGATTGCGCCTGCATCCCGAGCGCCCGCAGGCACGCCAGATCCGGCGCGCGGTCGAGCTTCTGCGCGAGGGCCTGTTTCTCGTGATGCCGACCGACACCACCTATGTGCTGGTCTGCCGGCCAACGGCCTATGATGCCATTGCGGATATTCGCCGTCTCAGGCACCTGGACGAGCGGCACCTCTGGTCGGTTCTGTGTGGCGGGCTGTCCCAAGTCGCGACGTGCGCCCGCCTGGACAATGTCGCGCACCGCATCCTGAAGCGTTCCCTGCCGGGACCGTACACGTTTCTATTGCCAGCCAGCGCCCATCTGCCCCGGCGCATTTTCGGCAAGCGCCGGGATATCGGCATTCGCATTCCCGATCACGCGGTCTTTCGTGCCTTGATCGAGGCGTACGGAGACATGCTGCTGGCCACGACATTCCAGTTTCCCGATGAGGATCTGCCGGCCTATGATCCGGATGCCTTCATCCCGCGCATCAGGCATCTCAACTGCGCGGTCATGGATGCAGGCTGGTGCGGCCTGGAGCCGACGACAGTCGTGGATCTGTGCAGCGGCGAACCCGTGCTGGTTCGCCAGGGGGCGGGGGCCTGGCCCCTGTAGCTCATCGGGCATTCGCTTGACGAGTGTTGGCGGGCCTGCGTTAATTGGGAGCGAATTCCATGGGTACAGGGGAGAGCATGCTATCTTTGATTGAAAAATGGTTTGAATGGTTCCTCTGGAACAGCCGCTTCATCGTGCTGCTGGCGGTGTTGGCTTCCTTGCTCGGCATGCTGCTGCTCTTTGTCATGGCGGCCGAGAGCATGGTGTATCTGGCCTGGGATTTCATGACCCAGGTGTTTGAGGACGGGCATCTGCGCGAGGGGTTTCATGCCGATGCCGTGGGCACGATCATCGCCTCGATCGATGATTTCCTGCTCGCCACGGTGCTGCTCATTTTCGCCCTCGGCATGTACGAGCTGTTCATCAGCAAGATCGATATCGCACAAAGTGAAAAAAGCGCCAGCCAGATCCTGATGATCAAGTCGCTGGACGATCTCAAGGACCGCCTGGTCAAGGTGGTATTGATGATCCTGGTCGTGGCCTTTTTCAAGAACGTGCTGCATGTCAGCTTCGAGGATCCATTGAATGCCCTGTACATGGGCGGTGGCATCCTGCTGGTTTCTCTCGCAGCCTATTTTTCGCACCGGGCCGGCAACCACTGAGTCATGCCATCGGCGACGGCGCATCGGCAACTTTGGCAGCGGCTGCTCGATGTCGCGCTGTTTTTGACGACCGTGGCTGCCGTCATGTTGACGTTCAGGCGGGGGCTGCCGGAATGGTTGCATCTCGGCGTTCTGCTGCTGTTTATCACGCTGTTTGCCGTCCGCTGGTATGTTGCCTCCGATCGAAGAGCCTATCTCAGGAGCAACTGGCTTGATCTGTTGCTGATCGTACTCCTGGCCTCGCCCGTGCTGCGCCTGATCATGGCCCTGAAGATCGTGGGGCTTGCACCCGCCGTCAGGGTGGGGGCCCTGATCCGGGCGCACAAGGCCGCCCTGTTGAAATTGCTGATCCTGTCCACGGAAAGCATTCCCGCGGCCCTGACCATCATCTTCGGCATGGCCTTTCTGTTCGGGGTCTGCGCCTATCTGTTCGAGCATGGCAGCAACCCGGGCTTTGCAACGGTTGCCGACAGCCTGTGGTGGGCTCTCGTCACGCTGACCACGGTGGGTTATGGAGACATCGTGCCGCAGACCGCGGGCGGACGCGTCGTTGCCACCATGACCATGATTTTCGGCATCGCCGTCTATTCCTTGGTCATTGCGAACGTGACCCGTTTCGTTGAACAGGCCGGGCATGCGGCGAAAGGCGTCGAGACCCGTGCCGGCGGTGAGGATCAGTCTTCGATACGGTAAACGCTCGTGCCGGCGATCAGATCGTGCAGGCTCTGCCTGTTTGGCGTAAGCATCATGCAGGCCATGGAGATCACCGGTAGCAGGGCGCAGACAAAAAAGAGGGCATGCCCTGTGTCCCGGTACAGCATGTAGACGAAGGTCATGAGCGCCGCGAGCCATGTCAGCATCAGCACGATGAAGCGGATGCTTGCCGCAAGCAGGCTTACCGGTTCGCCGGTTCCGCAGACCGCAACGCGCAGTTTCCATGGACGCATGCCCGTCGTGGCGCCGGCCTTGTGCCAGAAGCCAGCGAAATAGGCGAAGGCAATGCTGAACAGCAGCATGACCTTGAAGGCATGAGGGATGATCCCCAGGCTATGCTCGGCGACCGTGACGGGAATGAAGGCCAGAAAGCCAAGGCCGACAAGGATGCAGGCATCGTAGGCACCCGCGATCAGCCGGATGCCCGTCCCGGCTAGCCTTCCCTTTGGACGCGCTGCTTCAGCCATGCCAACCCCCAGCTCAGAACGAATGTTCCGCTTAACACCAGCACAATCGCAGGGCCTGTCGGCCAGTCGCTGGCATACGACAGCACAAGCCCCAGCATTGCGCCCAGTATGGCAATGGATACGCTCATCAACCAGAGGCGCAGCAGGGAGCGGCACCAGAACCAGGCGCAGGAGGCTGGCAGTATCATGAACCCCGCTGTCAGCACAATACCGGCGAGCTTGACGCAGAGGATCGTGGTCAGACCGATCGTACCATAAAGCAGCAGGCGCAACGGCGAGGCGGGCATGCCGCCGGCCGCCGCGCTGATGGGGTCGAACGCCAAGCTCCA
>WFOK01000059.1 GCA_015488115.1 Mariprofundaceae bacterium
CCCGGGGATTGCACGACGGTTCTTTCCTTCCTGATATCATGCACGATGGTCTGGCCTTCCAGCCTGCCCTTTGGCTGATACACGACGGCATGCCCGATGAGCGTCAGCACCTGATGCACATAATCGAGCTTGGCCTCATCGGAGCTTCCCTTCGTCGTGCCCTGCTCCATGCGAACATGTCCGTAGGCATGGGCGCGCTCGAGCTCATTGTCCTTCTCCTTGTAGTAAGCAATCAGGCGATCGCAGTGGAGCACGAAATCATCGCGCTTGAGATACACGGAGCCAGTAAACGTGGCCTCTCTCTTCTCGTGCGTCAGCGTCATGCCATCCGCGCGAATTTCAAGCGTTTCCGCATTCGCGGGCCAAGCCGCAAGCAAAAGCAGCGCGGAAGCCAAGGCCTTCCATCGTCCATTCATCGTTTTATCTCCAGTCCCAGCAGACCGCGATCCTTGATCCATATGCCTTCCTTCACCCACAGTCGTTCGATATCGCGCCGCAGAATCAGATGTTTTCCCCTGGCCGTCAGCGATGGATTGCTGGCCACGAATGCCCCCGGCACACTCGCCTCATCGCGCATGCTGTCATAGATGAGCTCGGCACATTCAAGCTTCCAGTCCTCATAGTGCATGACCACATGTTTCCTGAAGGTGATGTGCTTGGTCTTCGGATCGAACTCGGCCATGGCTCCGCGGATCGGAATGGATTTCTGGTGCCGGGTGTACAGGGTAAGCGTGGGCTGCCTCATGAGCATGTGACCGTTGCGCAATTGCCGGGCCCTTGAGGCGTTCAGGCTCCAAACAATGCGCTCTCCCTTGCGCTCGATGATGACCGGGCTCTCGATCTCCACATCCTGCCTCGACTTCGCCCCCGATGATGGCTCCGTTGGCGCCAGCGATCCATCGTGCGTGGCGACAAGCGCCACGGCCAGGAGCAGACTGATGACGGAAACGCCCAAGCTCGACCACTTGATGCCGCGCCAGATCCTGCGCTGCAAGAAGCCCTAGACCTCCCATCCGCAGGCTTCGGGAGCCACGCCATAGCGCCCTTCGATGACGCGCTGCCAGGCGCCATTGGCCAGAATCAGGGCCTCGGCGGCCTGGCGCACGGCACCCTCTCCGCCCCTGAAACCGGACACCCAATCCGCCGAACGCCGAACGGGCAGGTGGGCGTCAGACGGTGCCAGAGCCAGACGACAGCGCCGCATGGGGGGAAGATCAATGATATCATCGCCCATGAAGGCGCAATCCTCGGCCGCGAGGCCAGTGAGCTCGAGCAAGCGATCCAGCCCCTCGGACTTGTTCAGGCAGCCCTGAATGCAATGATCGATTCCCAGGTCCCTGGCGCGCGCGGCCACGACCTGCGAGGAACGGCCGGTTATGATGGCCACCTCGATGCCGGCGCGCTGCAACATCTTGATGCCATGCCCATCGCGCACGTTGAAGGCCTTGATCTCCCGCCCGTCGTGTCGCATGATGATGTCTCCTCGCGTCAGCACGCCATCGACATCCAGCACCAGCATCCTGATCCCTCGCGCACGCTTGATGGGGAACCGGTAATCCTGATAGGCACTCATGCAACCCTCGCCTCGAGCAGATCATGCAGGTGAACGACGCCAATGATGTTTTCCCGCTCATCCTCGACAAACAACACCGTGATCTTGTGCTGTTCCATGAGCCGGATGGCCTCGCTGGCCAGGCAGTCCCCGCGGATTCTCCGTGGCTCGGGATGCATCAGCCTGGCCACAGGCGCATCCAGATCCAGATGTTCTCCCTGCAGAATACGGCGCAGATCACCATCCGTGATGCATCCCACCAACCGGCCATCTCGCTCGATCCCGGTGATGCCAAGCCGGTGTGCGCTGATCTCCATGATGGCCTCCCTTAAGCTGGCCGCATCGGAAACCATCGGCAGATCATCCCCGCCATGCATCAGATCGGACACCTTTCGCAGCCTGCGCCCGAGATTGCCGGCCGGATGGACGCGGGCGAAATCATCCTCGCGGAACCCGCGTTGCTTGAGCACCACGACAGCCAGGGCATCCCCCAGGGCAAGGGCTGCGGTCGTCGAGGCCGTGGGGGCGAGGTTCAGGGGACAGGCCTCCTGCTTGACGGGAACATGCAGCACGACATCGGCATGTCGCGCAAGCGTGGATTCGCGCCTGCCCGTCATCGCGATGACCGGCGCTCCCTGTCTGCGGATCTCGGGCAGCAGCCCACACACCTCGTTCGTTTCTCCACTGTGCGAAAGGGCCAGCACGACATCATCCCCGGTAATCATGCCCAGGTCACCATGTTGGGCCTCTGCAGCGTGAACAAAGAAGGCCGGTGTCCCCGTCGAGGCGAAGGTCGCGGCGATTTTCTTCGCAATGATGCCGGATTTCCCCATGCCGACAACGACCAGGCGTCCGCGAAGATCGAAGATCAGATCCACGGCGCGCACGAAGGCCTGATCGAGCGCTTGTTGCTGCAGGCGCAAGGCCTCTATCTCGATCTCGAAGACCTTGCGAGCCTGCTTCAGGCATGCTTCTGCGTCTTTCAGCATGAACTCACTCCCAGGCCACGGCCATGACGTCGGGAAGCTGCTGCTCGAGACGTGCAAGCCATGGCGCGGTCTGCTGCCGGAAACGGGCCATTTCGTCGGCCGGCACCGGCTTCGATGGGGTTCGCTTGAGCGTCAAGGGATTCACGGCCACGCCGCGCACGCGAAACTCGAAATGGAGATGGGGACCGGTTGCCAAGCCACTCATGCCGACATAGCCGATCACCTGTCCCTGGCGAACCTTGGATCCCCGGTGCAGGCCCCTGGCAAAACGCCGCAGGTGCGCATAGGCCGTGGAATGTGCGCGGTTGACATGCTGGATTTGAATGAAACGACCGTATCCCCCTTTCCAGCCGATGAAGACGATCCGACCATCGCCCACGGCCCTCACGGGCGTTCCCGAAGGCGCCGCATAATCCACGCCGCGATGGGCGCGGGTAAAGCCCAGCACCGGATGCTTGCGACGCAGGGTAAAGCGCGAGGAGATGCGCGTGAATTTGAGCGGCGCGCGCAGGTAGGCCTTGCGCATGCTTTTGCCTTCCGGCGTGTAATATTCGAAAGAGCCATCCTTCTTCACATAAAGAACAGCCCGATAACGATGCCCCTGATTGACAAACTCCGCAGCCAGAATGCGTGTGCCCATCAGGTTTCCTTCTTCGTCATAGCGCTCGTCATATAGCACCCGAAAACTGTCACCCGTGCGCATGTCTCGCGCAAAATCAATGTCCCAGGCAAAAATATCCACGAGATTCATCGTGGTCCTGCTGTCCAGCCCGGCCCGAGCGGCCGCTTCAAACAGACTGTCCTCAATGTGCCCCTGGGCATAGAGCCGCCGCGTCAGACTCGGGCGCTCCTCCTTGATCGCCTGCCAGTCTTTTCCATGCGTGACCATGTGCAGACGGGTCTGATCGTCAATGGTGTAATAAAGATGGGTCTCCTTACCCTGGTCCACGCGCTTGAAGAAATGCCCGGCCCGAATGTCCCTGAGCGCATAGACGGATTTGGATGCGCTGGCAATGCGATAGGCCTCGGATGGCGTGAACCCGAGTCGCTCCAGCGCCGTGATCGCCGTATCCCCGCTGCGAATGGCCTCGCGCAAAACCTGCTGGGCAGGCTGGGGGATCTCAGGCTCCAGCCATTCTTCATGCGGCACGGACGCCTTGGCGCTCTGGCTGCCGGAAAGCCCGGCGCCGAAAAGGACGGCCAGCATGCCCGCAACCCCGATGAGCACAAGCCAGAGGCGCGCACGCCGAAGGGGGAGGGAACGCCCTCCGCGACGTCGTCCCCTACGCCGATTCCTGTTCTGGCCCTGCCTGGAAAAATCCCGATAAAACGCGTGCGTCAACTGCGGCTCCTGCTAATGCGGCCATGCTTGCCCTTCCGCAAAAGCTTGTCAAAGGCCCGGGAATCAGCCTCCGATCCTGGCGCGTTGCTCTCGGGCGTTCACAAGGCGCTGCTGCTTGCGCCATTCATAAACGACGCGAAATGCCATGACCTGTTGCACATAACGCCGCGTTTCATCAAACGGAATGGCCTCCACCCAAACGCGCACATCCGCCTGGCCCAGCCTTTGCAACCAGCGGGACACCCGCGATGGCCCGGCATTGTAGGCAGCTGCGGCATACTCCAGCCGTCCGAACCGTTGCACAAGGGCATCAAGATACCGGCTGCCCAGACGAATATTGGTTTCCGGGTCCGACAGATCCGGCCTGCCCTGCCAATGAAGCTGGCGCGCCAGCTCCCGTGCCGTTGCGGGCATGAGTTGCATCAGGCCGCGGGCGCCTGCGCGAGAGACGGCTGCATGATCAAAGGCGGACTCCTGGCGGATGATGCTCCAGATCTCGCTATCGCTCAGGCCCGTCTCCCGACTGGCTTCCCGCACTGCCGATGCAAAAGCCAGCGGAAACCTGAACGCCAGGGCATCACGGGCCCCCGCGCGAGCGACACAGCGCAGCGCCATGGCGTCCCAGCCCCATTGCCTGGCCAGCACGGCGGCAGCCTTCCAGGCTTCCGGATCCCCAGAACTCGACGCCATCGCATGGAACCATTCCCGCTCGGCCTTTTTCGCTTCCTTGAGCAGCCACCATTCATGCGCGCGCCTGATGGCCGGATGATCTTCCAGCCGGGCCAATTCCCCGGGCGTTATCGACAGCGAGGACGGGGAAAGGCTGTAGGCCTTCCCCAACTCACGGGCAGCCAGAAAACTGTAATACCCCCTTTCATGCGCAATGGATGCCAGAAGCCTCCTTGCCCGCCGATGCTCGCCCAGCCGTTGCAGGGCCTGCGCCCTCCAGTAGATCCAGCGCGCCTGATGCGCCTGACGCGCAGGCATCGCATCGATCATCGCGAGCGCGCCCGGCCAATCCCGTGCAATCAACGCAAGGCGCACCTGCCACGCCCGGGTTTCATCCGTCTGGTACGATGCGGGAATCCGCCCAAGCCAGGCGCGCGCCTCAGGGCGATGCGCCCTTGCGCCGCGCAGGGCGAGACTGCGTGCATGCAGCATGGCCTCCTCCCGGCCGAAAAGGGGCATCAGATGATCCAGGGCCTTCCAGGCCAGGGGAAGGTCCTCGCGCGAAAGCCGATACAGGACATCCCCGGCCATCATTCGTGCCACCGAAACATCGCGGACTTGCCCATGCTCCCATTGCAGCAGTTTCTGCGGCCTGTTGGCCATGCTCTTCCAGGATGCCAGCCAGCGACGATCCCGCTCGGGCAGGGAAGCGGCAAGGACATCGGCTTCCTTCCAATGACCCTGCCTGAACCGCACGCCGATTCGGGACCAGGTTTCCTCGCGCGTCGGATGTCCCGCCTGACGCCACTGACGCTCGAAGGCCTCCATATCGGGCGTGATTCGACCTCCCGATGACCAGAAGGATGAAAACTCGCGCAGCAGCTCATCCGATGTCGCCCGGCGCCATCTGATCACGCGGGCCAGATCCGGAAGCACACGCTTCATCCAGGCATGATGATCCATCTGATCGGCCACGGCCTCCCATCTCTGATGCTTGGCGAGATACCGAACCCAGGCCAGCCGAAGATCGGCGCTCTCCGGGATATCCGCATGCCGTTTGAGGACGGAAGGGATGAGCCGGTCATCCCCCTTCCTGGACAGCAGGCCGCGCGCCTCCCAGATCTCAAGATAAGGGTATAACGGGTAATCCTTCAGCCTGGCCTTGATTGGCTCGTAAGCCTGCATGCGCCCCTGCAGCAGCGCGGCCTTGGCCTCTGGAAACAACGCCCGCTGTTCGGCAAGGGGCATGCCGGCTGCAGGCGCAAGCGAAACACCCGAGAACAAGATGCATCCAAGCAGCAAGCAATGCGCGCCAAACCGACCCATGCCATCCCTCCGATACGTCCATCGTAGAGGAAAACCAGCGCCATCGCCACTGCTGGCGGCCGGAAACCTCAGTGCGTCGCCTCACCCACCTCCACGGCCACGATGCGGGACACGCCAGCCTCGGGCATGGAGACGCCAACCAGGCGATCCGCGTGCTGCATGGTGATCTTGTTGTGCGTGATGGTCAGAAACTGAACCCGGTCCGCCAATTCCCGGATCATGGCGCCGAATCGGCCGACATTCGCATCATCAAGGGGGGCATCGACCTCGTCCAGAATGCAGAAGGGTGCGGGCTTGAACTGGAAAATCGAGAAAACCAGCGCGACGGCCGTCAGAGCCTTTTCCCCACCCGAAAGCAGCCCGATGTCCTGCAACCGCTTGCCCGGCGGCTGGGCTATCACCTCAACCCCCGCATTCAGGATGTCTTCGGAATCAAGCCTCAGTTCAGCCCGACCACCACCGAAAAGCCGCGGGAAGGTCTGCTGGAAGAGCGCATTGGTCTGCTCGAACACCTCCCGGAAGCGTTCCCGCATCGTCTGGTCAATACGCGCAATGGTGTCTGTCAGCGTCTCCAGACTGCTTTCAAGGTCCTGGGCCTGCTCCTTCAAAAACCGCTCCCGCTGGCTGGCCTGATCATATTCCTCGATGGCCAACAGGTTCACCGGACCAAACCGGCCCAGTCTTTCCTCCAGCTCACGGCAGCGGGCCTCAAGCATGGCGAGATCCTGCTCCGCATCCTGTGTCCGTTCCAACAGCGCTTCCGGCGCCATCCTGAGCCGCTGGACGATGGAGGACCGGAGATCCTCAAGCCGTGCCTGAACCTCGGCTTTTTCCAGCTCGATCTTCTGGCGCCTTTCATTGCAGTCCTGAAGCTCCTTGCGACAGGCCCGCTCCCGCTGCTCGCATGCATGCTGCTCCTGTTGCAGGTCATGGCCTTCATGTCGCAAGGCATGGAGCGCCTTGTGGGCCTCCTCGACAAGCCGATCGGCCTCGCGCAGACGGTCATCCATGCCTTCATCTTCCTGCAGCGCCGTCAATGTTTCCTCGATCCGCCCAAGCTCCTGCCTGTCCCGCTTCAGCTGCCTGCCCAGTCCGGCAAGCTCGTCCTGCAGGCGATCGAGATGGCGCTGCCGACTGGCTCGTGATTGCTGAAAAAGGGCCAGGGCCTGATCAGCCTCCGCGAATCGCGCCTGCGCCTCATGCAGGGCTTGTTCCGTATCCGTCAGGCCTTGCTGCTGCTGCTCGAGGGCCAGTCTTGCGCGCTCGAGCTCCTCCGCGCTCTCGCCTTCCCGCACGTCCACCTGCCCGCGCCAGTGCTCGAGTTCCCTGGCCGTTTCCCGTTCATCCTCGCGGATCTGCTCCATGCGCTGCCCACAGGCCGATAGCTGCTTGTTCAGACGCTGCATGCCTGCCTCTGCGTTCCGGGCCTGATGCTCGGCCTCCAGCTTGTCGCGCCGCAGGCTCTCGAGGGACTGCCGGAGCTTCATCTCCTCCCGCTCGCACCGGGACAACGCCTCCTCTTCCTTCTTCAAGGCCCTGCAGGCCTGCTCGTGCGCAGCATTCAGGGATCTGAGTTGCCGCTGCATCGCCAATCGCCTGGCCGTCAGGCCCTTGGCGGGAGGCACAAGCCAGCCGCCCGGCTCATAGCGCCAGCCGTCAAGACTGACACAGACCCCGTCCTCGCCCGACGCATGCCGGATATCCTCCACCAGGGTGGTCTGTGCAAAAAGATGATACAAGGGATGATCCGGCGCCAGCTTGAGCGCGTCCGCCAGGCTCGCGCGCCTCCCCGTCTCCGGACATGCGCGTCCGGCGTCAAAAATCGCCAGCGGGGCATCGGAAAGCTCCTGCAGCCATTCCCGATCGCCGGCCAGCGGGATGACAACATCCGCCGCCCTTCCCCTGAGCGCTGCGGCGACGGCCGCCTCCAGGCCCTGTGGCACCTCGAGGGCCTCGTCCACCCAGGTTCCACCCAGGGCGCGCAGGCGCTCCCGCAATTCGGACGGCACATCGCTCTGCTCCAGCCTTGCCGAAAGCTCCCCGATCTGTCCCTGCAGGCGCCGCAAATGCTGCTCCAGATCCCTAACCTTGCGCCTGCGGCCCTGGAGCTCTTCGGTCTGTCGCGCCAATGCCGTCTCGAGACGGAGCTTTTTCTCCTCCATGGCGTCAAGCTCACACCGCGACGCCCGCAGCTGTGCCTCCATCCGCTCCATTTCAAGCTTGCATGCCTGATGCTCGCGGTCCGTCTCCTGGCGGCGCTGCCGGAGCTGTTCCATGCGCGCCTGAAGGCGCTGGAGCGACTGCTGGGCACGACTTCGTTGCTGGCGGGCCATTTCAACGGCATGCCGGACGCGCTCGAACTCACCGAGCAGATGTCGATGCCGCTGTTGGGCCTCGGCGTACCGCTGCCGGATCCGTTGCAGGGCCTCATCCGCCTGGCGGCGCCGTTCCAGCAACTCGGCATCGGATTGCGCGGCGAGCTCCCGTTCCAGGGCTCGAATCTCGCTTTGAAGCCCCTCCATGCGGCGCTGGGCCTGGTCCATCCTCTCCTTGCAACCGCGCCGGCGTTCACCGAGCACACGCCGTTCGGCAGCCAGGCGCTCGGCCTTGCGCTGCAGCTCCGCACGCTGCATTTCGGCACGCCGCAACTGATCCTGAACGGCCTGGGCCCTGGATTCATGCTCGATCCATCGCTTTCTGAGCTTGTGTACGGCCTGCTCGCACGCAACGAGCCTTTGCTGCCGGCTCCGTTCTTCCTGCTCCGCCTCGGACAATCGTTCATCGATCTGCCCGGACTGGGCCAGCATGCTCCGGTATTGCGCTGCAAGCCGATCGGCCAGCAGCCGCTCATGCTCCTGCTGCATCTGCTTGAACCGCTCGGCACGCGATGCCTGCTGTTTGAGACTGCGGCATTGCCTTCTCACCTCATCCAGCAGGTCCAGAATGCGATCGAGGTTCTGCCGCGTGTCCTTCATGCGGCGTTCAGCCTCCCTGCGGCGGGCGCGGTATTTCATGACCCCGGCGGCCTCTTCAAAGATTTGCCGCCGCTCCTCCGGACGGGCCGTGACCATCCTGGCAATCGCCCCCTGTTCCACGATGGCGTAGGCGCGCGTCGACACACCGGTGTCCAGAAACAGATCCACGACATCCTTGATGCGGACCATCTTGCCATTGATGAAGGCATCCGAGCCGCCTTCCCTGGTCAGGCGGCGACGAATGCGGATTTCATCGAGCTCATCATAGGGGGAGGGAAGCGAGCCCGGCTCGACCTCAAAGGTCAGCTCGACATCACACACGGCCACGGGAGCCCGCTGCTCGGAGCCCTGAAAGATCAGGTCATCCATGACCCCGCCCCGTAAATGCCGCGCCGAGTGTTCCCCAAGCACCCAGCGAATGGCATCGACAAGATTGGACTTGCCGCAGCCGTTGGGGCCGACGATGGCCGTGATCCCATGACCCAGCTCGATCCGCGTCGGGTCCACGAAGGACTTGAAGCCGGCCAGTTCGATCGCCTTCAGTCGCATGCCCGCTCCTTCATGGCACGGTTCATCATCAGCATGGTCACCATGCACGCCGTGAAGCTCGAGGCCACGATCATGTATAGGATCACCAGTTGCGCACTGGCAGCGGCCAGGGCCGGAGCGCCGGCAAGGATCATGCCGACAAAAATCCCCGGCATGTGAACCAGACCCGCCACCTTCAGGGTATCAACCGGCGGAATCATCGCCGCCCTGACACCGTCCCCGGCCAGGCCGCCCTCCGCCATGCGATGAAACATCAGAGAGACCGCATTCATGCCATTGGCTGCAATCATGCTCGCCAGGGGAATGAGGGTCCGGCTTTGCGATTCAATCGCTCCGCAAAGAACGAGCCAGGGAAGGCATGCAAGACATGCAGCGAAAAGGCCCACGCTGGCCGCGAGCCAGGCCATGCGCGTTTCCTCGTGATGGGATGCGGAGTTCCTTGCGGCCACGATACAGAAGCCGGCAATCAGCAGCCATTGCACGATGGGATGCCGAAGATCGAAAATCCATTCCAGCACAAAGGCCAGCAGCAGAAGTTGAATCAGCCCCCGGCAGGAGGCCAGCAGCATGGAACGGCTCAATCCAAGCTGTTGGCGCCAGGCCCAGCCGGCGGCAGCGGCCAGCAGCAGCCAGGCCGCCATCAACCTGATGATCGTTTCCGCCCAGGCGCCTTCCTGACCGCCCATGAACCCGGCTAACGTTCCATGCTACAGGCGCGAGACATCCGCCAGACGCAGGAACAAACACCGCAGCCGGCCCAGAAGGGCAAGCCGATTGTTTCTGACGCGCTCATTCTCGTCCATGACCATGACCTCGTCGAAAAAGGCATCGACCGTATCCCGAAGAGCTGCAAGCTGCCGGAGCTGAGCTTCCGGTTCAGCGGCCCAATGCCGCTCGGTTTCCACCAGCTCGGAGAACAGTCGCTTCTCGGCCGCTTCGCGGAGCAGTTCCTCGCGGACCTCCCCGCCGGAGGCGGGCGCCTTCTTCAGCAGATTGGCGACCCGCTTGTTCGCGGCAGCCACGGCCTGCCCCGTTTCCGAACGGCCAAAGTCCGACAGCAGGCGGGCCACGCCCAGATGCTTGTACAGCGGCAGCTCCTGCGCTGCATGCAGCGCGGCATCAAGGGACCTGGGCTCCACCCCCATGGCCTCGGCCATGCCCAGAAAGCGTTCGAGGACGAAGCCGCGGACCGACCTGCAGGTCTTCTCATCCACGGCAATGGTTACGCGCTGTTGATTCCACTGCTTGGCGGCTTCTTCCAGCACCCGGGTCAGGCTCATGTCCACCGGCATGGACTCATCGGCCAGCAGTCGGACCAGCCCGATGGCCGACCTGCGCAGCCCGTATGGGTCTGCACTGGCCGTCGGCTGGAGGCCAACATGGAAATACCCCAGGAGCTTGTCCGCGCGCTCCGCGATGCCGATGGCCCTGGCAATCCGGCTCGCGGGAAGGCAATCCTCGGCGCCAACAGGCAGATAATGTTCCGCAATGCCCCGGGCAACGGCCTCGTTTTCCCCGTCCATGCGGGCATAAACCCCACCCATGTAGCCCTGAAGCTCGGGGAATTCGTAGACAAGCCCCGTGGTCAGGTCGGACTTGCAAAGATAGGCGGCGCGCTGTGCATCGTTGGGGTCCACGCCAAGCGAACGGGCATTGTCGAGCACGAAGCCGCGAAGCCTGCGGACCTGATCGCCCACCATGCCCAGCCCGTCCTGGAACACAACCTGGGAGAGCATCTCCACCCGGTCCTCCAGCGTCTTCTGCGGATCGCGCTCGAAATAGAACATTGCATCGGACAGCCGCGCATTCACCACACGCGCATTGCCCCTGGCAACCACCTCGGGCTGCAATGAACGCAGGTTGGCCACGGCAAAGAACACGCTGGACATCGAACCGTCCGCTTGGCGGGCGGCAAAGCAACGCTGATGCTGCTTGAGCACGATCCGGCTGACCTCTTCCGGAAGCTTCAGAAATTTCCTGTCATATTGGCTGGCAACGACCTCGGGCCACTCGGTCAGGTCCGTCACCTCGTCAAGCAGCTCATCATCGGCCACGAGCTCGACCCGGTGGTTCTCCGCCTCGGCATGCAGGGCATCAAGGATATGCTGGCGCCGGAGACTCCAGTCGGCCATGACCCCCTGGTCATAAAGCCATTGCCATGGGTTCTTCACATCGATCGGGCCTTCTGCGCCATGGATGCGATGTCCCCGGGAACGAAGGCCGGAGCGTACGCCGGCATAAACGAATGCAATGGGCTCATGCCCGAGACAGGCCACGATCCAGCGAATGGGCCGAATGAACGTGTCTTCTCTGGCATCGCCATCCTGCCATCGCATGCGCTTTGGACTGGGCAGGCTCCTGAGCATGTCGGGCAGGGCCTCTGCCAGAATCTCCGTGACAGGCCGCCCCTTGAGCCTTCGCACCGCACGCATGTAGCGCCCCTGATGGCCCTTCTCGGCCAGACAAAAGGCCGAAAGCGGCAATTGCACCTTCCTGGCAAAGCCCAGCGCGGCCTTGGTCGGCTCGCCATCGGCATAGGCCACGCGTTCGGGAGGCCCCCAGATCACCTCTTCCCGGTCCGGCTGCATGCGCGGACAATGCTCTCCATGCACGATCAGGCGCCTCGGCGTGGCCCCCCAGCGCAGGGCAACCTCCATGCCGGCCTGCCGCAGGCACTGTTCCAGGGCGTCACGCAAGGCGCGGGCCATGCGCGGCGCCACGCCCGCCGGGATTTCCTCGCAGCCGATCTCGACCAGCAATGGCGCAAGCTCCATGCCGGACTCCTGTATCCGTTTTCCTGTCATGATGTCCTTACCTTTTCATGCGTCCCGACGCCGTGATAGGCCCTGGCCACCGTGCGCGCCATGGTTCTCACGCGCCCGATGAAGCGCTGACGCTCGGCCACGGAGATCGCCCCGCGCGCATCAAGCAGGTTGAAGGCATGCGAGGCCTTGATCACCTCTTCATAGGCCGGCAGCACCAGGCCCCTGTCAGTCAGCCTGGCGCATTCGCGCTCGGCACGGTCAAACTGCTCGTGAAGCCAGGCCGTATCGGCCTCGTCGAAATTGTAAATCGAGAACTCGACCTCGTTGCGATGGAAGACGTCTCCATAGCGCACGCGGTCATTCCCGCGCTCGACCCAGACCAGATCGAACACGTTTTCAACGCCCTGCAGATACATGGCCAGGCGCTCAAGGCCATAGGTGATTTCGCCGGGCGTGCGGCTCAGCTCGACGCTTCCAACCTGCTGGAAATAGGTGAACTGCGTGATCTCCATGCCATTGAGCCACACTTCCCAGCCAAGCCCCCAGGCTCCAAGGGTCGGGGATTCCCAGTCATCCTCGACAAAGCGGATGTCGTGAACCGAAGGATCAATACCGATCATGCGAAGCGAGGCCAGGTAAACCTCGAGGATGTCCTCCGGTGCGGGCTTGAGGATCACCTGGAACTGGTAGTAATGCTGCAGCCGGTTCGGGTTTTCGCCATAACGTCCATCCGTTGGGCGGCGGCAGGGCTGAACATAGGCCGTGCTCCAGGCCTCGTCATCAAGAACGCGCAGAAACGTGGCCGGATGAAACGTTCCCGCCCCCATGGCGGCATCATAGGGCTGCTGAATCACGCAGCCCCGCTCGGCCCAGAATTGCTGCAAGGTCAAGATCAGTTGCTGAAAGGTCACCGCATCACTCCCGAATTACTCGCCACAAGCCTAGCGTCGCTGTCTCCCGCATGCCAGCAAGGGGCCGGGCCCGATGCGGCCAGATGCGAGACATCGAAGGAAGGAACCTTCGATACCGGATTAAAAAAGGCGGGCAGCTTGCGGAGCACAGAGATTTTTTC
>WFOK01000060.1 GCA_015488115.1 Mariprofundaceae bacterium
TTACAGGATCTAGCCCGCTTGATAAATCACAACCAGGATTATCTGAGTAGAATATTTCAATATCTTCTACCGAATTATAATCTAGAACTAAGGCTGTCAAGTTACATTGTGGATCAGCGTCAACAATAAGAGTTTTATGTCCTTGCTCTGCAAGCATCCAGCCTAAGTTAAAAGCCGTTGTTGTCTTGCTTACTCCACCTTTGTGATTGAATAACGATATTATCTTCATAGTAATCTCCTTTTACGCATAACAATCCGAATATGAGGAATGTGAGGTCTTCATATTCGCCTCATATATGTGGATGCATTTTCCTGGATATCGCGTATCCAAGGCCAAAAGCGGAACGGGTTGCTTTTCTCGCATCGGGCGGCCCTCCTCGACTGTTGGCAGAACCAATCTTGGAACAGCGGGGGATGTTTCGCAAGCGGGCCGGCGCGGGTAGCTTGCGGGCCATGCCCGCGAACCGGAACAACACAGGAATGAAGCTTTCCTCTCCATTGCAGCCCGGCGAGGTGGCACTGGTGAATGGACAGGGTTTTGTGTCACGCAGGATAATGCGAACAGCTCCGATTCATGCCTGATTTTCGAGGGCAGCAATCTCCTTCATGCGGTTCCGAATCAGCGGCACGCGCTCCTGGCTTGCTTCATCTCCAGGCAACTGGCCGGGCAAAGCGTCCAGAAACTCGCCGCTTTTGAGCAGGTTGGAGAATTCGCGGGCAAGATAGGGCCGGACCTCTTTGCATGCCGCTACCTCCTCAACAATGGTGGGCCTGCCGTCGATGACCGCTATCATATCCTCCAGATCATGACTGGCCATAAAGTCGCCCCGTCCGCGCCCGTGGAACGCCTCCAGCTTGGTCGCCAGAAAGAATGGCGCGCTTACCATGCGGATGCTGACGCCATTGGATAGTTGAATCGACCCGGCGGTGCGCAATGCATCGGGATACCAGCGATTGGCAAAGCCAAGGATCGGGCTGGTCGGCATGAGGTCGATGACGAGCGACCGGTAAATCCATCGACAAACCGGAGCTCCATCGCTCTGGTCTTCATGAAAGCCCAGGGCGCGTAGCTTTTTGGAGAGGGCGTGGTATTCCTGCAGGCTTGCTATTTCGACAATGACGTCCACATCCCGTGTCGCCCGGACTGGCGGTGCCCCGGCATCCGTGATCAGCAATCCGGTGGCGCAACCGCCGAGAAAAACGACTTCCTTGGTCAGTGGCCCCAGAGCTCTGGCGGCCAGTTCCAGCATAACCAGGTTCGGGTCATTCCGCTGCATGGCTGAGTATTCGTTTGTTGAGTTCTTCAATGGCCATCGTCCGCTCGCGCGCTCGACCGCCACGAACGGCATCCACAAGGGCCAGGAGTTCATAAAAGTCTGGATCCCTTTGCGCCGCAACAGGGGCGGATTTGTGCAAAGGGGAGAAGGCGATGCCGCGCACCTTTCCTTCCGGGTGCGGCCAGACGTATGGCGGATCATTTGACACCATCAGTTTCCTGTCGAGCGGCGGGGCAAAGGCGGCCGTGGGGATGCCCCGGGTTGGTCCGCCGATGTCCGGCACGAAAGCAAAGCGGATACCGTGTGCCAGGAATTCCATGAGATTTGCGGCCACGGGCCTGTAGCAGCCATCCCTGAGCGCCAGCCTGGCTCGCATCAGGCGGTGCATGGCGTCATGCACCCGCGATGCGCTCATGCCGATAGACTCCCCGATGCCTTGCATCGATTGCGGCTTGTTTCGGAGAACGACCAGTTTCAGCGCCACGTAAATATCCTGTGCACGTAGTTCCATGTAATGCCCTCGTATATTCCGAATTCTGGATTCCGGAATATGGAATGTCAATCAAGCTGTATTTCGCAAGCGGGCCGGCGCGGGTAGCTTGCGGGCCATGTTTGAGAACGGGAACAGGGTCGAATGAAACTCTCCGATCCATTGCAGCCCGGCGAGGTGGCGCTGGTCGGCGCGGGACCGGGCGCGGCCGAGCTGCTGACCGTGGCGGCGGCGAGGCTCATCGGCGATTGCGATGTCATCGTCCATGACGCGCTCGTGAGCCGGGAGGTGCTGGCGCTGGCCGATGCGCGAGCTGCGCGCATCTTCGCGGGCAAGCGCGGCGGCCGACCCTCGGCCAGTCAGGCCGACATCTGCGAGACGCTCGTCCGGCTGGCGAAGTCGGGCAAGCGCGTCGTCCGGCTCAAGGGTGGCGATCCGTTCGTCTTCGGCCGCGGCGGCGAGGAGATCCGTGCGCTGGCTGCGGCCGGTATCCGCTTTCGCGTGATTCCCGGCATCACGGCCGGCGTGGCCGCGCCGGCCATGGCCGGCATTCCGGTGACCGACCGCACGGTGAACGCCAGCATCGCGTTTCTGACCGGACACGAGGCCAGTCCCGGTTCGCGCATCGACTGGCGGGCCCTGGTCGCGGCCTTTCCGGTGCTGGTCATCTACATGGGCACGAAGAACCTTGCCGTAATTGCCGGCCGGCTCATCGATGCCGGCATGCGGCCGGATACACCGGTGGCCATCCTGCACGATGTGACAGGAGCGCATGAGCGCCAGGTTTTCGGCACGCTGTCCGAGGCTCGCACCGGTGCCATTGCCGGCGCATCGCCGGCCATTGTCGTCATCGGGGATGTGGTGGCCAAGCGCCGCAGCTGGCGGGATACGGATTCATGATTGCATGATGTTCCGGAATGGACAGGCTTCGTCCTGACTTCATCATTGTTGAAAGGAGCCATTCATGAGCAAGCCGATGCTTCCGTACTACAAGCGCCATGTGATTTTCTGCTGTGGCACCTCCTGTGGCGAAAACATGCCCCTGCTGAACTATCTGAAGGAGAAGGTGGCCCGGGAAGGGCTGATCATGGGGGATGAGAATGCCGTTCGGGTCAATCGCGCAGGTTGCCTGGGCGTCTGTCAGCAGGGTCCGATCATGGTCGTGCATCCGGACGGCGTCTGGTATTGCGCTCTGGACGAGAAGAAGATCGACCGCATCGTCGAGGAGCATTTCAAGCAGGGCAGACCCGTCGAGGAATACGCGTTCTACGGCGTCGAGTGATGGGGGCCCAGTTGCCTGCAGCAGGCCCATGAGTGCGCTGATGATTCAGGGTACGGCCTCGGGCGTGGGCAAGACGGTGCTCGTGGCCGGGCTGTGCCGTCTGCTGGCGCGCAGGGGCATCCGGGTCGCCCCGTTCAAGCCGCAGAACATGAGCAACAATGCGGCCGTGACCGTGGACGGCGGCGAGATTGGCCGCGCGCAGGCCCTGCAGGCCCTGGCCTGCGGTATCGAGCCGTCCGTGCACATGAACCCTGTCCTGATCAAGCCGGAGGCCGATCAGACCGCCCAGCTTATCGTGCACGGCAAGGTGGCGGGCAGGCTGCATGCGTCCCGTTTCCGCGAGCGGCGCGCCCGATTGCTGGATGCGGTGTTGGCCTCGTTTGCCAGCCTGAAGTCGGCCTACGATGTCGTGCTGGTCGAGGGAGCCGGCAGTCCGGCCGAGCCGAATCTCAGGGCCGGTGATATCGCCAACATGGGCTTTGCCGAGAGCGCCGATGTTCCCGTGTGGCTCGTGGGCGATATCGATCGTGGCGGCGTGTTTGCGGCATTGAAGGGTACGCTGGATGTGCTGGGGCCTTCCGAACGGGATAGGGTCCAGGCGCTGCTGATCAATCGCTTCCGTGGCAACCGCGCGCTTCTTGGCGATGCACTTGCCTGGCTTGGCCGCCAGACCGGCAAGCCCGTGGCCGGCGTGATTCCCTGGCTGCCGCTTGAGCTTCCGGAGGAGGATGCGCCCTACCGGCATGCAAACGGCGATAGCCGGGGCGCTTTCCATCTCGCGGTCGTGGCCTATCCGCGCATGTCCAATCACGATGATCTCGATCCGCTGGCGGCCGAGCCCGGCGTGAGCGTCCGCTTCGTCCGCCGTGCCCGCGAGCTTGCCCCGGCGGATGTTGTCGTGCTGCCCGGCTCCAAACATGTGGCCTCCGATCTGCGCTGGCTCAGGGAGCAGGGGTTCGTGCCGCATCTTCAGCGGCATTTGCGTTATGGTGGTCGTCTGCTCGGGATATGCGGCGGCTTGCAGATGCTCGGCCGCAGGATTCTCGATCGCGGTATCGAGGGTGGGAGCTTGGAAGGACTGGGCTGGCTGCCGGTTGAGACGACGATGCACGCGGAGAAGGTGCTGCGGCGTGTGGACCGGACGGCAGACTGGCCTGCGCCTGTTCGCGTCACCGGTTACGAGATTCATCATGGACGGTCCAAGGGCGCTGCTGCGCGCTTTCCATTTGCCGCCCGTTCGGGAGACGGCCAAGTTTGGGGAACCTATGTTCATGGGCTGTTCGGGCAAGGCGCCTTTCGGCGCGCATGGCTGCAGGCGATGGGGCACCAAGGCGGGGAAGGCCGCGATCACCGGCAAAGGGTTCTTGCCTCGCTGGACCGGCTGGCGGACGTGCTCGAGCGTGAGATCGAGTCAGCTTGTCTCGAGAGGCTGCTGCCTGCCGGGAGTCGCAGGCAGGAGGTGGTCATTGCAGGCTGAGTATGCGATCGAGCGCAGGAGGCGGCGCAAGCGGCTGGCCCTTGTTGTCGAAAGGGATGGGAGCGTGCGCGTGCTCGCGCCCATGCATGTGCCGGAGGATCGGGTGCATGCATGGGTTGCTGCCAAGAGCGACTGGATCGTCAAGCAACAGGCGCGCATGCGCAGGCTCCGGCGGCAGACACCGTTGCGTTCCGGCGCCGTGCTCGAGGTGCTGGGCCGTGGCCGTCTTATCCAGTGCGATCCCTTGCTGGAGCATCAGGCCCTCGGGGATGATGTTGTGCATCTGCGTCTGCCCGAGCATGCCGACGAGCATCAGGTTTGCGAGCAGCTCAGGCGCGTGCTGGTGGCGGCAGCCGGACGGCATTTCGGCGCTCGCGCCATGCATTATGCCCGGCTCATGCGGGTCAGGCCGTCCAGCATCGGCATCAAGGACTACCGCACGCGCTGGGGAAGTTGTCATGCCGACGGCCGCATCTTTCTGAACTGGCGCCTGATGCTGGCGCCTGTGGCCGTCGGCGATTATGTCGTGGTTCACGAACTGGCCCATCTCAGGCATGCTGATCACTCGTCCCGGTTCTGGGGGCTGGTCGGGCAGGTGCTGCCGTGCTTTGAGAGGGATCATGCGTGGCTGCGCGAACACGGCATCGGCCTGGAGCTTGCATGAGCGTCGAAGACTCGGGCATGACCCTGATCCTGGGAGGGGCGCGCAGCGGCAAGAGTTCCCGGGCCATGCATCTTGCTGCCTCGAGCGGCATGCCGGTGGTTTATGTCGCGACCGCAAGGGACAACCCGGCCGACCAGGAATGGCACGCGAGAATCGCGCGGCATCGCAGGGAGCGTCCGGCCGGTTGGGTCACGATCGAGGAGCCGCTGGATGTCGCCGGCGTCCTGCAGCGATTGGAGCATGAAGTACTCGTGCTCGTGGACTGCCTGACCCTCTGGCTGAGCAATCTGCTGCTCGAGAATCGGTCCATCGAGCATGAAACGGAGCGTCTGCTGGCAGCGCTCGCGAAATTTTCAGGACCGTCTATACTTGTTTCGAACGAAACCGGCTGGGGCATCGTACCCGATCATGCTTTGGGGAGGGCATTCCGTGACGCACAAGGACGACTCAATCAGCAGCTTGCGGCCCATGCAAGGCGTGTGGAGCTGATCGTGGCCGGCATTCCCGTATGCATCAAGCCGGACGGCGCCTCATGACGGAAGGCATCGACCGCAAGGCCTATGCGGAGGCTCTCGCGCGCCAGGCCAGGCTGACCAAGCCCGAGGGCGCGCTTGGTCGGCTGGAGGACTTGGCCTGCTGGTTTGCAGCCCGCCAAGGCAGGCCGATACCGGAGCCGCTGCAGCCGCATATCGTTGTGTTTGCCGCGGATCATGGCGTGACGGAAGAAGGCGTTTCGGCCTATCCACGGGCGGTTACGGCGCAGATGGTCAGGAATTTTGCCTCGGGCGGGGCGGCCATCAACGTGCTGGCGCGTCAGTGCGGCGCACGGCTCTCCGTTGTCGATGTCGGTGTGGATGCCGACCTTTCCGATGTGGATGAACTCGAACATGCCAAGGTCAGGGCCCGGGGCAGCGGCAACATCACACGCGAACCCGCCATGAGCGAGATCGAGTACTGGGAGGCCGTGGGCATTGGCCAGGAGATGGCCAACAGGGCCATCGACGCAGGCGCCAACCTGCTCATTGCGGGAGACATGGGGATCGGCAACACGACGGCCAGTGCGGCCATGATCTGCGCCTTTACCGGCAGCGCGCCGGAACAGGTTGTGGGTCGGGGCACGGGCGTCGATGATGCCACCTATTTCCGCAAGATCGCCGTCGTCGAGCAGGCCCTGGCCAGGGCCGGTAATGTGCTGTCGCACGATGTGCTGCGCGAACTCGGCGGCCTTGAGATCGCTGCCATGGCGGGCTTTTACCGGATGGCGGCCGAACGGGGCGTTCCCGTGCTGCTGGACGGCTTCATTTCAGCCGCGGCTGCATTGGCTGCCGTCACATGGGATGTCGGGATTTCCGGCTGGATGCTGGCCAGTCATCTTTCCGGCGAGCTGGGACACCGGGTGGCCCTGCGGGAACTGGGCCTGGAACCGCTGCTCGATCTTGGCATGAGGCTCGGGGAAGGCTCGGGGGCCGCGCTTGCCGTGCCGCTGCTCAATGCGGCCATTGCCCTGCACGGGCAGATGGCCACGTTCGAGTCGGCCCATGTCAGCACCCGTGCATGAGGCCATTGACGGTCGATGTGCTGCGTCATGGTGAAACCGAGCTTGGGCCACACCGGCTTGTCGGCAGCAGCGACGTGGCCCTGCATGACCGGGGCTGGATCCAGATGTGGAAGCAGGTGAACGCGTTGCCTGGCCCGCGTAGGCCGGATCTTGTCATCAGTTCCCCTCTGCGCCGTTGCGCATCCTTTGCGGCCGTGTATGCAGGCCATGCGGGCATCCCGCTGCAGGTGGACACGGGATGGGCCGAGATGGATTTCGGCTCATGGGAGCGTGGCGATGTGCGTCTTCTGCGCGGGCATGCCGATTTCCGCCGCTTTTATGCCGAGCCGGACAGGGTCGATCCGCCGCGGGGGGAATCCTTCCGGTCGTTCCGCAGCCGTGTGCTCCGGGCCCTGGATCGGTTGACGGGGGTTGCGGCCGGGCACGTGCTGCTCATCACCCATGGCGGCGTCATGCGTCTGTTGCTTTGTCATGTTTTGCAGCTTGATGCCTCGCGGCTTTCCTCGTTTCATCTGCCACACGCGGCCCATGCCCGTCTGCGGTTTCATGCGGGGCGGGCCATGCTGACGCTCCTGAATTCGCGCTGCTAGCCCGGATTTTCATGATGACCATGCGCCGGGATTTGAAATGTCGAAAGCCCAAAAAGGGATTGCATCGGCATGGACGCATGACTTGAAGACGGACATCCTGCATTTCGCGGCGCCTGGCTTGTCTGTGCGGGCGGATGCGCGACCTGGCCTCGCTCATCCGGACGCCTCCATTCGCGCTCACATGAAACATCCGGGCTAGAGGCGGGCCGCTACCGTGGCCATCCATTCATAGACGGGAAAGATAAGCAGGCTGCCGGCAAGCATGTCCAGCAGGGGTGTTCCGGCCAGCGCGGCCAGGCCCAAGCTCCAGCCGCGGCTTTTCGCGTAACCCGAGGCGGGCAGGCGCAGCCAGCGGTGGCAGATCCATTCCCCGATGAGCATGCCGGGAAGCGGCAGCAGGTGCATGGCGCACATGCAAAGATTGAAGAACATCAGCACCTTGGACCACCAGTAATGCATCGGTGGCAGCCCATAGGCGGGGGGATGATGCTGGCTCCAGGCGAAAAGCAGGAAGCCGATCAGGCAGAGCAGCGCATGCAGGCCAAACCGGAGCAAGGCCAGGTCCATGCCGGGCCTGGCCGGTCGCGTAAAGGCCACGATGATGCCGCGATGCAACAGGATCGCGGTCAGCAGCGGCAACCATGTCCTAGCATCCAGCAATCGCGCGAACGGGGAGGCCTCCCGTGCACGGAGCGCCTCGACCTGCACGACCACGCTCAGGCTGAGCAGCACCGGCATGCTGTAGAGCATGCCTTGGCGAAGAACCAGACTGAGCCAGTCCTCGATCATGGAATGGGAGGGGGCGGTGTCAGCTGCAGCGTCAGCTCTGGCCCGTTGCGGTTTTGAAGATTGATGTAAAGATTGTCTCCATCCACGATCACACCCGTGATCTCGGCCTGATCGTGGCGCGCGATCTCGCTCAGATGGCGACCATCCCACAGCCAGAGCAGCGAGGGGTGGCTGTCGTCCGTGATCCACAGCCACCGTCGCTGCTCATCCCATGCCAGATTGTCCGGATGCGCCAGTCCGGCCTGTTCGAGATAGGTCTCGACGACGGGTGATGGGCCGCGGTCGTCGAGAACGAGGATGCGACCCGTTCCGGTCTCGCTCATCAGGACGCGGCCGTCCGGCAATGTTTCCATGTCCTCGATGCGGTTGAAGGCCCGTGCGCCGAGATGCCTGGCATTCAGCCGCGCGTTGTCAGGGAATTCGATGCGCACCCATCCCTTGTCGGTCAGCACATCCAGTTGCTTCTTCGCCAGCGCAAAGCGGTATACGGCGCCCTGTTCGAATTCATCCGCCAGATAGGCGAAGCGTCCGTCAGAGGAAAAGGCCATGCCCTCATGGGCGAAGGCTCCGGCCGCCGGCAGCGGAGCAATCGATGGATGGCTGCTTTCCATGGCGCGTCGGTCAACAAACTGCTCGTAGGGCAGTCGGTCGGGTTGGGCGATGCGCCAGATCAGCCCCTTTTCGAACTCTTCCCCGAGCCAGAGGCTGCCGTCGGGTGCAAGCTTCAGTCCGTCGGCGCGATGCAGGCCGGTCAGGAGCACATGATTGTGCCCGCCTGACATGTCATAGACGGCCAGGCTGGGCGTGCGCGGGTGGGCTTCGGTCTCGCAGCTGACATACAGCCAGCGCCTGTCTGCGGACAGCACCATCATGTCCGGGTGCGCCTCGCGCCAGACGATGATCGACCTGGCCTTCCATCCCGGCGCAAGCTTGAGGCCGCTGGCATTGAGCGTGCAGGCGACCATGGCCAGCATCATCAGGATCGGCATCGCGCGCATGTGCATTATGTTGCCCGGCAGGGTCATTGATGCAAGCGGTGATGACAAGGGGGTAACAGGGGCTACCATCGCTGTCGGTGGACAGACTTTCCCTGCATCGCATCCGCGCCTTCTATGCGGCCTATTTTGCGGCCATGGGGCTGCTACTGCCCTTTTTCCCAGTGTTTCTGGACGCCAGAGGGCTTGCGGCCGGCCAGGTCGGCGTGCTTGTTGGCCTGCTTGCCGCGGCAAAGGTCGTGGCGCCGCCGGTTGTTGGGGCCTTGCTGGATGGCCGGCATCCGCGGGCCGTTCGCCGTTTCATCGTGATGTCGAGCCTCATGGCTGCCTTGCTGGCATGGAGCCTCTTGCCAATGCATGCGCTTTGGGCCATGGCCATGAGCATCTTCCTGTTCGGTTTTCTCTGGGCGGCCGTCCTGCCGCTCACCGATGGCCTTTCCGTAAGCATTTCCGAGGCCGCGCTCGTCGATTACGGTCGTCTCAGGGTTTGGGGCTCATTGGGGTTTATCGCCGCCTCGCTTGCCGGGGGCGCATGGTTCGGTTCCCATCTGGACGACTTTCCGTGGTGGCTTGCCGTGCTGATGCTGGCCATGGCCTGGGCCGCCCGGGGATTTCCGGCGCCCCCACCGGCTGCCGCCGAAACACAGGGCGGCAGGCCGATGCCGGGGGCCTTGCTGGGCTGGCTGTTGCTGGCCGGCTTCCTGATGCAGGCCTCGCATGGCACTTATTATGGCTTTTTCAGCCTGTATCTTGCCGATGCGGGATATGCACAGTGGCAGATCGGGGGCTTCTGGGTGCTCGGGGTTCTGGCCGAGGTTCTGCTGATGTGGTGCTGGAGCGGCTTTCTTCAGCGGCAGGCACCGAGGCATGTGTTCGCGGCCTGCCTGATGCTTGCCGCCATTCGTTGGGCGGGCATGGCTATCGGCACGCACTGGCTGCTGCTGGGGCTTCTGCAATGCCTGCATGCGGCCAGCTTTGCGGCCTTCCATATTGCCGCGGTCACCTGGATCGGCCGCGCGGTTCCTCCTGGTCGTCAGTCGTCGGCCCAGGGGTGGTATTCGGCCATGGGATTCGGGCTCGGCGGCACATTGGGTATCATGGGAGCAGGATGGATTGTCGAGAGCCATGGCTACATGGTGGCCTTTCTGGCCTGCTCCGTGCTGGCTTTGTCGGCCCTGCCGGCGGCCTGGCGCATCAGTCAGCGATCAGGGCCTCGATCTGGTTGAGCAGCAATAGGGAACGGATGCGAACGGCCTCGTCATGCTCTCCCGGCTTCCTCTCCTGAACCGGGCGTCGCACATGGTCCCAACAGGGATGCCCTGACCACAGCCGGTGGGCCGTGCGCTGGAAGTCGTCACCCTTCTGGGCCAGCAGTCGCTCGATGGCGGCGGCCTTCAGGCGCGTGATGCGGCGCAGGCAGAGTCTGCGCAGGGCGTGGACTTCGTCGCTTCCCCATACCTGGGAGCGAAACAGTTGCTCGATGTCTGTGAACGGGAAGATTTCGATGCAGCATGCCGCTGCCTTCAGCACGCGCGCCATGGACATGCGCGCGGCAGCGAATCTCAACGTGCAGGCAAATTGAGCCGTTTCCAGCAGAGTTTGCAGCTCCGTGCGCAGGGATTCGGCAAGCCCTGCGGCCATTGCCGGATGACCGGTCCTGCGTCCCGCACGGCGTCGGAAGCGCTGAAATCCGCGGTGGACCTGGTCCAGCAGCTCCTGACCAATCTCCCCAATGGACATGATGCGCAGCAGTTCCTCGGCGAATTGAAGCACGCCTTCCTGGACCTCCTGCACGAGGTTGGCGGCCGTGTCCGCATCGTCGGTTTCTTCCCACAGCCTGTCCATCAGGTCCCTGGCATCCAGCAGAAAGGCACTGATCAGCAATGCCTCGACGAGCGTCCCCACGTCATGGTCGAACAGGGTCTGCAGCTGCTGCACCGAGGCAATGCCCAGCTCATTGATGACCCTGTTGGTCGCCTCGGTGTGCACGATTTCATCGGCAAGCGGATGATGGTCGAAATGCTCATGGTGACGCCGGCGCACGGTCGGCGGGAAGTATTCTAGCAGCAATTGGCCAGCAAAGCGGCTGTTCGCCGCGAATTGATGCTTGTTCAGCCAGGCATGAACGCGGTTTTTTTCCTGGCCCAGCAGCACGGCCAATGTGGGTCGATCAAAGCGGATATCCTGCATGGGCTGGGCAATCTTTTCGTCAGACAGCCATCCTTCCTCATGCAGCCGTTTGACCAGGCGGCGGTACCTCGGCCCATGGGCGCGCGTGTCCATTTCGGCAGCGTGCAGGGCGCGGGACTGCAACAGGTTGTTGCGCAGGCATTGTTCGGTGACCTCGGGAGCAATGGCTGCCAGCAGCGCGTTGCGGCGCTTCTGCGAAAGACGCAGCGCGGGCACGGACGAGAACAGCAGCTTCAGGTTGACCTCGTGGTCCGACATGTCCACGCCGGCAGAATTGTCGATGGCGTCGGTGTTGACCAGTCCGCCCTGTCGCGCATAGTCCAGCCTTGCCTTCTGCGTCATGCCCAGGTTGCCGCCTTCTCCCACGACGCGGCAACGCAGTTGTCCTGCATCGATGCGTACGGCGTTGTTGGCCGGATCGTGTACGTCCTCGTGACTTTCCGAGGACGATTTGATGTAAGTGCCGATGCCGCCGTTGTACAGCAGGTCGACCGGCGCCGAGAGGATGGCCCGGATCAGTGCTTCGCCGGACAGGGCCTCGGCATCGATGTTCAGACAGGAACGCACCTGGGGCGATATCGGGATGGACTTGCTTGATCGCTCGAACACGCCGCCCCCCGCACTGATCGCGGAGGCATCATAGGCGTCCCAACCCGCCGCCTCGCTGAACAGCCGTTTCCGTTCCTCATGAGCCCGCTGCGGATCCGGATCGGGATCAAGGAAGATGTGCCGGTGGTTGAATGCCGCCACGAGACGAATGTTCGGGTTGAGCAGCATGCCGTTGCCAAACACGTCCCCCGACATGTCCCCAATGCCGACCACGCGGATCGGGTCTTTCCATGCATCGATGCCAAGGCGGCGGAAATGCTGGGCGATGCACACCCAGGCGCCGCGGGCCGTAATGCCGAGCGCCTTGTGATCGTAGCCATGGCGGCCGCCACTGGCGAATGCATCCCCCATCCAGAAGTGCATCTGCTGCGCAATCCCGTTGGCTTCATCGGAGAACCTGGCCGTGCCCTTGTCGGCCGCCACGACGAGGTACGGATCGTTGGCGTCTTCCGGCGGGACGCGTATGCCCGCAGGCGGCGCGATCCTGCCATCGACGAGATTGTCGGTAATGGACAGCAGGGCGCGGATGAAGGCCCTGTATTGCCTGACAACGTCCTGTGCGTCCTTCACATCGCGCACGATGAAGCCGCCCTTGGCCCCCGTGGGAATGATCTGGCCGTTCTTGGTGACTTGCGTGTCCATGAGCTCAAGCACTTCGGTGCGGAAATCGGCTGGCCTGTCCGAGTGGCGGATGCCGCCACGGGCGATTGGTCCGGCGCGCAGGTGAACGCCTTCAACCCGTACGCCATGCACAAAGCACTCGCGCCAGGGCACGGGTTCGGGCGCAAAGCTCAGGCTGGCCGTTTCAATCTTGATCACCACGGGCTCGCCCGGTTGGCGGATCATCGCGTTCGTGCGCAGGCTGGCCTGGACCAGTTCGCCAAGGGCCCTGAACCAGCGATCTTCCGAGAGCGTGCGCACTTGTTCGAGACTGGTCAGAAACCCCTGATGCGCCGCTGCTTCCGCATCGGCATTGTGTTGCGGGGCATGGCGGGCCATGAACCACGCATGGAGCGACTGGCTGCATGCGGGATACTTGAGCATCATGTCAATCAGCGGTGAGCGGGCCGCCGAGGGCATGAGCTGGATCAAATGGTTGCGCAGCGTGATGAGCACGGCCACGTCCTCCACGCGCAAGCCCGCGGCAAGCACGAGTTCGTTGATCGGATCGTGGTCGGCCTCGTCGTTGAACACCTGGTCGAGACCGTCCCTGAGCCGGGCCAGGGCATGCTCGTCCAAGGCATGCCCGGTGCGGCAGACGAAGCGGTTGATGTTCAAGTGCTCTCCTGCCCGCCCCAGCGTGACCATGGTTTCCTGCTCGGCCGTCAGGCCGAAGGCCTGAATGCGGTTGACCATTGCGCCCAGCAACAGCGTTCTGTCCGTGAGCAGGTGGATCTCCAGCCTGTTTCTGCCCATGAGCAGCAATCGCACGTGAATGCGGCCATCGCGCGCGATTTGCGCGCGCGCGACGATATCGCGCCAGAGCTGTTCAGGCGGGAAGGTGTGCTCATACAGGGCCGGCACCTCGAGGACCTCGGCGAGGGCCTCGGGCACATTCAGCTGCTCGGCATGGTCGAGGATGGCCTGCTTGGCCCTGTCCTTCCAGAAGGTGATCGTATCCTGGACGGCCCTGCGCAGCGATGCCTCGTCGATGGTCTGCATCGGGCTTCCATCCGCGCGCTGCGGTGCGCAAAAGGCCAGGATGATGCGATGCGGCCCGATGCCGATGCTTTCATGGCCCAGGATGGTGATGCCCATGCTCTGTTCGATGCGGAAGACGAGGGACCTCATCGTGTTCGGGCCGAAGCGCAGGGCCGAGATGGCCATGTACAGGATCGGCAGGCCTGGCACGGTCGGGTAGAGCAGCCTGCATACGGCGTCCGTATGTCCCGCGAGATCAACGGTCGAGCGCATCGGTGCCAGCCAGTCTTCGCCCTTCGTGCTGAGCAGCGCAGGCTTCGGGAGGCGGTCGAAGATGGTCCTCAGCTCCCTGTGATAGAAGGCCGAGTGACGCAACAGGGGCGTGCCGGCCAGGGCCTGCCAGTGCTGGCGAAGCACGGGTACCTGACTGGCGTTCGTGTATCGCGCACTGCGCGAGAAATGGCCGATGAGGAAGCAACTGCGCAGTCTGCCGGCCGCTCTCCAACTGATGCGGACGATCTCGACATTGGCCGCGCTGTAGAGGTATTCCCATGTCGTCGGCAGGTTCAGCCATTCGACGCCGGGCTCCGTTGCGGGCGGAAGCCCGGCCAGGTCGTTTTCCAGCGAGGGCGCTACATGCGCCGTGATGCGCCGGCGCCGGAACAGCCCCAGTCTCCTCTGTTCCATGCGCAGACCGAAGAACAGATAGCGGTCGTCGTTGAGCCAAGCCAGCAGCCGGGCCTCCTCGGGCTTGTCCTTCTGCAGGAAGTGCGCGGCGCGGTCAATCATGCGCCGCATCGTGGGAAAGTCTTTCACGGAGAGCTGCACCGTATGCAGAATGGCCTCGATATCCCTGACCATCGGCGTGATCTCACGCACGAGCGTGGCGGATAGGTGCAGGGCGATGAACATGAAATTGGACGGTGCATGCTCACCCGGGGGCCTTAGCTCGATCTGGCATTGTTTGTCGTCGCAGGCCATGCTGGCGACCATGGTCTGCTGCATCAGGGGCGTGATGTTCTTCTTGAGCAGATAGCCCTTGATGGCATCGAGAAAAAAGGCCTGATCCGGGCAGCGGAGTGTCAGCACGTGCCGATGAAGCGTGTTGTGCGTGATCGTGGCCACGCGCACGGCCACGCCGATTTCCTTCTCGCCGAGCGGGAGAAGCCGCATGAACTGCCGGACAAGCAGGGCCGCCAGGCGCGGTTCAATGGTCTGGATATGCTGTTCGATGCGAGCCTGATCGAGCAGCCTGATCAGTTGCCGTCTGAGGGTCCTCATGCGCAGCTCCTTGGTCGGAGTCTACGCGCGAAGCCCGTGGTTTGTCGATGGCCGGGAAGCATGCGCCCCGCAGTCACCAGCGGGGCGCTTCCGTTCAGTCGATGAGCTGGCGCAGCACGTAGCGCAGCACGCCCCCGTGGCGATAGTACTCCCATTCCTTGGGCGTATCGATGCGGACCAGCGCCTCGAATTGCTTGTCATCGGCATGCACCTCGACGGTCCTGCTGCCAGCCCGAAGGTTTCGGATGCTGAAGGACTCCCTGCCAGTCAGGCCGAGCTTGTCGGCATTGTCGCCTTCCATGAACTGGAGCGGAAGAATGCCCATGCCAACGAGATTGCTGCGGTGAATGCGCTCGAACGATTCGGCAAGGACCGCGCGCACGCCCAGCAGTGCCGGCCCCTTGGCCGCCCAGTCGCGTGATGAGCCGGAACCGTATTCCTTGCCGGCGATGACGATCATCGGCCGTCCCTCGCGTTGATAGTGCATGGCCGCGTCGAAAATGCTGGCCTGCCGTCCCTCGGGAAGGATCAGCGTGACGCCGCCCTCGGTGCCGGGTGTCAGGCGGTTGCGCAGCCTGATGTTGGCAAACGTGCCGCGCATCATGACCTCGTGATTGCCTCGGCGGGAGCCGTAGGAATTGAAGTCCTTTGGTTCGACCCCGTGTTCGATGAGCCAGCGCCCGGCCGGGGAATCCACGGCGATGCTGCCGGCGGGGGAGATATGGTCCGTGGTCACGGAATCACCAAGCCATGCCAGCACGCGGGCGTGTTCGATGTCTTCGATCGCCCCGGCCTCCCGGCTCATGCCCGAGAAATAGGGCGGATGCTGAATGTATGTGGATTCAGGCGGCCAATCGAAACGCTCGTCGCCAGGGGCATCCAGGCTGCGCCAGTTGTCATCGCCTGCGAACACGTCGGCGTAGGAACGGCTGAATTGTTCGCGGCGCACATGCGTCAGTGCCTCGGCAATTTCCGCCTGGCTTGGCCAGATGTCCTTCAGGAACACGGGCTGACCTTCGGCATCGGTGGCGATGGGGTCATGGTAGAGATCGATGTTCATCGTTCCCGCGATGGCGTAGGCCACGACGAGTGGCGGGCTGGCCAGGTAGTTCATGCGCACCTCGGGATGCACGCGTCCTTCGAAGTTCCGGTTGCCGGAGAGCACCGAGCAGACGGCGAGATGGCCCTCGGCAATGGCCTTGGACACCTCGTCCGGCAGGGGGCCGGAATTGCCGATGCAGGTTGTGCAGCCATAGCCGACGACATGGAAGCCCATGGCCTTCAGCGGCTCCATGAGCCCCGCATCCTTGAGGTATTCGGTCACGGCCAGCGAGCCGGGTCCGAGTGAGGTCTTGACCCATGGGGCGGGCTTCAGTCCACGCTCCGCGGCTTTCTTGGCCACCAGCCCCGCCCCCAGCATGACGGAGGGGTTGGATGTGTTCGTGCAGGAGGTGATGGCCGCAATGACCACGGCGCCGTCATCCAGTGTGAAGGACTGGCCGTTCATCGACACTTGAACGGCCCTGGATTCCAGTCCGGTTTCACGCTTGAGCTGCTCCAGGCTGTCGGTGAAGGCCTGTCTGGATGAACGCAGCGCAATGCGGTCCTGCGGCCGCTTCGGTCCGGCCAGCGAGGGTTCGATCGTGCTCATGTCCAGATGCAGGCTTTCGCTGTATTCGGGGCGGGCATGCGGGTCGCGGAACATGCCCTGGGCCTTGGCATAGGCCTCGACCAGTTCGATATGCTCCTCGCTGCGTCCGGTAAGCCGCAGATAGTTCAGGGTTTCCTCATCGATGGGAAAGATGCCGCAGGTGGCGCCGTATTCCGGAGCCATGTTGGCAATCGTGGCCCGGTCGGCCAGTGGGAGATGATCCAGGCCTTCACCGTGGAATTCGACGAACTTGCCGACCACGCCATGCTTGCGCAGCATCTCGACAATGGTCAGTACGAGGTCCGTGGCCGTCGCTCCCTCGGGAAGCCGGCCGGTCAGCTCGAAGCCAACGACATCGGGGATGAGCATCGAGATGGGTTGGCCCAGCATGGCGGCCTCGGCCTCAATGCCGCCCACGCCCCAGCCCAGCACGCCCAGGCCGTTGATCATCGTCGTGTGCGAATCGGTGCCCACGAGCGTGTCGGGATAGGCCGTTCCCTCGTCATCGACAAAGACGCCGCGCGCCAGGTATTCAAGATTGACCTGATGCACGATGCCGGTGTCCGGCGGGACCACCTTGAAATTGTCAAACGCGTTCTGCCCCCATTTGAGAAAGGCATAGCGTTCGCTGTTGCGCTCGAATTCGATGGCCGCATTTTTGCTCATGGCCTCATCCGTGCCAAAGGCATCCACCTGCACGGAATGGTCGATGACCAGTTCGGTCGGCACCAATGGGTTGATGCGCCGGGCGTCGGCGCCGAGCGTCGCCATGGCATCGCGCATGGCCGCGAGGTCGACGACGGCGGGTACGCCCGTGAAGTCCTGCATCAGCACACGGGCCGGCATGAACGCGATTTCCTGTCGCTTGCCGGAGCTGCCATTCCAGCCGGCGAGGCTTTCGATGTGTTCGGCCCGGACCGTTTCCCCATCCTCGCGTCGCAACAGGTTCTCGAGCAGTACCTTGAGGGCGTAGGGAAGACGCGAGACGTCGCCTACGGCGTGGATATCATAATAGGCATAACTGCGATCGCGGACCTTCAACACGCGTCTGGCATCAAAACTGTTGCTCACCGGCATTCTCCTTTGCATACTGGATTCGCCACGCAAGCTAGCGTCCCCGGAGCCTTTTCTGAAGTCTCCGGGACAGAACGGGCCGGCCATGACGGATGCATGAGCCTGTCCAAGGGGAGGGATCTCGCATGAAGGAGCACCGGATGCCGGTCATCGTGCGCCTGAACAATGGCGAGGAGCGCAAGGGTCGTCTGCCGGGGCCGTTCCATCAGAATGCCGTCTATCTCGATTTCATCGATGAACAGGGCAATGTTCAGGAAATTCCGTTGGAGCGCATCGAGTGCATCCTTTTCCTGCATGAAGGACCGGAGGCACCGGGCAAGCTCAGGCGCCTGCCCAATGATGTCCACGAAGAGGTGACGCTGAGAAGCGGGGCAAGGTATGCGGTGCTGACCAATGCGCAGCAGGCGGAGATCAATGGCTTTTTCGGTTATCCGGATCCTCAGGACCTTCCGGGCGTACAGCGCATCTTTTTCGTCTCGGGCAATGTGCTTGGCCGCAAGCTGACCAAGCCGCTTGGCGAGCTTCTGCAGGAATCGGGTAATCTGAGTCGGGCGCGGATCGAAGAGGCCGTTTCCGAGCAGGACAGGCTGCAACACAAGCGCGTGGGCGATATCGTCGTCGAGAAGGGGCTCTCCACGCGGGAGGCGGTCGAGAAGGTTGTCAAGCGCTTTGAGGGAAGGCCCGGCCAGCGGTTGCATGTCGGGGAGATGCTGATTCAGGCGGGTCTGATCACGCAGGAAGATCTTGATGCCGCGTTGGTCGAGCAGAAGAAGTCGAAGGGCAAGCGCATCGGGGATATCCTGATTGAAAAGGGCATCGTCGATGAGGATGCGATGTTGTCCTGCCTGGCCAAGCAGTTGCGCGTTTCCTTCGTGGACCTTGACACCGTCGAGCCGGAGCCCGAGGCGCTGATGGCCGTTGATGCGGGATTGGCGACTGAATTGAAAGTGTTGCCGATGCGCGTGCATGATCATGTGCTCGAGGTGGCCACGGCCGAGCCGAACAACCTGGATGCGATCAACAAGCTGCAGTTCAGGACGGGGCTGCATATCCGCATCCTCGTGGCCAAATCGAAGCAGATCATTGAAAAGATCAAATTTTATTATCCCGAGAGTGATGCGGACTTAGAAGAGTTTGCGATAGATTATGATGATGACAATAAAGAAGATGTCGAATCGATCGATGTGCTTTCCAACGAAGCCGAGCAGGCTCCGATTGTGCGCCTTGCCAATCGGCTCATGGTCGATGGAGTGGAAGCAGAGGCGAGCGATATTCATATCTTTGTGCGAGAAGGAAAGGTAATCGTTGAATTCCGCATTCATGGGGTGTTGGCTGAGGTCATGCGCTTGAGCCGGAGTCTGCTCAACCCGCTGGTGACCCGCTTCAAGATCATTGCCAAGATGGATATTGCCGAGCATCGCCTGCCCCAGGACGGTCGCATCCGTGTGCGCCTGCCGGATCGCAATGTTGAGTTTCGCGTGTCCTGCGTGCCCAGCATTGGCGGAGAAACGTTGGTGCTGCGCATTTTGGACAAGCAGAAGAAGGCGCTTTCCCTGAGGCATGTTGGCCTGGCGGAACAGGATTTCCGATGTATGCAGCACATCTGCCAGTCGGACCATGGTCTGGTGCTGATTACAGGGCCGACGGGCAGCGGCAAATCGACGACCATGGTCAGCGTAATCTCGGATCTTCTCGGCAAGGGCAAGCGGCTGATCTCACTGGAGGATCCGGTTGAAACCGA
>WFOK01000061.1 GCA_015488115.1 Mariprofundaceae bacterium
GGCGTCACAAGGTCGAGTTGCGGCTGAACCTGCCGCGGTTTGCCGGCCTCGTGCTTGCCGAACACAGCGGCATGCTGGATTGGGCGGTGCGCACGGCCATGAGCATTCTTCTGGAGGATGCCGTGGAGAACAGCGCCCTGATCGTGGATATGGAGGAGAAGGATGGCTGGCTGACGATTCGCTGCCGCAATCAGGGGTTTGGATTGCCTGATGCGCGCCTGAAGGATTATCTGTTCGGGGACATGCCGGTTGAAAGCCGACTGTACAGGAGCATGCGAGAAGCCATCCTCCGCATCAGGGAGTGGGGCGGTGAGGTGCATGCGCATTCCCAGGTTGGTGAAGGCATGCAGATCGAGCTGAAGCTGAAGGTGTTTTTCCATGACTAGCCGCCGGCGAATCCTGCTGCTGGAGGGCGATGAGAGCCTGCGCGAGCTGCTGTGCATGTCGTTGCGGCTGGAAGGCTTTGAGGTCGCCGCGCCCGATCATGCGGATCAGGCCCGCAGGATGATCGAGCAGCGCGCCGTGGACGCTGTTTTGTCCTGCCTCATGTTTCCATCCATGGATGCCTTTGCGCTTCTCGAATGGCTCCATGAACGAAAACATGCGGACATGCCGGTGCTCATCCTGACCTGCCGGGCGCTTCCCGAGATTCGGGAGGCCTTGCTCCGCTCCGGCGCCAGGGATGTGCTCTTCAAGCCGGTCAGAATATCCGATCTGGTTGACAGGTTGAAAGCGCTGTAAGCCCCGATGATGGACCTTTTCCCGCTTCAGGTATTCCCGCAAGGCAGTCTGGCCAGTTCGGTGATTACCACGGTCTGGGTCGGGGTCTTCGTGATCGCCTTCCTGAACCTGCGTTTCGGCTGGGCCCTGACCGGCCTGGTCGTTCCCGGTTATCTCGTGCCGTTGCTTCTGCTGAAGCCATGGTCCGTGCTGGCCATTTTTATCGAGGGGGTCGTCACCTACGGCATTGTCTGGTTCCTTTTCGAGTATCTGCCGCGTTTCGGGGGCTGGAGCCGACTGTTCGGACGGGACCGTTTCTTTGCCCTGATCCTGGTCAGCATTGTCGTGCGCGTGGTGTTCGACGGATGGCTGTTCCAGCAGATGGGGGCTTATCTGGTCCAGCACTTCTACATTCACTTCGATTACCGGGACAACCTGCACAGCTTCGGCCTGATCATCGTGATCCTGATTGCAAACCATTTCTGGAAGCCCGGCCTCGGAAAGGGGGCCCTGACGCTGGGCGTGTCCGTGGCCTTGACCTACCTGATCGTCCGTTTTGGTCTGCTTGAACTGACCAACTTCCGCGTCAGTGATCTCGGCTATCTCTATGAGGAGCTTGCTTCCTCGGTGCTTGCAGGCCCGAAGTCCTACATCATCCTGATTACGGCGGCCTATGTGGCATCCCGCATGAATCTCAGGTATGGCTGGGATTTCAGCGGTATCCTGATTCCGGCCCTGATCGCGATGCAATGGTTCCAGCCCATCAAGATCCTGGCTTCCATTGGTGAGGCCTTTGTCATCCTGCTGCTTGCGCGGCTGGTGCTAAATTCCCCGCTGTTCAGGACCGCGAGTGTCGAGGGCGCGCGCAAGATTCTGTTGTTCTTCAATCTTTCCTTTGCCTACAAGTTTCTGCTTGCCTATGCCCTGCTTTGGCTGGCGCCCGAGGTCAAGGTGACGGACTATTTCGGATTCGGGTATCTGCTTTCAACCTTGATCGCCATCAAGATGTACGACAAGGGCATAGCGATGCGCATGGCCAGGGCCGTGCTGCAGACCTCACTGGTGGCCATCGTCATGGCCACCCTGATCGGCTTTTCCCTGACCCTGCTGCCAAGCCCATTGGGCTGGCATCTGCCAGGGGCGGGTGCCATGGAAACGCTTGAGGTTCAGTCGGAGAGTGGCGTGCTGCTGGCCGACCGGCTGCGCAAGGACGGCATCAGACTGTACAGACATTGGAGCAAGGACAGCTTTGAGGAGCCGCTGCCGGCCCAGTTGGATGTGTTCACCAATGCGATGAAGACCCTCAGGGCCTATATTGGACGGCGTGACCCCGAGCTTCTCAACGAGGCCAATGCAGCCCTGGCCACCATTGGCTATCGGATTTCCCTGCTGGAGAACCATTATCTTTACATCCATGAGCCGACAGGTGATCGCGGCTGGGGCATTTACGTGCTTGACCTTGAGCAGCCACGGGGTCTGCTTGTGGAGGTGCCATCGCCCGTTTCGGAACGGGGCGCCCTGAACGCCGGCTTGGTCGTCTTTCTGAGCATGCATGGGCGGGCCATGGCCGTGGCCGGCGCCCCGCGCAAGGTGAACCTTAACGGAACGGCTGATGTCACGAGCAATCTGAATCTGTGTTTTCAGGCCTTTCACAGGGTTTTTGCGGCCCGCGATGTGTTGCAGGTGCGTGGCTACTCCCTCGAGACCGCTCGTGCGCTCTATGGCGTGCGCAAGCGGGAAAGCGATATCGATCTGCCTGCCTTGCCCACAAAACTCTGGGTCAAGACGGCCTTGCCCGCCTCATTGGATCTGGCCTTGCTCAAGCACATGCTGGGCGATTTTCAGATTTCCTGGGACATGACGCCCTTTCGGAACATCCAGCGGGATTACACGCAGGCCGGCTTCGGCGAGCTTTATCTGAACGCCAGGGATGTTCGCCGCCTGATGGCCCGCTTTCTGGTCAGCAAGACCGATATCCAGAGCGAGATCGGGGAGCAACGCATCGATGGCTATCTGCAGGACTGGCTGCTGAATGGCAAGATCAACATCGCGCAGCGGGGATCGAATGCCTATGTACCTCCGAGGCAGGAGCATCTGCTCTATATCGATCGGGAGATTGTCTCTCCGTTGCTGCAGATCATGCGAGAAGAGTTTCGAGAAGGACAGTGGACCGAGCAGGGCAAACAGGAACTCAGATCCCTGGCCTCCTCGGCATCGGTGATCGGTTATCAGCTGATCCGCTATACGGAAAGGCGCAGCGGCGACCAGTACTTGATCCTGAATGAAAATCCCGGCAGGGAAAAAAGGCGCTATTGGGGCACCTATGTGTTCTCGCCAACGGCCCGCAATGAGGCCATCATCCAGGTGCCAAGGCCCCTGTTCGAGGTCAGCACGTTCGAATACGGGGTTTCGCTGTTCAAGCGGCTGGGGGCGCGCGCATTGCTGGTTGGGGGCGCCCATCATGAGGCCAACCTGGACCGTTCCTCGGATCTGATCAAGATCCGCAACATCGCCAATGTCTTCAACCTGGTCAATCAAGTCCTTCTGAGGGAGGCTGGAGCCACCCCGATGCTGGTCATCCAGTGTCGCGGCTTTGGTGCCAAGCCGAATGTTGCCAGGCTGCCCGATGCCGATGTGCTCGTCGGCTACAGCGACGGGGTCATCGATCCATCGGAGCAGACGGATCTGGAGCAGAGACTCTACCAGGCCATGGTTGATGACGGCCTGAAGGTTCGCATCGTGGACGGCAGGCCGGACACGATCGGCTATGAGGTCGGTGCCTTGCCGCAATCCTTGTATCTGAACCAGACGCGCAACAAGACCTTTGCCGTGCTTTGGCTTTCCTCTCTGACCCGATACAGCTATCGGCAGCAGAACGAGAATTTCGCCCAGGCCGTGCAATTTCGGGCGCTTGGCCTGCCGCAGGTGGATGTCGAGCTTCGGGAATATCTCGCAACCCACCGCTGGGGCACGAAAGAGCAGGTGCCGCCGGGACTCAAGCAGGCCATTGAGCGCTATATCGCCAGTCAGGACATCGTGGCCCTGCAGTCCCTGACGCGGGAATGGCCGGGGTATGCCTTCAGCAGGTTGCTCGACATCAACACGCATCAGTCCTTTCTCGTGGTCAGGGAGGGGCAGCAGCTTGTGCTGGTGGCCAACCTGGTTCCCCGCGAGATCGGACGCGCCTTTCATGCCTTGCGCTCAGGGGAGCCCGACAGGGTCGTCGACCGGTTTGTCGTCACGCGTGCCGCCTGGCTGTTCCTGCAGGAGGGCCGGTAGATGCGGATCATTCGACACCATCATGTGTTGCTGCTGGTCATCCTGGGCATGGTGATGTGGTATGCCTGGCCTCAACTGAGCCTGTTGCAAGGGCAGGCGGGGGGCAGAACCGTGGACCAGCTTCGTCTTGCGGCTTCGTATTCCAGCATCGGATATGTGCTTGATCGCGAGCAATGGACCCGCTTTCCCGTCAATCCGGCCTTGCAATCCATCCGGCTGGTCAGCAATGCGACCATACCCGCAGATGCAGCCGTTGGCGGCACCGATGTCGAATGGGGCTATGCCATTCAGATCCAGTTCCTCGATCGCAAGCACCGTATCCTGCGCGATCACGTCCATTATTACCGGTCCAAGGTAACCTGGTTCGAGGATCGGCGCTTTTCCGGCCCGATCACCTCGTCGTTCTTCATCGATCCGAAGATGCAGCCCACGGATGGGCGCGTCAGTCTGATCAGCCTGCGCGGACTGCCCGAGGTCGCCAGCATCAGGGTGCGCATTGCGGCCATGGATCCGGGCGTTCGCGACGTCGTGCTTCGCGTGTATGCGCCCGAACGCGTGCCCGAGCACAAGCTTGCGGCGGCCTGGAGCCGGTTGAGTCCGGAACAGCGCAAGAGCCTTGCCCGGGGCAATGTCTATGACATTGATCTGCTGACCGAGGAGGAACGCAAGAATCTTGTCCGCCGGCGCTGGGTGGGCGTCGGCCCGGCAGGCGTGGCCGGGCAACACTATCGTATCCGGAAAATCTATACGTTTCGCGACATCGAGGGTATCGAGCTTGCCCAGCCCGTGCCGCCGTTCGGTCTGTACTTGTCCGACACCCGGCATGGCGTGATACCGATCCCGGACGGCGGTGGCCATGTGCTGCTGCGGTTTGAGGGCATGGACATCGATGATGATGCAGCCGGCCTGCTGAAGTTGCGCTGGATGGATCCCGGGGGGCGGGTCTTCAGGACCTTTGAGGAAAAATGGAAGGGGACCCGTCATCTTGTGGAGATGGATCTCGATGCTGGCACGCTGGAGATCGTCAGCAATCGTGAAGGCGCCGTGCGTGTCTTTGTCATGCGCCATGGCCAACAACAGGAGATCACACCCAGTTATCCTTATCTGGCTATCTACCTGACCGGAGAGGAGTCGGTCAGGTTTGGTGTCCATCATGTGCAGGGGCAGCCGACGGTTATGCGCTTTGATGTGCGGCGCGTCTGGCTGGAGGGTGCGCCGGATGCCTGCAGCGGTGTGGACTACCGGCTGCTGGACCGAAGCGGCCGCGAACTGGCTCGTGGTACGATGAATGCGCCGGTTTCTCCATCCGCCTATGACATCATGACAGGTGGATGGAGCGACAGCAGGGTGTCCGATCCGATCAGACACTATCTGTGGCTTCCCGCCGATGTTGCAAGTGTGGCATTCAGTTCTGTTTGTCCGCTCGGCGTGAACGGCTATGACCGCCCGCATGGCTTCGTCTGGACCACGCATGTTCCAGAGGATTACGATGTGGCCAGGACGCTTGACCTGAAAAGCCGGATTCCGGGTTGGTTCAGTGTTCGTCCCGTGAACCTCAAGTCATTGCTGCTGCGCAATCGCACACCGTTGATCCAGGTCCAGATTCATCCGCGGGCAGAAGAAGAGGTCCGGGCACTGATGGCCGGCCAGTATCACTGGCAGGATTATCATCCGGAAGGGCGTCACCACGCCCGTTGGCTCCTTGTTCCCCGCGAAAGCCCATTGCCGCCACGCAAGCAATCCCTGCCCGGCTTCTACCTTCGTCTTGAACAAGGACGGGAAATCGAGGTCGTGCTGGACAGTGAAACAGGTGTCATGAGGCCAAACCTGATCTTCATCCGTACCACGGCGCGAGCCGGAAGGATAAGCCTTCGCGTGGATGGCCGCAGCTATGCCCACCTCGATGTGGCCGGGCTTGTCGGGGAGATCAGGCTTCCCCCGCTCAAGGCCGGCAGGCATCGTCTGTTGCTTCAGGCGGATCAGACGACGACCTGCTATATCAGCCATGCCAACGCCATGGAACATGTGTACATCAAGCGGTTGGTCTATCCCGTCGGCAAGACCCCGCTGAGCTTCGTGATCGAGAAATCAGCCGCAGAGAAGGACAAGGTGCTATCGGCGCGCCTGTTCATGCCGGCTGGTCGCCTGTTGCCTGCCAGGGTCCATGTGAGCATCGCGGGTGCCAAGCGCCCCTTTTATCGCCGTCTGGATGGCTGGACGTTTGTGGAGCGCGTGTTTGTCGTCGCGCCACCGGAGCAGATCGAGCGCGCCCCCGTGCTCGGCAAGGCCGGCATGTACATGGACATGGGGCAATCCTTTTTCATCCCGCTGCGTGCCGATCTTCCTCCGGGCAGGTACGTCATTTCGCTGGACCTGGAGCAGGGGGCGCAGGGCTTTGTCGCCCTGACCAATGTGTTGCCCGGGGTCTATGAAGAACGCCAGATGGTCGAGGAGGCAGCGATTGAAAATGCTGTGGATTATTAGCATGCTGTCCTGTGCGCTGTCGCTTCCTGCCGCATGTCTGGCCGCCGCCTCGCCCGTGTTGCTGGATCGGCTTTCACAAGCCAGCCGTGGCGCCCATTACGAGCAGCCAACACCCGAGGCATTTGAACAGGCGCGCAAGGCCTTTCTGGCGTTGTTCGAGGGGCGGCGCATCCCGTGCGACACATTGGAGAGCCTTGGCTTTCGCGTCATTCGCATGCCCTTGAAAAATCAGTCATGGGTGCTCATCGAGGATGTTCGTCATCGCGGGGCAGGCCTGTTCGCCGTGCGATGGCCCATCCGACGGCAAGGCGTGCCCTTGCTGCTTCAGGCGCCGCACAGCTTTTTCGATCGCTACACCAGGGAGCTGGCGGCGCAATGGATGCAGGAGGGGGGCTTTGCGGCTGTCGCCTGGAACACGGCGCATCGCTACCAGCTCGATGGCGGTCGCTCGGACGTGGCGCATCAGGACATCAGCTTCTTCCAGGCCTTCATGCTGGCCTTTGCGCAGGCCAACCCTTCCGGCGGCGTCATTCAGTTGCACGGGTTCAGCAGCGCAAAGCGCAGACAGGTCGATGCAGCCAGCGCCGATGTCATCCTGAGCAATGGCACGTTGCATGCAAGCGTGATCATCAAGCGCATTGATGCATGTCTCGACGATCTGCTCGTCGGGGCATCGCGGGTCTTTCCCGACGAGGTCGGGGAGCTTGGGGCTACGAGCAATCGCAATGCCCGGGCTCTGCGTGCCATGGGATTCGTGGGGTTCGTGCATGTCGAAATGAGCCTGTCGTTACGCAAGAAACTCAGTGATGTCTGGTTCATGCGAAACCGCTTCCAGCGGTGCATTGAGGAGGGCTGGAGATGAGAAAGCCGATCGCAATCTGCCTGTTGTTGGCGGCATCGCTTCTGCTCCCGGCCTCGTTACAGGCCGAGGTGGACCGGGTGGAGGCGCGCATGGTCGATGGCCTGGAGCATCCCTTGCGCTGGGACAACATTGAAGGCGCACCCTGGTGGATCATGGGCGCTCCGCTGCATTATTCCCCCACCAGGAACATGCATGTCGCAAGCCTGGAGGGGGGGCGTGGCATCGTGCTGCAGGTTCCGGCCGGGGAGGTGCTGCGCGTCTACCGGCCGGACGAAAGCCTTTCCGCCGAGCAGCTCAGCGTCCAGATCTCCGATGGCAGCGGTCTTTTCATGGCGGTCAGCCCCATGTCGACCACCGATCGGCATTCCCTGATCATTGATCCGCAAACGGTTCGCTCATACATGGTGCGGCTTGTGGCCAACACCGAGGATCCCCTTGAGCTGGCCTTCTTCGTTTCACGGCGTGAGTCCCTGGGGTTGAGCCTGCATTACCGCGGAGTCATCGAGTTGGATGCCCGCAGCGTGGGTATTCGGCGTGCCGATCAGCGCGGCGCCAGAACCTTCTGGTTGCTGCCGGCTGGTTCGGATACGCATGTGAAGCTCCAGGGGCCTGCGAGGCTGCAGCTTCAAAACAGGCTGCTCTACGGAAGCAGCGAGGCCCAGTTACACCAGGACTACCGGATCGAGGTCATGCTGGATGGCCGGCCATGGAAGGTCCTGGTCTTCGAAAGCAGCCTGGATACCGTTCAACCGCTGTATGTCGGCGGGCGGGCGTTCGTGGGCGGGAGAAAGGCAGCTCTGGGCCAGTTGGAGAAGGCCTACATCGAGGTGCCCGAGGGGAAACATGCCCTGACGCTCAGATGCAGCGCGCCGGTTTATGCGCGCCTGCTCAGACTTGAAGAGCCGGACTACCTGTTCCCCGCGCTCAATGCGCCGAAGCCGGATGCGCCTTCCATTCGCCAGGCGTTGAAGCCCTTCGGGGACGGGAACCCCTGGTCCTTGACGCACGATGATCTGCGACGGGCCATGACGACGGACGATCCTGGCCGCATCGAGCTTGCCGCCATGCGCCTGGCCCGGGACAACAGCCACAGCGATGGGGGGCTGCTTGCGGCAAGCCTGCTCCGCAGCAAGGCGGAACAATTCCGACAGTGGCCTGCATTGCGGCGGGATGCGGAAATGACCATGTTGCGCCATACCTTCTACCGGGATCTTCGTCCGGAGATCTCCCAAGGAACGATCGAGCAGGCGTATTTCTGGTTTCTCCCCAGAGAGCTTGCAGACCCGACCCGGGCGCAGCTTGAGCCATGGTTCGAGCCGCAGATGCTGCGTGCTGGCCTGATGGGGCTTGCCGGCGCTTATTTCACCCTGTTGACGAACGCGAGGAACTCGGCCAACAAGGCCCTGAGTTATCGCCTGCCCGTGCGTGCGGCGGCAAGCCGTCTCCGCATAGCTTGGCATGCTGAAAGGGGAAGCGCTGGCGAGCGCACGCTCTGGCTGCAAATGGACGAGCGTCAGCCCGTGCGCCTGCAACTTGTGCCCGTGAGCGGCATGCCCCGGTTTGCCCCGGGCCGTTCCGAGGCGGCGCTTGGTCGCTTGGCGGAGGTGTTTGGTGGAAAACGCGCATCCACGCTTGATGGACCGTTCTCGGCTTACCGGGAGCCCGGAGGGCTGGTCGAGGTCGCGACGGCGGAGTTGGAACTGCCCAGGGAGGTTTCACGCATACGAATCTGGAGCGACGGCCGTCAGCATGGCGAGGGATGGGTGGCGCTGCAGTATCGGGCATCCAGCACGCATCAGCTGTCCGAAACCGCGTACCGGGAGTTGCTGGACAGCCTGGGCGGCAGGGCATTGGGGCTGTTCCAAGAGCAGATTGGCACGCTCGCAAGGGCTTTCGGCCGCGAAAGGCGTTATTCCGTTCAGGTTGGGGGCTATGTCGATCGGGACAGGGCGGAGCAGAGGCTTCGGTCCCTGAGGCAAAACGGCTTCGATGCGCGCCTGGAGCCGCCATTGCCCGGATCAAGGCTGATCAGACTCATGGTTGGCGGATCATCGAGCCTGGAAAAGGCCAAGCGCCTGCAGTATGTACTCATGCGCAGGGGGTTCACGGATGCCCATGTCGTGGAACTCCCCCGGCGTGACGCATCCAAGCAGGAAGCCATGACCGGAAACGGTGATTTTGTTGCCTCTGAACTGCTCAATGAGTGGATGCCCTTGATCCGCCTGATGATTGCACAGAACCGTTTGCTCTCCGTTCCGGCTTCGGCCAGTCGCATGATGCTCAGACGTGGAGCGACATGGCCGCCAACCGTCCGTCTTCATCTGAAGCAACGGGCGCAGGAAGCGGAGTCGAGGGGAGACTGGCTTGCAGCCTTGCAGCACTGGGGGCGTCTTGCCGCCGGCAGTCGCGGCGAGGAGCAAAGGCTGGCGCAGTTGGGTCGGGTTCGTGCGCTTGAGCAGTTGGGCGAGCATGGGCTGGCCTGGAGCCTGCAACGGGCGCTGTTCCTGTATGCGGAGGATCCGCTGTTGCGCCTGCAGGCCTGGAAGGCCATGGCCGGGCAGGCCGAGGAACGGGGGCGCATGCGCGCCATGCTGCCCATGGTTGTGAGCGCCTTGTTGCGACATGGCAGTCCGCTGGACTATCAAGCCCTTGTTCAGGTACTGGCCCTGAGCGGAGAAAGCCGCATGGCGCTTGAGCTTGCACTGATGCTCCCTGAGAAGGAACGCCCTTGGGGAATCATGACGCTGGCCAGTTACCAATTGGGTTGGTTGCACACCTTTGAAGAGGCTCTCCAGCACCTTCCTCCCCGGCAGAGGGCGCTCTGGCTGGGCTACAGTTATCAGCGCCAGGGTCGGTATGAGGAGGCGATTCAGCAATGGAAGAAGGCTGGGGAACAGGGAAGGAGCCTGATCCGTGTGCTTGAAAAGGGCCGCCTGATTCGCAACCGGCTCGATGCCGCATCACGCAGCGAACGCGTTCGGGCCATGCGGCAATGGTGGTCCTGGGTGCAGCAACAGCCCGGCCCGGTCGTATGGCGGGAGATGGCCTCGGCTGTCGTTTCCTCGGCAGGCACGGAGCTGGTGCACAACCTGGAGCGGGGTTTGGTGTTCTATGGGGCGCGCAGTGAGCCTGGACGGCCGGTCAGGCTGCGGTTTTTCGGGCCGGTGGATCTGCGCCTTGAAGCAAGGCCCTTGCATCCGGCTTCCGGGTATCATGCACTGGATGACTGGATTTCGATCCGGGAAGACGGACGCATGCAGGTCGTCCCCGTGCTCGGGAACGTGCCTGTGCCATCCCTTGAGCTGGTCGGCAGGCCCTATCTGGCCGGACGCGGGGTCCCGATTGAATCCCATTTTGGTCCGGGGCTGCATGAAGTGGAGATTTCCGCAGAACAGGCCTCCATGCTGGTGCGGGTGTTTGTGCGGCGGCCGGCGGCCCCCTTGAGCGTTCTCCCTCCGGTGACGATTCAGAGCACCATCGCTGCCCTTCAGGGGACACTGGGAGGAGGGCGTGTGGCTGACCAGGATCGGCAAGGCATGCTTGGCGAACTCAAGGCATTGGCCGGGGCACGGGGCGGGGAGGATGTCCTGACCGAATGGCTCGGCGGGCGTCAGCTTGATCGCATCCTTGCCTGGAAGCCCGCGGAAGATCAGCGCTCCATTATCAAGTACATGCAGGCCTTGTTGTGGATCAAGGAACATGACGCAGCCCGGGCCCAGCGGGCGCTCAGCCGGGGAGAGGCACTGTTTGCCGCTCACCCCGATGTTCCCGGCATGAGCGGTCTGCATGCCCGTCTGGTGGCCGGAACGGTCTGGACGCCCCAGCGCATGGTTGAAAACAGCGCAGGCATGCACATCGAGGAGGTTCATGGCTGGCATCCGGAGAGCCTGAGGCAACGCGTGCGGCAAACGCTGATGCCGCCCGTCTCCCCGGATGAGGTTGTCATGCCCGGATACCAGCAGGTGCGCATCATCATGGACAACGTCGCCGCGACGACGCTGCATATGGAGCTGGGCGCGCTGATGCTGCCCCTTGTGGAACCCTTGCCCATACAGCTTGAATATCGGCTGGATGACGGCGCGCCAGTTTTGCTGAACCTGGATCCCGAACAGGCCAGACGGCATGTCCGGATTCAGGTGCCGGAGGGAAGGCATTTCGTGACCGTCCGTTTGCGGGATCCATTGCCTGATCAATACCTGAGGCTGCAGGCTTATGAGGTCAGGCAGGGGAGACGCAAGGCCATCGCTCTGAACTTTGAGAGGGCGTACTATGTCGCCACATCCAGTGAGCCCGTTGTCCTGAATGTCCATGGGCCGTTATGGCTCAGGATCGAGGAGCGCGGGGATGCCCACTCGAGGGTGACCTACAAGCTGGTTTCGTCTGGCTGGCACCGCCTGAGGTTCAAGCCCCACGGTGCCGGTGAGGTCCATTATCGCTTCGCCGGCCGTGTGCTCGACAAGGCGGCCATGGAACGTGCGCGCAGGCCGAAACCCTTGCCATCCATGGTGGCCGTGGAACCCGTGCCCGGTCCATGGCTGAAACTTGCGGATGCCCGGCGCATGGCGGGCGCGGCCAGGCTCGAGGACGGCTTCGACCTGGGTGGCCAGGAAGACGGCACATGGTCCGTCGGGATCTCCCAGCAGCGACGCCTGAATGCGGCTGCTGACAGGCTGCAGGCGGCGCCTGTCTCCAATTTCACGCAATTGGACATCTGGCATCATTACTTTGACGCCCCCGGGCACCGCTATTTTCGCACTCAGGGGCTTGTCCGCTGGCGCCGGCATGGCGATGTCGTCATGGGACTGACCGAGCGCATCTACATGAACGAGCCGGACTGGCCGGCCAGCCTGCGCATCGACGGAAGCCTCTATGCCGAAAGGTTCGCACACATTGACCGCAGACTTCACCCGGGCTTGAGCCGGACCGAGTGGTCGGGAACCCTGCAGCTGACAGCTTTGCGCAGACAATACCTGAATCCCAAATGGTACCATGTGCCCCTGCTGACCGGTTTTGTGCGCCACGTGAGCATGAAGGGCGTTGCGCACCGGACGCCGGGCGGCACGATTGTTCTTGATCCGCCGCCGGGTCTGATCGGCAGGATCGATACGGATGTTTACACCAGCTACAAGGAGCGTCATCGCCATGGTATCGGCATAGGCGACACGCTGGCTTACCGGCCATGGCTGGACACCCTGCTGCGCGCTTCCATCGGTTGGCGGGGCAATGAGAGACTCCTGGATACGGATCATGTGTCCGCTTCCCTGCGCTGGGATCAGCGGCTTGGCGACGCCCAGCTCAATCTCGGCAATGCGTGGATACGCTATTTCTCCGATCGGGATCGACCGAGGGCGACAACCGTAAGCTATTTGAATCTCGGGCTGCTATGGGATTTCTGGCAGGAAAACCAGACCCGATGGGAGCTGGCACTCGCCTTTCGCCACTACTGGAGCCAGGTCAGGGAGAATGTCGGTTTCATCGGACTGAGCGTGCATTTCGGAGAGGGAAGGATGTACCGTGATTTCATGCCCGGTGAACTCGATCTGCCGGATTTTTTCGAGCTCAGGCAACGCCGCATACCGCAAACGATCAACAACATCTATCGGAGTCCGGGATCATGAACCCGTCAATGATGCGCTCGGTTCTCGAACACGGCATCCAGCCTCAGCAATTGAGGCTGCAGCGCCGACTGCTGGATGAACTGGCCGAGGCCTTTACCGCCTGGCCCGAGCTTTCATCCATCCGATCCTCGGGGGATGTCGGCGAGCAGGATCGGGGGGCTGCAGCCGTGATGTGGGTCCGTTTCCTTGATCATCACGTCGAAGACCTTGGGCAGCGCATTCATCGTCTCAAGCGTCATCATGTGCGCTTTCTTCAGCGTTATGAGGCAAGTGCGACGCGTGATGAGCGGCAACGGCACATGCTCGATTATGCCGCCGAACTGGGGGCAGGGCCGCAACAGCTTGCGGAAGACCGCAAGGCGTTCTCTCGCTGGTTTGATCTCGATGCGCTCAAGGACCGCTTCAACAGGCGTCTGGCCGAGGCCGAGCAAAGGCTGGCTTTTGCGCTTGATCGTCTGGGCGCGCTGGCCGCGCTGGCTCTTCGCGAGGAAAAGGAGCCGGGGCGCGCATCCCTGTGGCGGCGTTTCGCTCTTGAAGCCCGCGTCAGGCCCCTGCTGGCCCATGAGGGGGATGAGCGCGTGGCCGAGGCTGCTTTTCAATGCCTCGGACAGGCCTTGCTGGCCATGCCGGCAGGTATGCGGCAAACCTCCGTTTCGGACACGACGCTACAGTACATCTACCGCTCGGCGCTGGAATCACGCCATGGGGTGGGCATCCAGACCTCGGCTCTTGCCCTGTTGCCCTCCCTGGCCATGGAATCCTTCAAGCTCGTCGCGCGCAAGAGGCTGAAAGAACCCAAAAGCCGGGGGGACGACATCTTCGTGCGTCGAAAGCTTGTGATGCTCATGGCCTCGTGCCTGCATCA
>WFOK01000062.1 GCA_015488115.1 Mariprofundaceae bacterium
GCCTGGTCAGCGCCATGCCCGACGGGCTCATCGTGGCTGAGGAAGGCATCATCCGCTTCGCCAATCCGGCCCTGGCCCGCATGCTCGGCATGAACGAGCCCGACGCGCTCATCGGCAGGCATGTGCTCGATCTCGTGCATCCGGACATGGCCGATGGCCTGCAAGCGCTCATCGACGCAGCCCGGCACGGCGAGCAGACCGGCAGAACCCGGGGCCGACTCATCCGCCCCGATGGCCGCTCGATCCCGGTCGAGGCAGCCGTCATGCCCCTGCCCCGGCAGGGACGAAAAGCCGTGCAACTGGTTTTCTGCCATCAGGGGGATGCCGAGGAAAACCATGCCTTCATCGAGGCGCTCATCGACGACGCACCAGCCCTGATTTTCTTCAAGGACATGAACTTCCGCTATGTGCTGGCCAATCGCGCGCATGAGCGCCTGCTGGGCCGTCCGGTCGCGACCATGCTGGGCAAGACCGATTTCGAACTCATGCCCGAGGAGGCCGCCAGCCAATGCCGGGCATCCGATCAGGCCGCCCTGGCCAGCGAGGAGGGCTTCCACGGCGAAGAGCGCCTGTTCGGCCGCTGGTTCGAGGTCTACAAGCATGCGGTCCGCGACGCGGACGGACACCCCATCGGCGTGGCCGGCATCATTCACGACATCAGCCGGAACAAGCAATTGCAGCAGGAACTGCGGGCAAGGGAGCAACGCCTTCTCGAGGCGCAGAAGCTGGCGCACTTCGGCTACTGGGAGCTGGATCTGGTCACCGATCACCTGTGGTGGTCGGATGAGGTGTTCCGCATCTTCGAGCTTGATCCGGACAGCTTCCGGGCAAGCTATGAGGCCTTCCTGCAGGCCGTGCATCCGGATGATCGAGACATGGTGGACCGCGCGTACACGGCGTCGGTGGCCGGGCATGAGCCCTACGAGATCGAGCACCGCCTGCTGATGGGCGACGGACGCATCAAATGGGTGCGGGAACAGGGGCGGACATTCTATGACGACCAGGGCCGCCCCCTGCGCTCGATCGGCACCGTGCTCGACATCACGGCCATCAAGCAGGCGGAGCTGGCAAGACAGACCATGGCCGAGCGTCTGACCCGCCAGCATGCGGCCATCATGGAACTCGATGCCCGATTGTACGAGCCGGCATGCCGGCTGGGCGAGGCGCTGCGCCTGATCTGCAAGGCAGCCGCCGAGGTGCTCGATGTCGAGCGCGCGAGCATCTGGCGATTGAGCCCCGATGGCCGGAAGCTCACCTGCCTGAACCTGTTCCGCCGCAGCCAGGACAAGCACAGCTCCGGCCTGGAGCTGACCGCCGATGAGCATCCGGCCTATTTCCAGGCCCTGGCCAGCGAGCAGCAGATCGCCGCCGATGAGGCGCGCCGCGACCCGCGCACATGCGAGTTCCGCGAGGCCTACCTGGAGCCGCTGGACATCCATGCCATGCTGGACACGGCCATCAGGACGGATGGCATGCTGGTCGGCATCCTTTGCCTGGAGCATGTGGGCGGTCCCAGGCAATGGCGTCAGGATGAAAGGCGCTTTGCCCGGGAACTCGCCGACAAGGCCGCCCATGCCATGCTCACCGAACAGCGTCGCCAGGCCGAGGCCGAGGCCCGCGCCATGGCCGCCTTCGCCGAGCATAATCCCGCGCCCGTGCTGCGCGCTGACCGCAGCGGCAGGATCACGCTGGCCAATGAGGCGGCCAGGCGGCTGGCGGACCAGCCGATGGACACCGGCAGCCGGCTGGAGCAATTGCTGCCGGAACTTACGCCCAAGGTGCTTGACGAGCTCATCCGCAACGGCCGACAAATGACACTGCAGCGTTCCCTTGGCCCACGCTGCTACCAGTTCGTCATCGTGGGCCTTGCCGAGCAGGGGCATGTCCATGTTTACGGCACGGACATCACCGAGCTGACCAAGACGCAGCGGAACCTGCTGCTGATATCAAGCGTGTTTCAGGACAGCCCGATGGGCATCATGATCACCGATGCCGAGACCCGCATCCTGCTCGTGAACCCCGCCTTCACACGGATCACGGGCTATTCAGCCGATGAGGTGCTGGGCAAGACCCCACGGGTGCTGCAGTCCGGCAGGCATGACGCCTCCTTCTATCAAAGCATGTGGTCGGACATTGAAAAACGCGGTTGCTGGCAGGGGGAAATCTGGAACCGCCGCAAGTCCGGCGAGGTCTATCCCCAATGGGAAAGCATCTCGGCCGTGCGCGACGAACGCGGCAGGATCACGCACTACATCGGCATGTTCGTCGACATCACTGAAAAGAAGCAGGCCGAACGCTTCATGGAACACCTGGCCAACCATGATGCCCTGACCAATCTCGCCAACCGCAACCTGCTCATGGACCGGCTGCAACAGGCCATCGCGCAGGCCGAACGCCGTGGACAGCGCGTGGCCGTGCTGGTGTGCGACCTGGACGACTTCAAGCGCATCAATGACACGCTCGGACATCCTGCCGGAGATTCCCTGTTGCAGATGGTGGCCTCGAATCTTGTCGGCTGCCTGCGCGATACGGACACGGCCGCGCGCGTGGGCGGCGACGAATTCTTCATCGTGCTGCCCGACATCGGCAATGCGAACAATGCGCTGATCGTGGCCGAGAAGATCATGCGCGTGTTGAACCAGCCGATGCCCATTGAAGGACGGACGCTGCAGGTGACCTTCAGCATGGGCCTGAGCCTGTTCCCCGACAACGGACGCGACCCCGACACATTGATCAAGCATGCGGACATCGCGCTCTATCGCGCCAAAACACACGGCAAGAATCGTTGCGAATGCTTCACGCAGGCCATGAGCGACGAACTCATGCAGCGCCAGGCCATAGAGCAGGAAATGCTGTTGGCTCTGGAGCAGGAGCAGTTCGTGCTGTTCTATCAGCCGCAGATCGAGCTGGCCACGGGCGCCGTGGTCGGTGTGGAGGCCCTGCTGCGCTGGCGGCATCCGCAAAAGGGGCTGATTCCACCCTTCCGCTTCATCCCGCTGGCCGAGGAAACGGGGCTCATCGTGCCCATCGGGCATTGGGTGCTAGAGGAAGCATGCCGGCAGCAGAAGGCCTGGCAGCGACAGGGCCTGGACGTGCGCATGGCCGTCAACCTCTCGCCCCGCCAATTCGAGGACGAGGCGCTGGTCGACAAGGTCACCGAAGCCATAAGCCGCCATGGCCTTGGAAGCGGTCGGCTGGAGCTTGAGCTGACCGAGAGCTGCCTGATGGACAATCCCGAGGCGGCCATCAAGCTGATGCAACACTTCAAGTCCCTGGGCATCCGGCTGGCCATGGACGATTTCGGCACGGGCTATTCCTCATTGACCCATCTCAAGCGCTTCTCGATGGACACGCTGAAGATCGACCAAGGCTTCGTGCGCGGCCTTCCCGATGACAGGCAGGATGCAGAAATTGCCCGGACCATCATTGCCATGGGGAAAACCATGAGCATGCGCACGCTTGCCGAAGGCGTGGAAACAGCCGATCAGCTTCGCTTCCTGAAGGAAAGCGGCTGTCACGAAGTGCAGGGGTATTTCTTCAGCAGACCGCTGCCCGCCAGGGAGATCGAGCCGCTGCTGGCAAAGCGATGGCCGGCCTGAACGGCTAGCCCTTGATGCAGATCAACGGCACCAGGCGCGCCACGCGCCTGGCCAGCCCCGCGCGCTCGGCGGCCTCAACCACCGCATCGACATCCTTGTAGGCCTCGGGTGCCTCCTCGGCGATGCCCCGCAGGCTGGGACTGCGCACGAGGATACCCCGCCCTGCAAGGCCGTCGCGCACCTCGCCGCCCCGCCAGCGCTTGCGCGCCGCATGGCGGCTCATCGCCCGCCCGGCTCCGTGACAGGCCGATGCAAACGCCCTTTCCTCCGATCCCGGTGCGCCCACCAGCACGTGCGAGGCCGTGCCCATCGTGCCGCCGATAAGCACCGGCTGCCCCGTATCGCGATAGGCCTCGGGCAGCGAGGCATGGCCCGGCGGCCATGCGCGCGTGGCCCCCTTGCGATGCACGAACAGAAGACGTTGCTCGCCATCGACCTCGTGCCGTTCGAGCTTGCATGTGTTGTGCGAGACATCGTAGATCACGCGCAGGGGCGCAGACGGCCAGAGCATCGCAAACACCTCGCGCACGAGGTGGGTCAGCATCTGCCGGTTGGCCAAAGCGCAGTTGATGCCGGCCCGCATCGCGCCGAGATAGGCCTGCCCGGTTACCGAGCGTATCGGGGCGCAGGCCAGCTCCCTGTCCGGCAACTGCAGGCCATGCCGACCGGCCTCCAAGGCCATGCGCCGCAGATAATCGGTCCCGATCTGATGACCCAGGCCACGTGATCCGCAGTGGATGCTGATCACGATCTCATCCTGCACCAGTCCAAAGCGGGCTGCCGCGGCCCCATCAAAGATCCGCTGCACACGCTGGACCTCAAGGTAATGATTGCCGCTGCCCAGCGTGCCCATTTCATCGCGCTGGCGTTGTTTGGCGCGCTCGGACACTGCGGTCGGATCGGCGCCGTCCATGCAACCACGCTCCTCGACATGATCGAGATCCTCCCGCTCTCCCCAGCCGCGATCCACGGCCCAGCGCGCTCCGCCTTCAAGCATGGCGTCCATGTCGCTCGGGGAAAGCCGGATGCGGCCGCGCGAGCCGACACCTGCCGGAATGCGCGCCTGCAGCAGATCGGCCAGGCGCTCCCGTACGTCCCGCAGCTCCGAGACCGGCAGACCCGTATGCAGCAGGCGCACGCCGCAGGAAATGTCAAAGCCCACGCCACCGGCCGAAATCACGCCCTCCTCGGCATCGAAGGCGGCCACGCCGCCGATGGGAAACCCGTAGCCCCAATGGGCATCCGGCATCGCATAGGAGGCGCGCACGATGCCCGGCAACGTAGCCACGTTGGCCATCTGCTCGAACACCTTGGCATCCATGGCCTGCACGAGCTCGGCGCTGGCAAAAAGCACGCCGGGCACGCGCATGGCTCCCTTCTTCGGCAATTGCCATGCACAGTCCCCGATGGGCACCAGGCCCCGCAATACCGTCCCCATCTCAGACATCCACGACGCACTGGGCCAGCCAGCGGCCGTCATCCAGCCGACGCACGGCCAACTCGGTCAGCGTCACGCCCTTGATTTCCACGGCCGGCGCATGCCGGTCACGCTGGACCGGCTCGCCCCAGGCCGTGGCAGCAAGCTGCAGGGAGCTCTCGTCCACCCGGACATCGAAACGCCCGAAAACCATGTTCCGCGCAGCCATGACAAACACGAGTTCATTGAGCCAGTCGAACAGCAGCATGTCCGGCTCCGAGGCGCGCAAGGCGATGTTCACGGGGCAGCGGGCCTGCACGTCGCCTGGATCGATGATCACGGCCATCATGGCCAGCGCAACCTGCTCGAAGGCCTCCCCCAGCGTATCGCCATAGCCACGCACGCCGATATCTGCATCATGATGAAAATGCTCCCAGCCCACGGATGACATCGCCTTGCCTCCACATACAAGTGTGGCCAAAGGCCGCCCGGCATGCAAGCCATCATCCCATGTGCTATGCTGATGAAATCCACCATGCAGCTCCGGGAGGTCCCCATGACCCGAATCGCCGTCATCCAAATGCCTCCGGTGCTGCTCGATCGCGAGGCCACGATCGAGCGCGCCAAGACCCTGGTCACAGAAGCGGCCGATTCCGGCGCAGGCTTGGTCGTGTTCCCGGAGACCTTTATCGCGGGCTACCCTTCCTGGATCTGGCGCCTGCGTCCGGGAACCGATGCCATGCTTGGCCAAGAACTTCATGCGCGCCTGTGGTACAGCGCCGTGGACATCGGTCGCGGCGATCTCTCCGGCCTTCAGCAGGCCGCGCGAGCGCACGGCATCGTCATCGTCTGCGGCATGAACGAAAAAAGCCGCTCCCCCAGCCTGGGGACGCTTTACAACACCGTTGTGATCATCGATGAACAGGGCGACCTGCTTCATCGCCACCGCAAACTGATGCCGACCAACCCCGAGCGCATGGTCTGGGGGCTTGGCGATGCCAGCGGCCTGGGCACGGTCACGACCTCGGCAGGCGTGATCGGCTGCCTGATCTGCTGGGAGAACTATATGCCGCTGGCACGCTATGCATTGTATGAACGGGGACTCGAGATGCTTGTCGTCCCCACCTACGACAGCGGCTGTGCCTGGCTGGAAAGCATGGGGCATATCGCACGGGAGGGGCGCTGCTGGGTGGTCAGTGCGGGTACGGCGCTTCATGCCTCCGACATGCCCGAGGACATGCCGGGCCGCGATGAACTGTTCGCCGACAGCGGCGACTGGATCAATGCGGGAGATTCGGCCGTGTTCGCGCCCGACGGATCATGCGCAGCCGGACCCATGCACGAACAGCACGGGGTTCTTTACGCAGACACGGACATCGAGCAAGTCTATACGGCCAGAAAGGCCTTCGATGTCTGCGGCCATTATGCAAGACCGGACATCTTCAGCCTGCACCTTGCCGATCCACTGCAGCGCCCGGGCTAGACCTTTTCCTCCCTGACCTGCCAGCCGATACCGAGCTTCGGCATCAGCTCGAGAAACGGATCGGGGTCGAGCTCCTCGACATTGACCATGCGACGCACGTTCCAGTCACCACGGGCGATGAGCAGCGCCGCCGTCACGGCCGGCACGGCCGTCGTATACGAAATGGCCTGCGCGCCGATCTCGCGATAGCAGGCCGCGTGGTCGCAGGTGGAATAGAGGAAGATGCGGCCCGGCTCGCCATCCCTCTCGCCGCTGATCAGGCAACCGATGCAGACCTCGCCCGCATAGTCCGGCGCCAGCGACTTCGGATCGGGAAGCAGCCGCTTCAGAAGCCGCAGCGGCTTCACACGGCAGCCGTCCACTTCCACCGGCTCCTCGGAGAGCAGGCCCAGCTTCTCCAGCACCTCGAACACCCGGAGATACTGCTCGGAGAAACCCATCCAGAACTGCACGCGCCGGGGCTTCAGATGTACGGCCAGCGAGTGCACTTCGTCGTGGCCCATGGCGTAGATGGCGTGCCGTCCAACCTCGGGAAAATCGTATTCGCGGCGCATCGAATGATGCGGGATGCGCTTCCACTCGCCATGCTCCCAGTAGACAACATCCTCGAGGATTTCCCGCAGATTGGTCTCGGGATCAAAATTCGTGGCGAAAAAGCGGCCATGACTGCCGGCATTGACGTCCATGATGTCGATCTCGTCGATGCGGTCGAAGCGATGCTTGGCAGCCCAGGCGCAAAACGCGTTGACCGCGCCGGGATCGAAGCCGCAACCGAGAATCGCGGTCACGCCGGCCTGCTCGAAGAGCGACCTGCGCGGCCATTCGTAATTCGCATACCAGGGGGGCGGTTCGTTCACGCGCCCCTCCACCTCATGCACGGCCGTGTCGATATAATGCGCGCCGGTTTCCAGACAGGCATCCTGAATGCTGAGATTGCAGAACGGGCTTGCGACATTGATCACAATGCCCGCCCGGCTCTTGCGGATCAGCCGCGCCACGTCGCGCACATCCATCGCATCCACCGATGTCGCCACGATTCGGCCACCAGGAGCGAGATTGCCCAGCGCATGCACCGATTGCACGGCGGCCTCGGCGCTCGCGCCGCTGCGGCTGGCAATCGTGATATCGCCAAGCTCTCCCGCATGCTGCGCCGCCTTGTGCGCACAGGCCGCGCCCACGCCGCCGGCGCCGATGATCAGAAGGTTCGGTGAATCCGCCATACTCGCCTCCTCAACGGATCAGTCCGCAGCCGCGCAATCATGCCCAAACGTCACAGGCTTGTTAATCCACAGGGGGCATGCATGGCATCTCAGGAGGTCAAATCACGCTTGCCACGAAAAGCAGAATGGCATATATTGTGCTCGTATCTTCTATTAGCACCATATATCGTGCTCATGAAGGGAATCCGGTGCAAATCCGGAACTGTCGCGCAACGGTGAGGAAGTCCGCTTCCGCAGTCCGATACCTTCCGAAGATATGCCGCATGGCGGCCACATCACACCCGAGCCTCGCGTAAAGGCTGAGTGATTCACAGACCTCCTTTCGGACTTCTGTTCTTCTCTCTCTCTTTATCGCAGGTTCATATTTCCAGGGAGGAGAAATATGCAACCCGAAACCATTGAAACCCGTCAGACCGATACCATCATCCCGCCGGCCCCCGCCGCGCCGCAAAGCCCGCCCGAATGTCGGGTCATGCGCCGCAACGGCAAGGTCACGGTGTTTGATCGCAGCAAGATCATGGTGGCCATCACCAAGGCCTTTCTGGCCGTGGAAGGAGGCAATGCCGCAGCCTCCCGCCGTATCCATGAAATCGTCGAGGCACTGACCGCACAGGTCGTCGAAACACTGCTGCGACGCCTGCCCAACTCCGGTGTGATCCATATCGAGGATATTCAGGATCAGGTCGAACTGGCGCTGATGCGCGGCGGCCATCACAAGGTGGCACGCGCCTATGTCCTTTACCGCGAGGCCCGTGCCCGGGAGCGCGCGGCTGAAGCTGAGGCAGACAGCACGCAGGAACATCGCATCTGTCTGACGCTGGACAACGGTGAACGGCAACCGCTCGATGAAGCACGCCTGCAGGCGCTGATCGCCGAAGCGACCGCGGGGCTGAACGCTGTGGATGCGGATGCACTGCAGGAAAGCATCTGGCGCAATATTTTCGATGGCATGAAGGAAAAGGATTTCCGCACAGCCATGGTCATGAGCGCACGCACGATGATCGAGCGCGACCCGGACTACAGCAAGGTGGCCGCCCGGCTGTTGCTGGACAATGCGCGGCATGAAGCGCTGAGTTTCATCGAGGGCCATCATGTTGAGGCGACGCAGGCGGATATGACCCAGCGCTACAGCGAATATTTCCCGGCCTATATCCGGCGCGCGGCAGAGCTGGAGCTGCTCGATGACGAACTCACCCGCTACGACCTGCCGCGTCTGGCCGCGGCCCTGAAAGCGGAACGGGATCAGGACTTCGGCTACCTTGGCCTGCAAACGCTGTACGACCGCTATTTCATCCATCATCGCCAGATCCGCTTTGAGTTGCCGCAGGCCTTCTTCATGCGCGTGGCCATGGGCCTGGCCATCAACGAAATCGATCGTGAGACACGGGCGATCGAGTTCTATGAACTGCTTTCCGGCTTTGATTTCATGAGCAGCACGCCGACGCTGTTCAATGCCGGCACGCTGCGTCCGCAGATGTCGTCCTGCTATCTGACCACGGTACCTGACAGCCTGGACGGCATTTATGCGGCCATCAAGGACAATGCATTGCTGTCCAAATATGCCGGCGGACTGGGCAATGACTGGACGCCGGTGCGGGGGCTCGGAGCCTATATCAAGGGGACGAACGGCAGCTCGCAGGGCGTTGTCCCGTTCCTGAAGGTGGCCAATGACACGGCCGTGGCCGTCAATCAGGGCGGCAAGCGCAAAGGGGCCGTCTGCGCCTATCTGGAAACCTGGCATATCGATATCGAGGATTTCCTCGATCTGCGCAAGAACACCGGCGATGAGCGGCGGCGTACCCATGACATGAATACGGCCAACTGGGTTCCCGACCTGTTCATGAAGCGCGTGGCCGAGGAAGGGCAGTGGACGCTGTTCTCGCCCGATGAAGTGCCCGATCTGCATGAGTTGTCCGGACGTGCTTTCGAGGAAGCCTATCTGGCCTATGAGGCGAAAGCCGAACGCGGCGAGATGCATATTCATAAACGCGTCAGCGCCGTCGAACTGTGGCGCAAGATGCTCGGCATGCTGTTTGAAACCGGACATCCGTGGATCACGTTCAAGGACCCGTGCAATATCCGCTACACGAATCGTCACGTCGGCGTCGTGCACTCCTCCAATCTGTGCACGGAGATCACGCTGCATACCAACGCGCAGGAAATCGCCGTCTGCAATCTGGGCTCGGTCAATCTGGCGCAACATATCCGGGACGGAGAACTGGATCGGGAAAAACTGGCGCGCACGGTGCGCACGGCCATGCGCATGCTCGATAATGTCATCGATTACAATTACTACAGCGTCCCGCAGGCACGCCGTTCCAATCTGCGCCATCGTCCGGTCGGCCTCGGTATCATGGGCTTTGCCGATGCGCTTTATCAGCTGGACATCTCCTATGCCTCGGAGGCAGCCGTCGAGTTTGCCGACCGCTGCATGGAGGTGATCAGCTATCATGCCATTGCCGCATCGTCCGATCTGGCCGTCGAGCGCGGGCGCTATGCGAGCTTCGACGGCTCCCTGTGGAGCCGCGGGATTCTGCCGATCGATTCATTGCAGCTATTGGCCGATGAGCGCGGCGAATACCTGCAGGTGGATGATTCGCAGACATTGGACTGGGACGATCTGCGCCAGTGCGTGCAGCAACAGGGCATGCGCAATTCCAATGTGCTGGCCATCGCGCCGACGGCGACGATCGCCAATATCTGCGGCGTGTCGCAGAGCATCGAGCCGGTCTATCAGAACCTGTATGTCAAATCGAATCTGTCCGGCGAGTTTGTCGTCATCAACCCGTGGCTGGTGCATGACCTGAAAGCCGCCGGACTGTGGGATGATGTGATGATCAACGATCTGAAATACTATGACGGCTCGGTGCAGCAAATCGACCGCGTGCCCGAAGCCCTGAAGGCCAAGTATGCAACGGCCTTCGAGATGGATTCGCGCTGGCTGATCGAGGCCGCCAGCCGACGCCAGA
>WFOK01000063.1 GCA_015488115.1 Mariprofundaceae bacterium
CCCATGGGCAATCTGACCGTCACGCTGTTCAACTACGCCATGAGCCCCTATGACGATTGGCACGAGAAAGCCTGGGGAGCGGCCTTTCTGATCACGCTGGCCGTTCTCACGGTCACGATCATCACGCGCCTGATGCTGCGCAAAAGGAGCAAGCATTGACCACGCCATCTGCCCCAACGGATCATGCATCCACGGTCTCCGAGGAGATCAAGCTTTCCGTCCGGCACCTCAATTTCTATTACGGCGACAAGCAGGTGTTGTTTGACAACACGCTGGACATCGCAAAAAACAAGGTGACCGCCTTCATCGGACCGTCAGGATGCGGCAAGTCCACGCATATCCGCACCTACAATCGCATGTTCGAGCTTTACAAGGGACACCGTGCCGAGGGTGAGATCCTCATGGACGACATGAACATCCTGGATCCCAAGCAGATCCCGGCACTCGAACTTCGTCATCGCATCGGCATGATCTTCCAGAAGCCGACGCCGTTCCCGATGTCCATCTTCGACAACATCGCCTATGGCCTGAAACTGCACACCAGGCTTGGCAAAAGGGAGATCGAAGAGCGCGTGGAACAGGCTCTGCGCGGCGCGGCCCTGTGGGACGAGGTCAAGGACAAGCTGCATCAGCCCGGCACCGCACTGTCCGGTGGACAGCAACAGCGCTTGTGCATCGCCCGCGCACTTGCCAATGAGCCGGAGGTCATGCTCATGGACGAGCCCTGTTCGGCTCTTGATCCGATCGCCACGGCCAAGATCGAGGAACTCATCGATGAACTCAAGCAGCGCCTGACCATCGTTATCGTCACCCATAACATGCAGCAGGCCGCGCGCGTTTCGGACTACACGGCCTATTTCTATCTCGGCAAACTCATTGAGTTCGGCGACACGAAGACGATCTTTACGGCGCCAAAGAAAAAGGAAACGGAAGACTACATCACTGGACGTTTCGGATAGGCTCGGGAGGAAAATCATGACAGAACATACGATCAAGAGCTTCGAGGACGAACTGACAGCGCTGAAGGAAAAGGTGTTGGCCATGGGTGGGCTGGTCGAAAAGGCCATTCGCCGAGCCGTCCGCGCCCTGGCCGAACACGACCTGAAACGCGCGCGCAAGGTCATTGAGCGTGATCGGGCCGTCAATGCCCTGGAAGTCGAGATCGACAACATGACACGCTCGCTGCTCGCACTTCGCCAACCAGCAGCCAGTGATCTTCGTCTGGTCATTGCAACCGTCAAGATCGTCACCGACCTGGAGAGAATCGGGGATCTCGCCGAAGGGATCGCCGAGTGCGCCCTACAAGCCGCTGAACACCCACTGAACCATCATGTTGACTCCCTGCAGAATCTGGCAGAAAAAGCGATTGTCCAGCTTCAGGATGCGCTCGATGCCTTTGCGCGCAATGATGTGGCCAAGGCGCTGGATGTCATCGAGAACGATGAAAAGATCAATCGTGGCTTCCGCAGCCTGCAACGGGAGAACCTGACCTACATGATGGAGGATCCCCGCCAGATCAGCGCCGGGCTCCTGGCCTCGGCCATTGGCAAGAACATAGAACGGGTTGGCGATCATGCCGTCAACATCGCCGAGATGGTCATCTACATCGTCAAGGGGCATGATGTGCGCCATGTCGATCATGAAACAGCCGCAGCCCTTGTCAGCGGAGAGCTCGACGAAGACTGAAGGCCTTGACGATGCGTTGATCGCCGCGATCGACGTCGGTTCCAATGCCATGCGGCTTGGCATTGCGGCCTTGGATGAAAAGGCCGCGCCCAGCATGATCATGCGCCATCGCGAAGCCGTGCGCCTTGGGCATGATGCGTTCACGGCCGGAAGCTTCAGTGAGCAAACGATGCAGGAGGCTCTCCGAGCCTTCGAACATTTCCGTCGCCTTCTCGACCATCATCACGTAAGCCGCGTGCGCGCCGTGGCCACCAGTGCCATGCGCGAGGCTGCCAACGGACATGAACTGATCGCACGCATCAAGACCCATACCGGCATCCAGATTCGCATCATCAGCGGCGAGGAAGAGGCTCGTCTGATTCACACCTCGGTTGCGCGCCATATCCGGTTGCAGGACCGCTTCGCATTGTGCATCGATATCGGTGGCGGCAGCGTGGAAGTGACGCTATGCGATGACGGCGAGGCAGTATCCTCGCAGAGCTTCAAGATCGGCACCGTGCGCCTACTTGAACTGTTGCGCCATGGCGAGGATTTCCCCCGACTGTTGCAGGAGTATCTCGACGGCACCCGAAAAAAGCTCCGCGAACAGATTGGCAGTCGCAAGCCGGACTTCTGCATCGGCACCGGGGGCAATGCCACAGCGATCGGGGATCTTGCTCACCGCATGCTGCAGACACAATCACCCCGTTCCATTCATCGACGCGAGCTGAAGCGCCTGATCCAGCGACTGAACAGCATGGATGTTGCGACCCGGATACGCAAGCTTGGTCTGCGACCGGACCGCGCCGACGTGATCCTGCCGGCTGCTATGGTGTTTCTTGAGATCATGATGCTCAGCCGCACAACTTGGCTGCATCTTCCCGAGGCCAGCCTGCTCGACGGCATCTTGATCGACATGACCGCAAGCCCGGACTACCGATTGCGCTCTCGGCGCCGCACGCTGCTTGCCTGGGCAAGAAGCTTGAAGGCCAAGTATCATGTCGATCAGCACCACGCCGAAACCGTCGCTCGTCTCGCGCTCAGCCTGTTCGACCAGCTTGCACCCATGCACCGGCTGGATCACCGCGACCGCCTGCTGCTCGAAGTTGCCGCCAGAGTGCATGAGATCGGCATGTACATTCGCGTCGGTGGCCATCACCGCCATGCAGCCTACCTGATCATGGCTTCCCCGTTGCTGGGCCTGTCGGATGAAGAAAAAAGCGTATTGGCACAAACGGTTCGCTATCATCGCAAGGCATGGCCCAGCCATGAGCATGAAGGCTTTCGTCAGCTATCATCGGAACTGCAGCGCAAGATCTGGATATTGAGCGCGATTCTCAGACTGGCCATCGCATTGAACAAGGAAAGGCGCGACCGGGTTCGGCTTGTACGCGCCGATGTCGGTGCACGTCACCTGCGCCTGACGATCGAAGGACACGGGGACATGCTGCTGGAGCGCTGGGCCGTGCTTCGCCTCCGAGATTACGTTCGCAAGGCCTTTGACCTCAAGCTCCGTCTGGAAGATTGAATCAGCACATTTCTCCCAGCAGACGCATGAGTTCCTCTTGAGCACAAACCGGCCTGCCACGCCCCCGAACGCGGACGTAGCTTCCGTCACTGCGCAGACGCCAGGCCCCCTGGTTGTCGCGAAGATAAAGTCTGAGGCCCTGTTGCACGAGCTGACGCGCCAATTTCGGGTTCTTTACCGGAAAGCACGATTCCACCCGACGCAACAGGTTGCGAATCATCCAGTCAGCACTGGCACACAACACCTCCGGCTCGCCGCCGTTATGAAAATAGAACACGCGAGTATGCTCCAGGAACCTCCCCAGCACCGAGCGAACCCGGATATTCTCGGAGACCCCCTTGATGCCCGGCCGCAGACAGCAGATGCCGCGCACGATCAGGTCGATCTTGACGCCGGCCTGCGAGGCTCGATACAGCGCCTTGATAATCTCCGGCTCTTCCAGGCCGTTCATTTTGGCGATAATGCGGCCAACTCCCCCGGCCCTGGCATTGGCTTCCTCGACGCGAATGCGTTCCAAAAGACCGCTGTGCAGGGAAAACGGCGCCTGTAGCATCACCCTGAGCTTGGACACCCGCCCCATGCCTGTCAGTTGCTGGAAGATGCGGTGCACGTCCTCGCCCAGTGACCGATCGCAACTGAGCAGGCTGAAATCGGTATACAGGCGCGTTGTCACGGTATGGTAATTACCGGTTCCCAGATGCACATACCGACGTAGTCCACGGCCCTCTCGTCGCACGATCAGCATCATCTTGCAGTGGGTCTTGTAACCAACGACACCATAGACGACCTGGACACCGGCAGCCGCCAACCTGTCCGCTAGCTCGATGTTTTCTTCCTCATTGAACCGTGCCCGCAACTCGATCACGGCAACGACCTCCTTGTTCGCCCGGGCTGCGCGAACAAGCGCATCGACGATCGGCGACTCGGGAACAACCCGGTAGAGCGTCTGCTTGATGGCCAGCACGTTGGGATCGACCGCCGCCTGATTGAGCAACTCGACGACCGGTTCGAAACACTGGAACGGGTGATGCAACAGCACATCGCCCTGCCGCACGATCCCGAACATGTCTCTGTCCTCGACCCTTAGTCGTTCGGGAAGCCCGGGCACAAAGGGAGGGTATTTCAAATCCGACCGATTCACCTCATCGCAAACCCTGGCCATGCGGTAGAGGTTGACCGGACCATCGACACAGTACAGATCATCATCATCCAGCTCGAATTCGCGCAACAAGAATTGTGCCATCGGGGCTGGGCACTTCGTTGACACCTCCAGGCGAACAGCCGCTCCAAACCTGCGCTCGAGCAATTCGCCGGCCACGGCCTCCTTCAGATCCTCAGCCTCTTCCTCGTGCAAATACAGCTCGCTGTTTCGCGTCACGCGAAACTGATGACAGGCCCGGACCTGCATGCCGGGAAAAAGCTCATCGACATGGGCATGGATGATCGAGGACAAGAACACATAACCGTATTCCACGCCTGAAATCTCGGCTGGCAACCGAATCACGCGAGGCAATGAGCGAGGAGCCTGCACGATCGCATATTGCATGCTCCTGCCAAACGCATCCTTGCCCTCCAGTTCGACGACAAAGTTCAGAATCTTGTTCAACAGACGGGGAAACGGATGCGCAGGATCCAATGCAATCGGCGTCAGAACCGGCAAAAGCTCCCGGTGAAAGAAACGGGCAATCCAGACGGCCTGGGCCTCGTTCCATTCCGCTCGACGCAAGAACGCAATCCCTTCTTCCCGCAAACAGGGCAGAAGCGTATCGTTCAACAAGGCATACTGCTTTTCGACGATGGCCAGCGCTTGCCTTCGGATACGACAAAGGGTTTCCATCGCGCTCAATCCATCCGCTCCGGTGCGGCGCGAACCCGATGCGACCCGTTGCTTGAGGGCAGCCACGCGCACCTCGAAGAACTCATCCATGTTGGAGGAACTGATGCACAAGAAACGCAGCCGCTCAAGAAGCGGAATCTGCTCATCCATGGCCAGTTCCAGCACACGATGATTAAAGGCGAGCATGCTCAGGTCGCGATTCAGGTACAACCCGGGATCATCCAGATTCATGCCACCCTCCATCCATGTTCCCGGTCGGGAACCCGTTGCCACGATTGGCCTAAGTCTGTCCACAAGCCGTGACAGCATGATGACATATTGTGGTCATGCGCCTGTCATCGTTATGCCATGCTGCCCGAATATGCTGCCTGCAACAATGTTTCATGGAGGAGTGATCATGTCTCCAAGTGCCCTCGTCGTCAGCCCCAGGGTCATTGCCCGTGAGCAACTGGCAAGTTTGCTGAGCATGCATGGCTGGCAAACGACCTGCCTGCATGAATTCCCCGATTCATCCCCTGCGCCAAACAGCAAGCTCCACTGGCTCATCGTGGACATCACCCGGGAGCACCCAAAGGGCATGCTGCTGATACGCCAAATCGCCCGCCAGCCATGGTCCGGATATTTGGCCGGAATCTGCGAGGGAGGTGCAACACCGATGATGCGGGAAGCGCGATACCTTGGCATAGACGGCTTCTTTTATCTCAACCGACATGGCAAGGCCATAGATCCCCAAAGGGGACTGGCTGCTCTCCTTCTCAGCCACAAGCGAGATCATTCATGCCTGGAACGGCGCAATGCGGACACTCCCCCCAGACGCCAGAGCACCATACCTCCCGGCAATGCCACGACGATGAGCACGAACAGCCAAAGGATGGCCATGGACGCCGCTGCCTCCGGCTGACCGCCAAAGTAGGCCGCAAGACCGACGTAACCGGCCTCCCTAACGCCAAGGCCATTCAAGGACAACGGCAGGGCCGAAGCCAGCGCGACGAGACACACCAGAACGGCATAAGCGCTCCAGTCCAACTGCAGGCCAGCGGCCTGGCCGAGCCAGACATGAGCCTGCACGACCATGAGCTGGAAAAGCACGGACGCAGGCAGGGCCAGAAGCCAGGCACGACGGAATACCTCCCCATCCAGCGGCAGTCGCTTCCAGCCCGAAAACCTTTCCGGCGTGGGAAGCCTGCAAAAGATGGGCCACCACCACGGATGCAGCAGCATGCCAAGCCAGGCCAGACCGGCAAGGGCCAACCAGGCAAGGCGCCAGCCGGCGTCTACCTCGACCAGACAGATGGTGATGGAAACAATCAACAACAGGCCGAAGACGCCGTTCAATCGCTCAAGCACGACACTGGCCGCGGCCGGCCATCCGGCATCGTTCCGATCACGGGCAAGCAGATAGCCGCGCACGATATCCCCCCCGATGATCGAAGGAAGGAACAGGCTGAGAAACATGCCCAGAAAATACAGCTGGATCTTGCGATGGGTGTGCACTTCAAGCCCCAGCCCCCTAGCGATCCAGGCCCAGCGCACGGCCGAAAGCACCTGCCCGGCCAGCAACAGAAGACATGCGCCGGCAACATACCAGGGATTGACCCGACCAAGCTGCGCGCCAATGGCCGACCAGTCGAGTATCCAGCCAAGCAGAGCGAGCAAGGCAAGGGAAAGGACAAGCTTGATCCAGAACATGGGATGAATCAGTCCGTAGACCGGTCGTCCCAGCCTATCCGCCGACGGATTGTGTAATATCGCCGGTTCGTGGACTCATGGTAGATGCGTGTCTGCATCTCCAGGATCAGCCCGATGCCGAACAGCAGCACGCCCGTGACAATCAGCAGTGAGCCTAGCTGCAGCATCGGACGCTGGCCGATCTGCGCACCCCATATCAGCTTCTCCAGCGTCAGCCAGCCGTCGATGCCCAGCCCCATGGCAAGACAGAATAGGCCACCCAGGCCGAACAACTGCAGGGGACGGTCGGTAAAGCGCTGAAAAAACAGGATCAGCAGCAGATCGACGAGCACCCTGAGCGTACGGCCGAGGCCATACTTGCTCTGTCCGAAACGTCGCGGCCGATGATGAACCACCTCCTCGGCCATGCGCACACCATACAGGTCGGCCAGCGCCGGAATAAACCGATGCTGTTCCCCGTAAAGCCGCAGATTCTTGGCCACGTCCGCCCGCATGAGCTTCAACGGACAGCCATAATCGTGCATGTACACGCGCGTGGCCCGCCGGATCAGTGCATTTGCGATCTTCGAAGGCAGATTACGGCTCAGGCTCGAATCCTTGCGCGATTTGCGCCAGCCATTGACAAGATCCAGGTCATCCCTCCTCAATCGCTCAAGGAGCCGGGGAATATCCCCCGGATCCGTCTGCAGATCGCCGTCCATGTAAACGACGAACTCACCCCTGGCCGCCTCGAAGCCCGCGCTCATGGCCGCCGTCTGGCCAAAATTGCGCCTGAACTGAATGCCCCGCACGCGGGGATCTTCCCGATGAGCCTCCTCAATGACCGAGAACGTCCTGTCATCCGAGCCGTCATCCACAAAGATCAGCTCATAATCATAGTCTCCCAGCTTCTCGGACACCTCTCGCACGAGCAGGGGGACATTCTGCTCCTCGCGAAAGACCGGCACGACGATGGAAATCAGTGGGCGCTCAGCCATGGTCTCCTCCAACGGGCTGCAGACTCAGAAGAACCAGCCATTTTCTCGCATACAGGCCATGAACACGCGCATGAACAACGAGGTAGGGCATGATTTCATCCGGCAGACTGGGCAGTTCGGACTCGGGCATCACGACGGCCCGACCATGCGCAAGCCAGTCGGCCAGTTGCCGCTGGTCCCCAAGGATGGGAAGGCGGCCCCCATGGTAGAACAGCAGGCTGGGCTGGAAATAATGGTAGACTCCCAAGGCCTCGGGGCCAAAGCCCGCTACCGTGGCTGTCCTGGCCAGCACCGGCGTGGCCTTGTGCTCATCGAATGCCGGCAGGGCCCACAGCGTCAGACTGGTGACGAACACGGCCATGCCCGTCGCAAGCGATGCCAGCATCGCGCGCCGCAGCGACACGATGACGGCAAGAATCACGGCCAGCGCCCCCAGCAGGTAAACCCATTCCCCGGGCCATTGGCGATTCAGTGCGTAGCCACCGCCCGCGCAGATGCCAAGCGCCATGACCCCCGCTGCAACCAGCGTCCAGCGCTTCGCCTTCTGTCGCCATCTGGCATCCGCGTCACGCCACCAAAGGGCCATGAGCATGGCCGCCGCCATGAACGACGGAAGCATGTAGTTCGGCAACTGCGTTCTGGCTATGCTGAAGAAGATCAGATAGACAAGCATCCATGACAGCAGGAATAGACGAACGGGATGCTTGCGCAAGTCTGCGGCGCGCCAGGGCCCGAACACAAGAGCAGCCAGCAACAGGCCGGTCCAGGGGAACCAGCCGGCGAGCGTGGTCAATACATAATAGCCCGGAAACCCGTGGTGACCCTGCAATGCCCCGGTAAACCTGTCGATGTTGTGATGCAGGATGAAGCCGCGAAGCCAGTCGCCGTCGGTCAGGATGCCCACGCCGATGTACCAGGGCAGGGAGATGAGGGCCACCATGGCCAGTCCCCGGAACGGCAGGAAGAGGCGCCAGTGCCGGAACTCACCCATCAGTAGAAGAAAAGTGCCCACGATGAGCCCAGGCATGGCCACGGCCACCGGCCCCTTGGCCAGCACGCCAAGGCCGATGGCCACATAGGCGCAGACCAGCTCCTTGCTCATGCGCAAGGAAGCGGCCTGACGCTGTTCCAGATAATGGAGCAGCAACATTGGAAGAGCCGTGCCAAGGCTTAGCATCAGCAGCGGATCCGGCACGCAGGCCCGGGCAATCAGCACGATGTGCAGGGCGCTTGCAAACAGCGTACCGGCCATCAGGCCCGTGCGCATGTCGGACAGCCTGCGGGTCAACATCACGATGACGAAAACCATGGCTGTCATGGCCAGCGCCGACGGCAATCGGGCCGTCCATTCGCTGACCCCAAACAGGGCATAGAGCGGCATCAGCAACCAGTAAAGCAGAATCGGCTTGTCATAACGAAGATCGCCATTGAAAACGGGCACCCACCAATTACGGGTCTCCAGCATTTCCCTGGCGCAAACCGCGTTGTTTGGCTCGTCAACGTCCCAGAGGGCGTGACTGCCCAGCCCGACCCAGAAATCCACGATGCAAAGCAGGCCCAAAAGCCACGGCCACCATTTCAGGAGCTCATTCCGTGGCGGCATCCAGCATCCCCTTCACGGCATCAAGCAGCGATGCCGGATCACCTCGCACATGAACGCGCTTCTTGCGGCTGGCATGACCGGCCGTCAGTTCAACATCGGCCTTGGCAACCCCCAGGCTCTTGGCCATGACCGCCAGGATGGCCGCATTGGCCCGTCCGTCCTGCGCGGCCTCCCTGACGGCAACCTTGACGGCATGGCCATGAAGACCGCGCACGGCCGGCCGGCGCGCCCCCGGCTGGGCATGCACATTGATGTAGATCCCATCCTTCGTGACGTCGACAATGGAAGCCAGATCACCGGCATCCAAGACTAATTCCCCATCAGCATGTTGCGCGCCAGCATGCGCAGACTGGCCACCAGAAAGTCATCGAGGAATATGATACCCAACAGCACGAGCATCGGAGACCAGTCAATGCCGCCCCAGAACGGCAGACGGCGCCGGACCGGATAAAGAACCGGCTCGGATATCTGGATGACCATGCGCACGATCGGGTTGTACGGATCGGGCGAGACCCAGGACAGCAGTGCCCGGACAATGATGACGATCATCATGGCCACCAGCACGAGATGCAACAACTCCGCCACGGCCTGAAAGAAATAGCCCAGGACGAACATGGACTAGCTCCCCAGTTCCACGGAGCGCCTGGCTGCCGCGGCCACGGCCGAACGCACGATCTCCGGCAGCCCCTGTTCGTACATCACGTCAAGAGCGGCCTGCGTCGTTCCATTGGGGCTGGTGACCTGCTGCCGCAATTCACTGGGAGAGCGTCCGCTTTCAACAAGCATGCGGCCCGCACCCAGGGCCGTATGCGTCGCCAGCCGGGCGGCCGTGTCCGCTGAGAGCCCGAGCGACTGACCAGCCCCGGCCAACAGCTCCGCAAGCAGGAAAAAATAGGCCGGCCCGCTGCCGGAAACCGCCGTGACCGCATGAAGGTCCTTTTCCCTGCTGACCCAGAGCGTCTCGCCGCAGGCGCGCATCAGATACTCCGCCTTGCTCCGGCACGCCTCATCTCCCTCGCTGTACAGGGCTGAGATGCCGGCCCCTACAAGCGCGGGCGTGTTGGGCATGACGCGGACCAGCTGGACGTCGTCACCCACCAGTTCGCGCAGGCGTTCTGTGGTCACGCCTGCGGCAATGCTGACCAGCATCTGCTCCGGACCCAGCAGATCGGACATGCCGGCCAATGCCTGCCGGACCTGCTGAGGCTTGACGGCAAGCACGATGACATCGGCCTCCATGGCCTGCCTGTTTTCGTCTGTGACCCTTATATTGTATTCGCTCCGCAGCCATGCCCGACGGTCTGCGTCCGGCTCGGCCACCAGAATGGTCTCCGACCTGTGCCCGGCGCGAATCAGGCCGGCAATCATGGCCTCGGCCATGTTGCCGCCACCGACAAAGGCTATGTTCAAGTTTTCCATCGCCAAGTTTCGTTCACCCCAGACTTGTCCTGATATCCCAGTCTCCAAACAACAATGAGCCGATGCGAACCATGGTGCCCCCCTCCTCGAGGGCGTCGCGAAAATCATGGCTCATGCCCATGCTCAACTCGGCAAGGCTCCCATCGAACAGCCCGTCCCGCAAGCGCCGCAAGCGGGCAAAGACATCCCTTGCCTTCATGTTCAAAGGAGCCATGGTCATCAGGCCGACCGGCTGAAGCTCCGGCAGATCACCGAGCTCCTCATAAAGCCGTGGAAGTCCGCCGGGATCAACGCCATGTCGCTGCGGATCGCCACTGAGATTGACCTGGATCAGCACGGGCAGCACCCGACCCTGGACATGCCGGGCAACGGCGCGAGCGGTTTCGATGTCCTCGAGGCTGTGCCACATGGAGGCGTGACGTCCGACATATTTGGCCTTGTTTCGTTGCAGGGGGCCGATCATGTGCCAGGCGCACTGCGGCCATCGACGGCTGCGGTCCCGAAGGCGCTGCGGGCGGGATTCGGCGAAATCCGTACACCCCGCCTCGACGAGTATGTCGACGGCCTCATCAGGCGCATACTTGCTGACAGCAAGCAGGCGCGCGCCATGCTGCCGCACTTCATCGCTCAGCTGGCACCAGCGGTCAAGCAGCGCAAGCCTTGCGTCTACGCGCTGCATCGCCCGCGCCCGACGCCCGTGTATTGCCATCCGCGGCGTCGCATCTCCTCTGGCTCATAAAGATTCCTGCCGTCAAAGAGCAGCCTGCCCCGCATCAAGCGTTCGACCTCATCCCAGTCAGGCTCGCGGAAGCACAACCATTCCGTCACCACGACAAGCGCATCTGCCTGTGGCAGGCAGGCCTCGGGTGTGGCAACGAAGTCGATACCGCTACCCTCGGGCCAGATCCTTCTGCACACACCCATGGCTGCTGGATCATGGGCGCGGATGCGCACACCGTCTGCCAGCAGGCGATCCACGACGATGCGGCTCGGCGCCTCGCGCATGTCATCCGTGCCAGGCTTGAAGGCGAGCCCCCACAGCGCCACTCGGGGCTCATGCATGTCGCTCAGGGCCCGGGCCACTTGCTCGGCAAAATGTGCGCGCTGCTCCTCATTGACCTCATGCACGGCATCGATCACGCGCAGAGGTACGCCCACGCTTGCGCCGGTTGATCTCAGAGCCTTGATGTCCTTTGGAAAGCAGGAGCCCCCATAACCGATGCCCGCGTACAGAAAATGCGGGCCGATGCGCGGATCCGAACCCAGCCCCCTGCGAACGGCCTCGATGTCGCCTCCCACGGCATCACACAGCCTGGCCATCTCATTCATGAAGGAAATGCGCGTAGCCAACATGGCATTGGCCGCATACTTGGTGATCTCCGCTGAACGGCGATCCATGATCAGAAGCCTGTCCCGGTTGCGGTTGAACGGCGCATACAAACGACGGAAGACCGCGACATCCTCCTGGTGCCGCACACCGACGATGATGCGGTCTGGCTTGAGAAAATCCCCCACGGCCTGGCCTTCACGCAAAAATTCGGGATTGCTTGCCACATGAATCTCGATGGGCGGCGAACCCCGAGCCGCGAGGGCCTGATCCACAATCTGCTCCACCTTCTCCCCGGTGCCTACCGGCACCGTGGATTTCGTCACCAGCAGACATGAACGCCCCACATGCTGGGCCGCTTGCCTGGCTGCCTCCAGCACATGCGTCAGATCCGCAGAACCATCCTCGTCGGGTGGGGTGCCCACGGCCAGAAAGATCACCTCGGCATCGGCCAGGCCCTCGGCGTAATCATGGGTGAAGCGCAGACGACTATTGCGGAGGTTGCGCATCACGATCTCGTCAAGCCCGGGTTCGTGAATGGGCATGATGCCCTCTTCAATCCCAGCCAGCTTCTCACGATCGCAATCAATGCCCCAGACATGCTGGCCGACCTCGGCCAGACAGGCGGCCGTGACCAATCCCACATATCCCGTGCCGATCACCGCGATGCGCATGCCGTCACTCCCAAACCACGCGCTGATCAATCGCGCGTTGCAGCGTGTATTCGTCGAGATATTCCAGCTCTCCACCCTCGGGCACACCGCGCGCGATCCGTGAGATCCTGGGCACGCGCCCATGAAAGCGACGCGCCAGATAATGCGCTGTGGCCTCGCCATCCACGGTCGCGCTCGTGGCCAGGATCAATTCCCGCGCCCCCTGTTCAATGCGTCGGTCCAGCGTCCCGATGCGCAGGCTCTCGGGCATCATGCCATCGATCGGGCTCAGGCGACCGTGAAGCACATGATAGCGGCCAGCGAAGCCTCCGCCCCGTTCCATGATCAGCACATCCACCGGTTGTTCAACAACGCAAATCAGCCCCCCATCCCTGCGCTCATCAGCGCAAATGCTGCAGCAGCTTCCCTCGGCAAAGGCACCGCACTGATCACAAAAACCCACCTTCTCATGCAGTTCCTCCAGCATCCGGGCCAATGCACGGGCCTCATCCTGGGAGCGCTGCAACAGATGCAGGGCCAGTCGCATGGCGCTTTTGGGGCCGATGCCGGGCAACGTTCCCAGGGCCTCAATGGCCGCAGCCAGCGCCGGAGGCATGCCGGCATGACCCATCAAAGACTGAACCCTGGCGGCAAGGGCATGCCGGCCATCAGCTCCTGCTGCTTGCGCTTGCTCGCCTCGGCCAGCGAGGCTGCGGCCGCATTGCAGGCAGCAACGATCAGGTCCTCGATCAATGACTTGTCGTGCTCCTGCCAGACGGCATCATCGATCTCCACCCGGCGCACCAGATGGTCGCCGCCCAACGTGACCCGAACCATGCCGCCACCGGCCTCACCCGTCACCTCCATGGCGGCCAGCTCCTGCTGGAGCTTTTGCAGATTTTCCTGCATCTTTCTGGCCTGTTGCATCATCTTTCCAATGTTCATCGCTCTTCTCCATTGCCTTGTTCGCGATCATCCTGCACGCCCGCAGGGAGCACCTTGACCAGTTCCGCATCCAGCTTCTCCCTCAGCAGACGCACATGGGGATCCTGCTCGGCCACTCTGCGCAGCCGCTCCTCCTCCGCCTGAATACGGCGCTGCCGCTGCTCGGAAAGGCTTTCCCCCGAGCCATGCTGCCTCCGTTCCCAGAACACCTCTCGACCAAGCCAGGCCTCAAACTCCCCCCGGTCAGAAACGGAAAGCTGCCGCTCCTGAAGCGGACTCAACTGCAGCCTTACCCGCTCCCCGAATTCCGTGCACACTACATGCTCCAGTATGGCCGCAATGCCGGGACGGACCCCCGCATAGGCCTCGACGGCTTCGGCCCAAGCGGAGAAAGCTGGTGCATCATGCCGATCGAGAGGAAGTTTATGCTTCGCCGCGGGCTTCGCTTCTCCATCCCCCCCTTCCGCAGTGGAGGATGCAGCGGCACGTTGCTTCGCCGGGGGAGGCGGGTGCCTAAACGCAGGCATCGACGGTTGCTGTTCATCGAGAAGGTTCAAGCCAGCAAGCCGCAGCAGGAGCATTTCGCCACCAAGCCCCTCATCCAGCACATCGAAATCCCGCATGCCCTGAACAAGCACCTGGTAGCGAAGGTCCAGCCAGAGCCAGCTCATCCCCTCAGCCTGCGAATCCAGCCACTGACGCACGGGCTCATCCAGATCCTCATGCACGAGCCCGCGATCGACGATGGAACAGCCAAGGCGATGCCACAGCGAGGCAAGCGACTGCAACATGGCGCGAACGCTATGCCCCGCCTTCTGAGCCTCCCTCAGCAGGTGCACCGCTTCCGCTCCCCTGCCCGCAAAAAGAGCCTCCGACAGCCGACAACTCAGATCGTCTTCCACAAGCCCGAGTGCTTGGCGGACATCCCCCAACCGCCAGGCACCGTTCCCGTAAGCCAGCAGCCTCTCGCCAAGCGACAAGGCATCGCGCACGCTGCCTCCGGCAGCGCGCGCAATGGCCTGCAATGCCTCTTCATCATGCATGATGCCTTCGCTTTCCGCCACCTGCTTCAGGTAGGCCTGGATCTCCATCACGCCCAGCCGTCTGAGATCAAAGCGCTGACAGCGCGAGCGAACCGTCACCGGCAGTTTCTCGGCCTCCGTCGTGGCCAGAATGAACACAGCCCACTCGGGCGGTTCCTCGAGGGTTTTCAGCAATGCGTTGAAGGCGCTGCGGGAAAGCATGTGCGCCTCGTCAATGATGTAGACCTTGTAACGCGTGGAGGCCGGAGGGTAACGGACGCCATCAATAATCTCGCGAATGTCGTCCACGCCCGTATGGCTGGCCGCATCCATCTCCTGCACATCAAGCAGGCTGCCATCGAAGATGCCCTGACATGAGGCACACTGCCCGCATGGCTCGCCATCCCCTGCAGCCTCACAATTGATGGCCATCGCCACCAGGCGAGCCAAGGTCGTCTTGCCTACGCCGCGAATGCCGCAAAACAGATAGGCATGAGCCAAGCGTCCCTGGGCCAGCGCGTTGCGCAGCGTGCGAACCACGATGTCTTGGCCGACAAGATCGGCGAACTTTCTCGGCCTCCAACGACGCGCCAGCACAAGATAGGACATTGTCAGGACTCTACAAACCGAACCTTGATCAACAAGTCAAAACCGGATGACCGGGCCGGCCACCGCCATGGCGCCGAGCGCGATCGCCTGCACGCCCGGCGACCATTCCGCAGTATCAATCCACACGCGTGCGTTCTTCCTGCTCCTGCTGCTGCTTGCAGTCGATACACAGCGTGGTGACAGGACGTGCCTGCAACCGCTTGATGCTGATCCTGCCGCCACAGGATTCACAAATGCCAAACTCGCCATTCTTGATGCGCTCCAGGGCCTGGTTGATCTTCCTGATCAGCTTGCGCTCGCGGTCCTTGATGCGCAGATCAAAGCTGCGATCCGCCTCGATGGTGGCCTGATCGGCCGGATCAGGGTAAGTGTACTGGTCCTGTTCCTGCAGTGCATGGATGTTTTCGCTCTGACCCATTTCAAGCTCATCGCGCCATGCAATCAACTGCTTTTCAAACTCGGCCAATTGCTTCTTCGTAAGCGGCATGGAACCAACCTCCATTTTGAAGGGCGCCGACCAGCCGGCCCCCTGTATCCCAAAAAGGCGCGAACCTTAGCGTTTCGATGCTTGAGTGTAAATCAGCCTGCCTGCCCGAGCAATCGATAAAAATGCCCCATCCATAGCGCGGACAAGTCGCTCATGCCGGGGCTGACACCCCAATCCGTCATGCGGTCAACACCCTGCCCCAATCCGCAAGGATTGATGGCCTCAAACCAGGCACGCTCAACATGGATGTTCAGGGCCAGCCCGTGGTAGGCCACCCCCCGTGCCACGCGAATGCCAAGCGCCGCGATTTTCCCCCTGGGGGTCCATACGCCCGGCATACCGCAGCGACGACCCGCATCAATGCCGAATCCGGCAAGCAGGACAATACAGCTTTCCTCGAGCATGTGCACATAAGCCTTCACGCCCAAGCCGCGCGCGCGCAGATGAAGCACGGGATAGAGCAACAGTTGTCCCGGGCCATGAAACGTGGTCTCCCCCCCGCGGTCGGTGCGCACAAACGGCGCATGCAAACGACGAAGCCGATTGTCGACGCCCCGGCGCCCGGTCGTGTAAACGGGTTCATGCTCGCAAAACCAGACCACCTCGGAGCCGGTGTCCGAGGCCACATCGTGCGCGCGTTGCCGCAACTGGCGCCACATCCCCATATAGCCCCTGCGACCCAGCCATGCCCATTCCATGTCGTCCTGGCTCAAGGCAAACATCTCCCGGCAGCCCCGCGCCAGCATCATGGGCGAAGATGCGCATACATCAGGCGCACGCCCTCGGGCTGACAGATCAGCAACACATCACAGCCAGCCGACAGGGCCGAGGCCGCGGCATCCACGGGATCCTCTCCGACGCCGCGCATGCACAGATCATCGCTCCAGACATGTCCTGAAAACCCCATCTGTCCGCGCAGCACTTCACGCAACCAGAACGATGAGCAGGTCGCCACGGCCTCATCGACCTGATCATAGACCACATGCGCCGTCATCACATGATGCAGGCCGCCCCCGATCAGCCGCGCAAACGGCTGAGCCTCGCGTAAAATGGTGTCCAGTGAGGCATGAACATGCGGAACGGCCACATGCGAATCCGCATCCGCCCGTCCATGGCCGGGAAAATGCTTGCCCACGGCTTCAATGCCGGCCTGCGCATAGCCCTCCAAAGCGGCCTTGCCCAAGGCCTCAACGACTTCCGGATCCTCATCGAAGGCCCGGTCCCCGATGATCGCATCGCCTTCGGGAAGAAAAAGATCAAGAACCGGTGCGCAATTGTGCGTGAACCCCATCTCCTTGAGCGCCATACCCGTTCGCAAGGCATCCTCGAAAACCAGCCTTCGGGTCGCCTCGGCATCACGGCGGTACCGCCTGCCATAAACCCGTGCAGGCACCCTGTCGCTGAACGGCGGCCAGGGGAACCGATGCACGCGCCCGCCCTCTTCATCGATGGCGACCCATGTCGGCTGGCCCGTGCATTGCCGCACCTCATCAATCAGGGCGCACACCTGGGGCGTGCTACCGATGTTGCGGGAAAAAAGGATAACGCCCAGGGGCGGCATCTCGCCCAGCCAGGTGCGCTCATCGGGCGTCAATACCTGCCCTTCCAATCCGATGACCAATGATCGCTGCATGATTTCCTCCCGGCGAACCTTTCGCAAACTACCCGGAGCGCCCCTGGACATCCAGGCGGTCGCGCAAGGCATCGCCCATCAGGTTCACGGCCATGACCAGAGAAAACAGTGCCAGCCCCGGCCAGACCACGAGCCAGGGATGCACCAGCATGACCCGCGCGCCCTCCCTGATCATGCTGCCCAAGGAGGGGTCGGGCGGCTGGACGCCAAGGCCCAGAAAGGAAAGGCCGGCCTCGCCTATCATGACATTGGCGAGCCCGAAGCTGGCCTCGACCAGCACCGGCGCGGCAATATTGGGCAACAGGTGCCGCCATGCCAGATGCGCAGGGCCCATGCCTGCGGCTATACCGGCCTCAACGAACGGCGCATGATGCAGGGCCTGGACCTGAACGCGCGCAAGCCGGGCAAATCCGACCCAACCCACGACGGTCAGGGCGAGGATGAGGTTGTCAACCCCCGGACCAAGCATGGCCGCCAGCGCAATGGCCAGCAACATGCCTGGAAAGGCCAGAACGATATCCGCCATGCGCATGATCAGCGCATCAAGCCAGCCGCCTTTCCAGCCGGACAGCAGCCCCAGGACGATCCCGATCAAGCCAGATGCCGCGACCACGCCCATGCCAATGCCTAGGGAGAGCATGATGCCCCTGGCCAGACGAGCGAGAACATCGCGGCCCAAATCGTCACACCCCATCCAGTGGAGCGTGTCCGGTCCCGCCCATACCCGGTCCAGGTCCACGACATTGGCATCCTGGCCCTGAACGAGGGCCAGGATCACGAAGCCAAGCGGCGGAAACAGCCAGGGCAGCGCGCTACGCACGACGCACCCTCGGATCAAGCCATGCGACCAGAAGGTCGGCAAGCAGATTGGCCGCAATGTAAAAAAGGGCGATGACGAGCACGCATCCCTGCACAAGCGGATAATCCCTGCGCTGAATGGCCTCAAGGGTCAACAGCCCCAAGCCAGGCCAGTCAAACACTGCCTCCGTGATGACCGCCCCGGCAAGCAGACTGCCCAGTTGCAGTCCCAGCATCGTCACCACCGGCATGGCCGCCAACCGGGCTGCGTCCCGCCACCACAGGCGCCACTCTGAGGCACCGAAGGCCCGCGCCGTTCGGCAACTCCCGCCATGCATGGCCTCCAGCCAGGCAGAGCGCATCATGCGTGAAAGCATGGCCGCCATGGCCGTTCCCAGCGTGATGGCAGGCAGCACCATGCTGGCCGGCTCATCCATGCCTGACACCGGGAACCAGCCGAGTTCAACGGCAAAGACCAGCATCAGCATGGGACCAAGCCAGAAATTGGGCACGGACACTCCGGCCAAGGCAAAGGCCATGGCGAAGCGATCAGCCTTGCCTCCAGCATGCCTTGCCGCGACATATCCCAGTGGAAGAGCCAGCAACATGGCCAAAAGCAGGGCCGCTGCGGCCAGGATCATCGTCGCCGGAGCGCGTCCTGCGATATGCTCCAGAACTGGCCGCCCATCGATCAGGCTGACGCCCCAGTCACCGTGCATCACGCCCAGGCAGTATGCCTGATATTGCGACCAGAGGGGCTGATCCAGATGAAGCGCCTGCCTCAGGGCCTCACGATCGGCCGGCATGGCCGACTCACCCAACAAGGCCTCCACCGGATCACCCGGAACCATGTGCAGAAGCAGAAAGACAACGGTCACCACCCCCCACAGAGTCGGAAGCAACTGAGCCAGACGTCCGATCAAAACGTTCATCCACATTCCGCCAATGCTAACCCCAAGGCCCACGCTTTCCTCCCCTCAAGACGGGCAGGCCGGTTGGAACGCACATGGGCCGCACCATTCCCCTGTCCACAGATCCGCGGCTCGTCAACGATTCCCGCCCATCGCTTGACAGTTCATCCTCATGCCTGAAAATGCGCCCGCTTTTTTGGTCATTCACGGAGTTGCCAACATGTCACAGTCAGCCATCAAAACGACCGAAGAGATCGTCTCATGTTCCGACAATGGCCAGCATCCCTTGGTCTATATCAGCCTGAAGAATGGATCGGGACGGTGCCAGTATTGCGGTCAGCTCTTCATCAGAGAGGAAGCCGCATCCGAGCAGAGTCAGCAGGCAGCCTGATCTAGGAAGAGCGCTGGCGCACAAGCTCGAAAAGCGCCACCCCAACAGCCACGGAAACATTGAGCGACTCCACGGATCCCGGCATGGGAATACCAACCCTCTGATCACTGGTCTCCCGCACGAGTCGCCGAACGCCTTTTCCTTCCGAGCCCGCCACCAGTGCGACAGCTCCCCCAAGCGAAACCTCATAGAGGGATGAGCCCGACTCCCCGCAAAGGGCAATAACCCAGAATCCCTTTTCCTTCAAGGACCGCAGGGCGCGAACCAGGTTTCCAACCTCGAAAACGGGGATGCGAGCGAGCGCCCCGCATGCACTCTTGGCCACGATCGGGGAGTGCACATTGGCCGAATGATGCCGCGGAACGATCACCGCGCTGCAGCCGGCCGCCTCGGCCGTGCGAATGCAGGCGCCAAGATTATGCGGGTCAGTGACCTGGTCGAGAACAAGCACGACCGGCTGTTTCGCCAGATCCAGCCTCTCAAGCCAGGATGAAAAGTCCGCGGCATCCTGCTCACAGGCCCGAAGCCTGGCAACAACGCCTTGGTGCCTCGCCCCTTCGACCAGGGCATCCAGGGCCTCGCGTGGGCGGAACGCGACTCGGATACGCTCCTTTCTCGCCAGGTGAATCAACTCGTTGATGCGCGGATGATGCTTGCCCTTCTCGATGAACAGTTCCTCAACCTGGCCCGAATCCATCGCATGCCGAACCGCATGGATGCCAACCACCATGCTCATCGACGATCACCATGTTGCAGCATCATTGTTCCTCCATTCTCCATTCTTGCAGTCATGATCAGGCAGCCCGGCAGACCCTGTTCCGGCCGGTGCGCTTGGCTTGATAGAGTGCCCCATCCGCCGCCTCGATCAGGGCTTCCGGCTGACTGCGCTCCTCACTCAGGCCGGCTACCCCGATGGACACAGAACAGCGAAATGTGCTCTTCCCGTACCGGAGCTCCGACTGCTCCACCTGAAGCCGCAGGCGTTCGGCACAATGCATCGCATCTTCGACATCGGTATGAGGCAGGATGACCACGAACTCCTCTCCGCCGAACCGGGCCGCAAAGTCCTGCTCTCGGCATGATGAAAGCAGCAGGCCGGCCACCTTCCTCAAACAGGCGTCTCCCGCCGGATGCCCATGGGTGTCGTTGATCTGCTTGAAATGATCGATATCCAACATCATCAGCGACAGGGGGTACTGGTAACGGATTGCTCGCGCCAACTCGGCGGACAATTGCTCCTGCAGGGCATGCCGATTGTACAATCCCGTCAGGGCGTCCCTCTTGGCCAGCATCTCCAGCTCAGCGCGCGACGGAACCACATGCAACGGCAGCAAGCTAGCGATTTCCCGACATCGCACGGCATCCGCGCGGGCATGAGACAGCGGACAATACAATTCCAGCCTCGAAGCATGGCGCCTGCAACCGTAGGGCAGTTCATCAAGAAAGGAGGGAACAGGCCATGTCGGCACCCAGGGGCTGAAGTCCAGGCGCAACGCATCGCCCTCCACGCCGATGGCGAGCCTGCCCTGAACCTTGTGAAGCATCAGCAGCCTGGCCACCTCGCTGGCCATGACCGTCACACGCACGGCTTCCAGCGGAGCGATGCCCAACTGGTCGGCGATGAACAACAGCCGGTTCCGCAGGCCGACCTGGCTGGCCGGCGCCATCAGGGGCACGCGCGTGATCAGATGCATGCTTGCCTCCTGACGACAGCGCAACTGGCATCATCGGTTTCCTTTGCGTATTGACGCATGAGGAGATCGACAACCTCCTCGCAGGAACGCTCATCCATGCCCGCAAGCGCCTCGTCCCCGAAATGGGACGACAGCCCGTCGGAATGCATGATCAGCAGATCGCCTTCGGTGAAGGGATGTCTGGCTTGTCTTGGCTCGGCCACGATGTAGCCGATGACGCCATCACGGCTGACATGTTGCCGCGCATGACGACCGGCAATGCGCACGAAGATATTGCCCACGGCGCCGCAGGTGAGGCCTTCCTCGTCGAGCAATGCACTGGCGGCCACCATGCCGCGCGACCCCCTGAACTGTCGGTGCATCTCGCGCAACAGGCATGCGGGCTCCGTCAGCGGCCTGGCCTTCAGCCAGTCGAGCACCTGGCCGGCAAGCTCGGCCGCCTCCCGTCCATGGCCGAGCACATCCACCAAGGTGACCTGAAGCCTGACTTCGCAACCCGTGATGCAGCAGACATCACCTGCGACCTTCTCTCCGGGCATGGGGCGCACGCGCCAGGCATACTCGAAGCCCCTCATGGGCAATGCTTCCATGCGCGCACCCGAACCCCCTGGCCAGGCCTGCTCTCAATCGTCACCCGATCCATGATTCGCTTGACCGAAGGCAACCCCAGTCCCAGCGTTCCCCGCGTACTGTAGCCTTCGCTCAGGGCCTGCTCGACATCCACGATGCCCGGCCCGTGATCGCAAACCTCCAGCTCGATCGTCGAGGAGGGTCCGCGTCTGCAGCGAATGAACACTTCTCCGCCACCGGCATGATAAAGCGCATTGCGCGCCAGCTCGGACATGGCCGTGGCCACCAGAAATGCCTGCGTCATCGGAAAACCCAACGCAAGGCAGCGGCGACGGCATTCAAGAACGGCCTGTTGAACATCATCCTCGCTCCGGATACGACCACGCCATGCCTCATCGAACGCACCGGGTTCCTCATGCCCGGGCATCGGAAAGCAGCTCGGCGATGGCCTGGTCAAGCGTGGCACACGGCCTTGCGTCCATGTCCTCAAAGCCGGTCAGCACCAGGGCACTGGCAAGTCCGGCGGAGATCCCGGTCATGCGCACGGGAACGCCGAGCGCGCGCACGGCCCTGGCCAGGCGGAAAATCTCGGCCATGACGCCATGATCCACGGCCTTTAGCTGGGCAAGGTCCAGCACCATGCCACAAACCTGAAGGCCATCCACAAGCTCGCAGACCCTGCCCGTCAGCGCAGGCATCATCGAAGTCTCGATATCTGCCGGCACGGCGAAAATGGCCAGACCGCGAACCACGCGAATCAGATCACGCACATCGTCGCCGGCATCCATGCTCAGCCTGCGGATTCAGCCCTGATCGAAAACCCCAGCTCCCTGAAGGCAAAGGACAGCGCATCCTTCACGCGGCCCGTGCAGGCGATGTCGGCCAAGTCGACCCCGACATTGACCAACGACTGGGCAACCGCCGGCGTCACGCCGGAAAGAATCGTCGTGCACCCGAGCATGCGGGTGGCCTTGGTGATCTTGATGATGTGATTGGCCACGGCGCTATCGACAGCGGCCACGCCGCGAATATCGAGAATGGCAAACCGCGCCGCGGTCTGTTCGGCCCTTTCCAGTAGAACGTCCATGATGTCCTGGGCCCGCTTCGAATCCACCAAGCCGACCACGGGAAGAAACAGGATGTCATCCCACAACAGATTGACCGGATTGGCCTCGTACTTTTCCAGATCGACATTGCTCATCAGCCCCTCCCGTTCGGCGTGCGCCGTTTTGCACATAATTCTTATCCGGCTGACGCACGCAAGACAAGCAGCATATCAGCCACTGAAATGGCGACGGAAGTCCTGAATGAATGCGGAAAACATTTCCTTCGGCAGCGCGTTGATGCCGGCCGCGGCCTGGCGTCCGCCTCCGCCGGGAAAGCGCCGGCACAATGCATCGGCCCCGGTCTTCGTGGCCAATGGCGCGCGGACGCTGATGCGATAGCTGCCATCCGGCATTTCCGTCGCCAGCGCATGGGCACGACCGGGACAGGCGCGCGCCAGTTCGTTGGCAAACACCCCGGAGACCCGCCGCGCCCAGGCCGCATCGGGAAGCAGGTACAAAGCCACGGCCTGATCCTCAAACTCCGCCACAAGCGATCGCGCCCTGCCGATGTCCTCGCGATAGCCGGCATCCAGCTCCTCATACACCCGGGACTCACGCATGAAATCGAACGGATCTGCATATGGCGCCATCGCGCGATACAGGCGCGCCGGATGACAGTGCAAGTCGTCCAGCGTCGCTCCATAGCCATTGTAATTGATCAGCGTTCCCAGATGCTTCAGTTGCTCCATGGCCACCCCGGAAAGACCCAAGCCGGCAGCCGTCCTCCTGGCCGCGTCAAAGAGATTGTCACCGAATGCGGCCACAACGGCCCAAGGACGGAAGGCCCCATGCAGATGAGCGTCGACCAGCAGGCTCGTGCAGACATCCGGCGACGTATCGATCGTGGCGTGCAGGCTGTCATGCTCCGGTACATCGCCGGAGAAATGATGGTCGAAATAGGTAATCTCCGCACCCGCCCGCAGCAGTCTTTCCACGTCCACCCGGTTCTTGTCGAACGAGATATCCAGCACCGTCACATGATCCCCGCGCGTGGCATGCACGCGATTGAGCAGGGCAATGTCCCGCTTCACGCCGGTGACCAGTTCGGACTCGAGCGGTTCGTGCAGTCGCAACTGATGCAACGCGCACAATCCGTCAGCGTCGCCATTGAAAACATCGATATGGGGCATCAGTCTCCTCCTGTGTCGCGAGCACGGCGCAGCAAGGCACGCACCTTCTCCAGATCCTCGGGTGTATCCACGCCGTGCGATTCGAAGTCCCCGACGGTCACGGCGATGTCATATCCGTGATGCAATACCCGCAATTGCTCCAGTTGCTCGGCCCTTTCGGCATCGCAAGCCTCCAGCGATGGATAGATGAGCAAAAATTCCCTCCTGTAGGCATAGAGGCCGACATGCCGCAGCGCGGACACCGGGGCCGATTCATCCCGCCGATAGGGGATGGGCGCGCGGCTGAAATACATGGCGCGACCTCGCGCATCGCAGACGAGCTTCACGACATGCGGATTGTCCAAATCCCGGGATGTGGCCGGATGCGCGAGCGTGGCCATCGGCAGAAAGGGATCCTCGGCAAAGGGACCAATGACCGCGCGGATGGCCCCGGGGTCGATCAGCGGCTCGTCGCCCTGGACATTGATGATGATGTCCGCGGACATGTCCCGCGCCGCCATCGCAAGACGCTCGCTTCCGCTTGAACAATCATCCGGCGTCATCACAACGCCGGCGCCGTGCCGTTCGGCCACGCGGGCGATCTCCTCGTTGTCCGTGGCCACGAACACCGGCCCGAGTTCTGCGGCCCTGGCCCGCTCGATGACATGCGCCAGCATCGGCTTGCCGTCCAGTTCGGCCAGCGGCTTGCCGGGAAGGCGCGTTGATGCCATGCGCGCGGGGATGCCGATCGCAATGTTCACTGCTGCCTCCCGATCTCATCCCAACTCGCCGTTGCGGTCCCAACCTTGCCCACCACCACGCCCGCGGCGCAATTGGCCAGCCTGGCAGCTCGCAGCGGATCATCGCCCCTTGCCAGACAAGCCGTGAACACGGCGATCACCGTATCCCCGGCGCCGGTCACATCGAACACATCACGGGCAGCCGTCGGAATATGATGCGATTCGGCCCCATCGTACAGAGTCATGCCGCGCTCCGAGCGCGTGATCAGCACATAACGCAGGCCAAGCCTACGGTGCAGCTCCGCCGCGATGCGCGCCACGTGCTGATCCTCGTTGAGCGGATCCATGCCAGCCATGGCCGCCGCCTCGGAAAGATTCGGCGTGATCACCGTGGCCCCATGATAAGCATCGGTATGCTCTGGCTTCGGATCGACGGCAATGACGCCCCCTTTCAGTCGTTCGATCAGCCTGCGAATGAATGCCGGCGTCAGCACACCCTTGCCGTAGTCGGATAGGATGGTGGCCTGGGCCTGCGGTGCCAATTCCTCCACGCAGGCCATCAGCCGTTCATGGCTTTCCCGCGAGGCAGGCTGGGTCCACTCGCGGTCATAGCGAACGACCTGTTGGTGGCGCGCGATGATGCGCGTCTTGATGGCCGTGGGACGCTGGTTGGTCTTCGTGATCACGCCCCGATCGTCCGAATCGAGCTCCCCCAAGCGCTGACGAACCCAATCACCGGGCTCGTCATCGCCGACCAGCCCGAGCATGGCGGAACGAACACCCAATGCATGCAGATTCCGGACCACATTGGCCGACCCACCCAGGCGCCGGTCGATCCTGTGGACCGAGACCACAGGAACCGGAGCTTCGGGGGAGATGCGCGTCACATCGCCCCAGATGAACTCATCCACAATGATGTCGCCGATAACAAGAATCATCGCCTCCTCCCCGCCGGCCCTTCCTCATGAGCATACAGGTACATGTCATCCCCGCGCACGGTCCACGAACGAACGAGCCTGCCCAGGGAAGGCATTTCCCGCTCGGTCAGGACATAGACCCTTTTGTCCCGTTTCGGACTGAACCATCGGACATACCCCCGGTCGGGACGCCAGACATCGATGTAGGCGATCACCGCCAGCCCCGTGGCCACGTCATTGAGCGTGCGCAATGGAGCGTCCTTTGTCAGCGCCATGATTTCCCTGGCCACGGCCTGCTGATCATGGCCTGGACGCCAATCCTTGACGTAGGGCAAGGCCAACAGGCTGTAGGGGATCTTGAGCAGCAGCACAAGCCCGATGAGCATCATGCCCTGTTTCAGATGTTCACGGGAAAGCTGCCGCAGCATTCTGGCAAGCAGCAGGGCGGCAAGTCCGTAAAGGGGTACGAGATAGCGTGGCGTGGCCCCGGCTGAGACCCAAAACGGCATGAAGCATGCGAGAAGAACCGTCGCCAGCGTCACAAGCTCCGCGTTCCACGTCGGTAGCCATTTACGGCGCCAAACCAGCCAGAGCAGGAACAAGGACACGGGCATGGCCCTGAAGGCGAACACCAGTGGATACGTGACCCAGTGAAACAAGTAGTCCAGCAGGCCAAAGCCCGCAAAATTGCGCATGGCGTCACGAAAGGTCGTCAAGGCCGTGTTTTCCCCCGATGGCACGACAAGCACCTGCCAGGCCATGGGCACGGACAAGGCCAGCAGACCTGGAAACAGCCAGGATGGGCGCAAGATCATCCGCCAGCACCGGTAGCGCCAGACAAGCACGCCACCGGCCAGTCCATACAAGGCATAGGCCGTGATGTTCTTGGTCAGGAAAGCGAGTGAGATGGCCAGCAATGAGGCAAGAAACCATGCCGCCCGCCGATCATGGATGCCCCGCCACAACAACACAATGGCAGCCAAAATGAAGCTCCCGAACATGGCATCCACGTACCCCAGCCAGCCATACCAGAAGGACACCTCGCCCAGGGAAAGGTAGACCAGGGCTGCAAGCCAGCCGATGTTTCTCTGTTGCGGCCAAAGCCAGCTGGCGGCCCAGCCGACGAAACCGGCGGCCAGCCAGCTTGAGAGGACCGATGCCATACGGATCGAAAGATCGACATGCTCCCAGCCGATCAGCATGCTGATCGCCATGACAGGCCAATGCCACAGCGGAGAATGAGGCCAGACTGCCCCATAGATCGATGGGTGCAGCCAATCGTCGCGCACAAACATTTCAAACGACTTGATGGCCATCAGGCCTTCTTCGCCAATATACTGCACGAAAGGAAGCGGCAACAGCATGAACAGCGCGGCTGTCAGCGTCAGGACCTTCAGAAACACTGGAGCGTCCGCTTGCTCGAATAAACGCCTCACGCGGCCGGCTCTCCATGCTTCCGGCACGAGACAATCCACATGCAGGTCCAGAGCGAATTCATGCGCTCCACGCGCAGGCCCAAGGCACCCAGATGGGCCAACAGTTCGTCCCGCGTATAGGCATGCGCGATCGGCGGCAGATGCAGCACATGCCTGCGAATCGGCAAACCGATGGAGGTTCTCAGCAGAGAAACCGGTGAAGGCCTCTTGGGGAACGTGAACACCAGCAGGCCATCCTGGCGCAACAGCCGCCTCATTTCCTTCAAGGCAAGAACCGGATCGGGCACATAATCCAAAACGCCCATGGAAATGACGAGATCGAAGCGTTCGCTGGCGAATGGAACGGCCTGGGCATCGCCCTGAACCAGGTACCAGTCGGCCAGCATCCTCCGCTTCATGTCGTCGGCCTTCTTTAGCATGTTGAATGAGTAATCCATACCACTTGCCCGGCCGACCCGCTCACGAAGAAACGCCAGATGCACGCCGGATCCGCATCCGATGTCCAGCATCTCATCAAAGCTGCGCTCGCCGAGCATGCGCAGAAGGATCTCGCTGCGTTGCCGGAGGAACCGGCCGACAATCCTTCCGCCCAGCGATGGATCATCCTCATAGAAGCGGGCAAAGGTCTCGGGCCTCTGATGCCAGTATGCACCCATGTCATCCCGATGCCGGAGACCATCCGGGGATGCATCAGCCGATTCGCGGCGCAAGCGTTCCTTGAATGCACGCAGGCTCCGGAAATAGGCAATCGTGTCTCTGATCACCCGCACCGTGCTGCTCTTGTCCACCCTGCGCAGAAACAGGCATGGAAGTTCAACGATCTTCAATCCCGCCAGATGCGACAGATAAGTGATTTCGGTATCCCAGAACCAGCCGGTATCCCGGCAACGCTCGAGCACGGGCAAAACGGCCTGTCGGCGGAAGAACTTGAAACCTGCCTCGGAATCCCGGACCGGAGCGTCGATCATCCACCTTGCCAGCATCCGGTAGCCAAGGCTCAGCAAATGGCGCACCAGCACGACAGGATGGGGACGAAGCTTGTAGACCCGATGGGCGACAACCATGTCCGCCTGCTTGCGTCGCAAAAGATCGAGCGCCGGAGGGATGTACCAGGCGCTGATTTCCAGATCGATATCGAGAAAGCCAACCACATCGCCCCGCGCAAGCTTCATGCCCTCTTGAACGGTCGCACCCCTTCCGCGGTTGATTTCATGAAAGCGGAGCTGCACATCCTCCCTGCCGTCAAGCAGCTCGCGCAGGATCTGTGGCGTGCCGTCGCTGGATGCGTCATCAATGACGATGAGCTCGTAGCGCAGACCAAACGCCCGCAGTACGCGTTCCAGTTCAGGAAGGCTTTGCCGAAGATGCTCGGCTTCGTTAAAGCATGCTATGACGACCGAAAGGTCGATGTTTTCCCTCATGTTCACCGCCTGTAATAACGAAAAACCTTGTGAACGGCCTCGATGACATCATCCACATCGCGATCCGCAAGCCTTGCGGAAAGCGGCAGACTCAGGGTGCGCTCCGAGATCCAGGTCGCATGCGGAAAGTCGCTCGCATCCAGTCCGTAGGTATCCCGGTAATAGGGGTGCAGATGCAGACCGATGAAGTGAATACCCGTTCCGATGTTCTCCTGATGCAGCGCCTGCATGAACTGATCCCGGCTACATCGCAGGGCATCCAGATCAAGCAGCAGCGTATAGAGGTGGCGGGCATGCACATCGCCGGCTCGCACCGGCGCCGGAAGATGCACGGGAAGATCGGCAAATGCAGCATTGTAGCGCTCCCAGATCTGGCGTCTTCTCTGCAGATAGCGTTCCAGCCGGGGCAGCTGGTGCAGACCCATCGCCGCCTGCAGGTCCATCATGTTGGCCTTGTAGCCCGGAGCCAGCACCTGGTAATGCCTGAAGCCTTCATCGCTGTATCGTCGCCATGCCCCGCGCGACAGGCCGTGGAGGGCCAGCATCTGGACCTTCTCAGCCCAATCACGATGCCGGGTTGTAACCATGCCGCCCTCTCCAGTGACGAGATTCTTGGTCACATAAAACGAAAAGCACGTCGCATCTGAAATGCTGCCGATCTTCCGACCCTGACAACCCGCCTCGATCGCATGTGCCGCGTCCTCGATGACCACAAGCCCATGCGCCCTGGCCAGGGGAACGATGCGCTCCATCTCACACGGCCTGCCCGCCATGTGAACCGGGATCACGGCCTTGGTTCGCTCCGTCACGGCCTGCTCGATGCTTGCGGGGGTCATGTTCATCGTTTCCCGGTCGACATCAACGAAGACCGGCCTGGCGCCCGCATGAATCACGGCATTGGCCGTGGCGCAGAATGTCATGCTCGGAACAATGACCTCATCGCCAGGCCCGATGCCCGCGGCCAGCATCGTCAGGTGCAAGGCTGCCGTACAGGAATGCAGGGCAACCGCATGATCGCTCCGCGTGTAAGTCCTGAACATGTCCTCGAAGCGCGCGACCTTGGGCCCCGTGCCAATCCAGCCCGAACGCAGGCTGTCCACGACCTCGTCAATTTCCGCCTGCTCGATCATGGGCGAGCCGAACACCAGGTAATGTTCCCGAACCGGGGGCGCGTTATCGTATGCGATTGTCACAATCATCAGCTCCTGAATCTGGCCGCATGCAGCGCATGCTAGCGGGCCACCAGAAAAAGTAGAGACCCATTGGTTGGCAAGCCCTGCACGATGCGCAATCATGGCCAGCCATGTTCTTCGTCATGCCCCATCTGCGCGCGTGCGACTCCCGTGCCAGGGCATATTTTCGCGCGGCCATCGAAAGCCTGCGCGCACAGACGGATCCAGACTGGCAGCTTGTCATCGCCGATGACGGCTCGCCACCGACCGTTCAGCGGGAACTGCGGGAACTGGAGGCAACGGATCCCCGCATCCATGTGCTGCTTGGCCAGCGGAATCTCGGCCCCGGATACCGTCGCAATGAAGGCATCCTACATGCCGCCCGCGCCGGTGCCCAGGCCATCCTGTTTCTCGACGCTGACGACGAGGCTCACCCGGAAAGGGTTCGCCTGACCAGAAGGATCTTCATGGATGAAACCTACGTCGACGTCATTTACTCCCCGTTTCATGTCATGGATGAAAAAGGGGAGAACGTCCCGCATGACGAGCTGACGCCTTCCATCCGCCAGATCGTGGATAACTACCGCCAGCACCCGCCGGAAGGAACGGGGTTATGGCGGACCTTCGGCCTGGAAACGGGATACCTGAACCTGACCTCGGCCACCTCGGTGCGCATCGCGCTTGCCCTGCGCCAGCCCTTCCCCAAACACCGCGTGTCCGAGGACCTTCACACCTGGCTCCGCTATGCGGCAGATGGAGGCTTCTTCCGTTTCGCACCCGAGATCCCGGCCCGCTACCGCATCCCCAGATCAAACGGATCCCATTCTCGCGCCAAGCTCGGGCGCGCCTTTTATCTGCACAAGGCGCGCGTGGACCGGGAAGGCTTCGAGATGGCCTTGGAAATCGCCCGACGCCGCGGGGAAATCACCACTGCCCAGATACCCGAACTTCGATCAGCCTTTGAGAAGAAGCTGCGCCGCCTGCTGTCGGAAGAACGGATATACCTGAGCTGAGCAGGATTCAGGCCACGCCGATGGCCTCGCGCCATGCCAGGAGCAGGCGAAACTCCTCGTTCGTCGTCTCGATCGACAAGTCCTGCTTGATTTCGGACAGGGATGCGTAGGGATCGGCGTCGTCCAGCTCCTGCATCAAGGTGTCGAACTTGTCGCCGAAATAGGCCGGCACATCTATGTAATGGGCGGCCCGAATCAGGGCGATGTAATGATTCAGCACCGTGGCCTTGCTGATCCCCTGATGTGCGGCATTCTCCTCGACGCTCATGCCCTTGCGGTAAAGCGAATAGGTATAGGCCTGGTTGTCATTGACCGGAGGACCCTTGGCGATGAGCTTGGGTATGTCCTGATCCGCCTGCTCCTCCGCATCAGGCGATTCGGCCACATGCTCGCGGATCAGTGCAAGCAGTCGCTCACCGTAGGCATCCAGCTTGTGCTGACCCAGGCCGCTGATGCGCGAAAGTGACGCCATGTCCTGCGGCTTCACCTGGCTCATTTCTGTCAGCGTGACATCACTGAACAGCACATGCGGGGCCATGTCTTCCTCATCGGCAAGCTGCTGACGCAGTTCGACGAGCTTGTTGAACAGGGCCTCATCCTTCGCCTTGCCAAGCCGCCTGAGCTCGCGGCGGATGCCGGGCTTGTACCGTGCCAGAATGATCGGCTCTCCGGAGACGCCGATCTTTTCCGCCTTCTTCGTTGGCCGCATGGCCGCGCGCCGGGAAATGTCCTGCACGAAATAGCCATGATGCACTAGCTGGCGCAGGATGGATGTCCACTCATCGGCATTGATATCATGACCGCGGCCATAGCTCTTCAGCTTGTCATGACCCTGTTCGCGAATGCGCGCATTGTTCGAGCCGCGCAGCACGTCAATGACATAGCCCATGCCATATTCGCCATTGAGTTCGCGGACACACTGCAGGGCCAGCTCGGCCAGCTCGGTAGCGTCATAGGTCTCCGGAGGATCGAGGCAGATGTCACAGTTGCCGCAATCCTCTTCCAGGGCCTCGCCAAAGTAGCCCAGCAGCACCCGGCGCCGGCAGGTCAGCGCCTCGGCAAAGCCGACCATGCCGTTGAGCTTGTGCACCTCCACGCGACGTTGCTCGGGGTTCTCGACATTCTCGATGAGACGGCGCACCAGATTCACGTCACCGGAGCCATAAAGCAGCAGGGCCTCGGACTCGAGGCCGTCACGGCCGGCGCGCCCGGTTTCCTGATAGTAGGATTCGATGCTCTTGGGCAGGTCATGATGGATGACGAACCGCACGTTGGGTTTGTCCACCCCCATGCCAAACGCAATCGTTGCCACGATGACCTTCACCCTGTCGCGCAGAAAGTCATCCTGCACCTTTTCCCGCGTTCGCCCTGGCATGCCGGCGTGATAGGCGGCGGCACGAATGCCGTGTCGCTGCAGATTGACCGCGAGATCCTCCACGCGCTTGCGCGACAGGCAATAAATGATGCCCGAGGCCTTGGGCCAACCCTCCAGAAACTGCAGGATCTGGGTCAGGGGCTGGCGCTTTTCAGCCACGAGGTAGCGAATGTTCGGTCGGTCAAAGCTGGCCACGAACCGGCGGGCCTTCTCCAGTTTCAGTCGTTTCGTGACATCTTCCCTGGTGTGCTCATCGGCCGTGGCCGTCAGGGCAAGCATGGGAACATGCGGGAAATGTTCGCGCAACTCGCCCAGTCGCACGTACTCGGGCCTGAAGTCATGCCCCCATTGCGACACGCAATGGGCTTCATCGATGGCAAACATTGCAATCTTGACCTGCTCCATCTTCTGCATGAACGATTTCGACAGCAGACGCTCCGGGGCAACATACAGCAGATCGAGCTCGCCGGAGGCAAAACGCTCCAATACTTCCTTGGCCTGTGTGGCCTTCAGCGAGGAATTGTAGTAGGCCGCCCTGACACCACAGGCTGTCAGGCTGTCCACCTGATCCTTCATCAGCGAGATCAGCGGAGAAACGACGATGCCGGTTCCGTCGCGGAGAAGGGATGGTATCTGATAACAGATCGACTTTCCTCCCCCTGTGGGCATGAGCACGAATGCATCCCGCCCCTCGAGCAGGGTCATGATGATGTCCTCCTGCATGGGCCGGAAGGCCGTATAACCAAAAACATCATGCAGGGTCTTGTAAGCTTGTTCCCTAAGCTGCTTGTTTGTCATAGACTGAGTGTTTTCTCCTGATCTTTCTTGCGCACATTTACCGCGCCAGGCCACTTGGGGCACATCGCCGATAACCAAGCCCCGGCGGCGCTTCGTTCCTATTTATTAATATGTCAGCATGACGGGCTGCACATTGCAAGCTTTTCGATTGCATCGAACGAATTTGGCTTCATGATTCACTCATGGGCACGGACCGACCACTGGAACGCAAGACCATCCTGATCACGAGAGAGCGGCAGCAGCAACTCCCGCTTGCCCAAAAGGTCCGTGCCAGGGGCGGCATACCCTTGGCCTTCCCATGCCTCGAACTAGAGCCCAAGCTGGACAACATCCAAAAGGCCATTGCCAAGCTCCGCAAGGGCGATCATGTCATCTTCACGAGCAGCAATGGCGTTCATTGCTTCTCGCGTGCATGCGACAGGCTTCCCTCCGAGGTGCTCGCCGACATGCATGTCTGCGCTGTCGGCAGTCAGACAGCCAAGGCCCTGGCCGAGATCGGCATTGAATGCGCCATCGTCGGCGATCCACCCTCGCAGAAGGGGCTGATCCGCGCCTTCGAGCAGACCGGCATGCCGCGACGCGCGTTTTTCTTCCGGGCTGAAAAGGGATCGGACCAGCTCATCCGTTTCCTGCGCGAGCATGGCTGCGAGACGCATCTGATCGTCGCCTATCGCATGCGGTGCCCGGCCTCCGATGCCGGTCCCATCGTGGACATGATCAAGCGGGGCGAAATCGATGCCGTGCTGCTCGGCAGCGCGCTGACCGTCCATCATTATGCCCATCGCATTGGCAACCCCGAGTTGGCGAGCCGTCCCGTCCTTGCCGTCATCAGCGAACAGGCGGCGGAACAGGCCAAGCGCGACGGGCTGCGCGTGCAGGTCGTCGCCAAAACTGCTAGTTTCGACGCCATGCTGGATGCACTTGAAGACCATTTTGCACAACAGGAGCGAAAAGACCATGGCACTGCCTGAATTGATCATCCGTCCGCGCCGCCTGCGAAAGACCGCGACGATCCGGTCCATGGTGCGGGAAACCAGCCTGAGCGTCAGCGATTTGATCTATCCAGTCTTTGTCGATGAATCCATCGATGCCCCGGTTCCCGTGGCCAGCATGCCGGGCGTATCGCGCATTCCATTGCATGACGTGGGCAGCATTGCGCGCGAGGCCCATGGCCTCGGCATTCCCGGCATCATCCTGTTTGGCATACCCAAACACAAGGACGCGGTGGGTTCCTCCGGCTGGGCGACCGATGGCATCGTGCAGCGCGCTATCCGCGAAGCCAAGGATGCCTGTCCCGATCTCTGCGTCATTGCCGATACCTGCTTCTGCGAATATACGGACCATGGTCACTGTGGCGTGTTGGACGGACATGAAGTCCTCAATGACGCCACGCTGGTAAACCTGCAGCGAGAGGCCGTTTCCTACGCCGAGGCAGGCGTCGATATGGTGGCCCCATCCGGCATGATGGACGGCATGATCGCCGCCATCCGCAGCGCGCTTGATGAGGCGGGATTCCACGATCTGCCGATCATGTCCTATGCCGTGAAATATGCCTCGGCCTATTTCGGCCCGTTCCGCGATGCCGCTGATTCCACACCGGCCTTTGGCGACCGGGCAAGCTATCAGATGGATCCGGCCAACAGGCGCGAGGCCATCAGGGAGGCGCTCTTGGATGTCGCCGAAGGTGCGGACATGCTGATGGTCAAGCCGGCGCTGGCCTACATGGACATCATTCGCGAGGTCAGGAATGAAACCCGCCTGCCGCTGGCCGTCTACAATGTTTCCGGCGAATACGCGATGATCAAGGCCGCCGCGGCCAATGGATGGATCGACGAGCGGCGCGTGGTCATGGAAACCATGCTCTCGTTCAAGCGCGCTGGAGCCGATCTGATTCTCACCTATCACGCCCTTGATGTCGCGCGATGGCTAACACAGACGCATCAATGAACGAGAAAGCGGAGACCGCCTCCAAGCCGGAGACGAAAGCAAACGCCACGCCAACAAACCGGCCACGCGGAAACGGAAAAAGGCGCAGATGGCCGTTCCTGCTATTGCTGCTGTTTCTTGTCGCTGCCGCAGGAGTACTGGTCTATCGCCAATTCCCCTTGGGCGGCACCATGCCTTCCCCTGCGCCTTCATCGAAATCCGTGGCAAAGGTGATTCACGCGCCGCCGGCAGCCCTTTCCCACCCCGAGAAGCACGCGCAGCCATCCGACAACGTGCCCGAGAAGCATGCGTCCCAAAGGCAAGACCATACCACTGGGGCAAGCACGGCACTCTCGGCTGGCTCGCCGAGCCCCGAAGCGACAGAAGCCATGATGCAGGCCATGGACGCGCTGCGCGCGCAAATTGCATCCCTGCAGCAACAACTGGAAGACATGCAGCAAGGCATGCTCAGGCAGCAGCGCATGCAACTGGAGCTCAGATTGCGCTGGATTGCCGATCCGGCCAGCCGGCTGCCGGATATGGCCATGGCCTGGCAGGAAATCGCGCTGCTGCCGATGCTGGACGAGGAAAGACGTGGCGTGGCCGAAAAGATGCATGCGCTGGCTGAACAAGACAGCATGAAGCTGATGCAGTTGCGCAAGCACCTCGCCCAACTGGCCGAACGATTGGCCACCCCCGTTTACGAGGATGTGCTGCCCAGGCCCGAACAGGCTTGGCTGGCATGGATCGTGGGACAGTTTCACCTGCGCAAGGCGCCGGATGCAGAGCTGCGGGAACGCTCCAGCTTGCGCGAGGAAATCCTGGACATTCAGGGTCGGCTGGCCGCCGAGCAATGGCCCGAGCAGCAGCACTGGCAGCGCATCCGCGCGCGACTCGTGCTGCTTGACAGCGACGGGCAAGTCGCCTTTCCGGAGAGCTTCGATGTCTTCAGGCAGCACAAGCTCGAGATGCGACAGACCGCGCAACAATGGATGGCTGGAGGATCATGATGCCGATCATGCTGTGGCTCATGCTGGGACTGGCTGCGACCATGATGCTGACCCTGTTTCCCGAGGTTGCATCCCAGACGCTGCGCATCGAGGCCTTCGGCTGGGTCTTCGAAACCCGACAGGGGGCCTTTGTCATTGCCCTGCTCGCGCTGCTTCTCGTGGCCCATGTCCTCACCTGGCTGCTGCGCATCATCATGCATGGTCCCGGACATGCCTGGCGCTCCCTGAGCCTGAGCAGCAGGAGGCGCGAGGAAAAACGGCTTCAACAGGCCCTGGCGGATTGCATCAACATGCAGCACGACTGCGGGCGCAAGGCGCTGCAGCGCAAATGGCGCATGCTTCCGCGATGGCTTGCTGCATTGCTGGCCACGCTTCCCATCCCTCCTCATGAGCAGCGCCTGAAACAGGATGGGGACTTCCCACTGCGAATCGCCCTGGCCGCACGCATTGCGAGCGAGCCAGATGCCGACCCGAAACCCGATCTCGCCCTGAAGAAGGTGCTTGTACAGGCATGGAGCAAGGCTTACCCGAAATCACCGCTTGCACGATTGAGAATGGCCGAGACCTTGCAGGAGGAGGGCTCATGGCGCGAAGCCGTGGATATCTGGGAACTGCTTCGACGCGAAAAGCATCTCTCGCAGCAGGCCGCCGCACTGCGCCTCGTTCCGGCCTATTGCCGGCTGGCCGATCTCGAACCGGAAAAACGCGCCATGTGGCTGCAGAAGGCGTATGAGCTGGCTCCGCATGATGAGCAATTGGCAATCGCATTGGGCAGGGCATGGCTTGAACAAGGTGAGGACGCCCAGGCCACGAGACTGTGGATGCGCTTCATCGAGAAGCATGCAGGCATGCATGTCGCCGCTGCCCTGCTCGACAAATGGCGAGCCGAGGCCCTTGCCCACTACAGGCGCCTTGAACGCGTCAGAAGCAAGGAGGCCAATGCAGCCATGCTGTGGCTGAAGGCCGAGCTGGCTCAGGCCGCGGGCCTTGACGGCCTGGCCGATGAACATATCAGAACGCTGATCGAACGCCATGCATGCAAGGAGGGCTGGCAAAGCCTTGCGCGCTGGCAAATGCAAAAAGGTGATTTTCGTCAGGCCTGTGAAAGCTTCAGCAAGGCAATCGAGACGGCTTCAAAGACTGGACATCATGAGCAACAGCAGCTATAAAGAGGGTATGAACGGCTCTCTTGAGCCGTTGACGGCCGCCGACGGGCGGCCGTCCTTTTCGGGCATGCACCCATGCATGTTCTAGCCTGGCAGACGCTGCCCGCGCCACGAGAGCATCAGGCGGCAACCTTCGATTTCGTGCATCTGTATGCGACAACGACCAAGCGCCAACTGGAGCTCCTGGAGTCAGGTTTTGCCATCCGGTTCGAAGGCCGCATTTATGTCTATCGCAATCAATGCCCGCATGCCGGCAGCCCGCTGGACTGGCAGCCCGGCCAGTTCTTTGATGAAGAAGGCCTGCACCTCGTCTGCCATACGCATGGTGCCCGGTTCCACCCCGCCACCGGGGAGTATCTGAGCGGCCCTTCATGTCCTCATGGACTCATGCGCCTTCCGTTCGCCCTCGATGGGGAGTTGCTCCGGGTGCCGGCAAGGCTTGCGGGGATTCAGTAAGGGATCAGGCTGCCGTCAAAGGCGACAAAAGCGCCCGGGTCATAATCGCGGGCACGCCCGATGACATCGACCATGCCCGCAACAGAAGTCTGAACATCGATAAGCCCCTGATGGGCCGTCATGTCCGTTCGCACCCATCCTGGATGCAAGGTGATGACATGCACATCCCGCGGAGCGAGATCAAGAGCCATGGATCTGGACACCATGACAAGCGCGGCCTTGGCTGCCCGATAGGCATAAGTGCCCCCGCTGCTGTTGTCGGTCACGGAACCCATCTTGGAACTGACATTCGCGATGACCGCGCCCGGCCTGAAGCGATCAAGCAAATGCTGAACAACCCGCAGCGGCCCGATACAATCGATATTGAACACCTCCAGCATCGTCGCCGGTCGCACGCGATCCAAAGACTGCTCGCTCTTGGGCGGGCCATAAATGCCCGCATTGTTGATGAGCAGATCAACGGCATCGGGCAAATCCCCAACGGGCCCATCATCGCGGCCAATATCCCAACGGACCTTGTGCAAGGCCTGTTCATCGATGTCGGCAAGCGCGCCGGCCTCGCTTCTGAAACAGGCCCAGACCTCCGCGCCGAGGCCCAGATATTGTCGCACAAAGCCAAGGCCTATCCCCCGATTACCGCCTGTGATCACGACATTCATCACGCACCTCTCGGACTGAAAGCTGAGCGCACTCTCTTTCCGGAACGGGGGTAAAGCAACAACTCAGCATGCGACTGCATATGGTGTAGGGTTGCAAGCCATGAACACATGGCATGATCGACGCACGCTGCTGCGGCATCTGTTGGGCCGGCCGGCCGACCGCTTCCTGCTGGTCCTGCTTCTTGGCGGCACCATGGCCCTGTGGCTTACCCTGCGGACCTTCGTCGCCGATGACCGACCCATGGTCGAGGTCTATCACCATGAACGGCTCCTTGCCATCTATCCCATCCCCGAAGGAAGCGAGGAAATCCGCTTCATTGCGCACGGGGATCTCGGGCCCAGCGAGATCCTGATCTCGGGCGATGGCGCCCGCATCTCCAGCTCGCCCTGCCAAAGCAAACGGTGCGTGCTGTCGGGCACACACAAGCATCTCGGGGACATCATTGCCTGCGTGCCCAACGGCATTCTGGTGCGCATCGGCTCGGCCCGGGCCGGTTTCGATGGCATAGCCGAATGAACGTCCTGACCAGGCCCTCACGGGAACAGTTGACGGCTCAAGGGCAATGGCTGGCCCTGCTGCTGCTGGCCACGGCCCTGCATGTCCTCGAGGCATCTTTGCCCAGCCTCGGGCCATGGTTCAAACCGGGACTGGCCAACATGGTCACACTGGTCGCCCTCGCCTTGCTGGGGCCAAAAGCCGCCTTCAATCTCGCACTCTGGCGCGTGATTCTCGGAAGCCTGTTCATCGGCACGCTACTGACCCCCACCTTCATCATGAGCCTGAGCGGAGCGGTCGCGGCCGCCATCGCGATGCTGCTGGCCCACCGGCTCTTGCCATGCCTCAGCCTCGTGGGCGTGAGCCTGCTAGGCGCCATGGCTCACATGCTCGCCCAATTTGTCGTCGTCGAGCAATTGTTCATCCAGCAAGCAGCCATCTACCTGCTGTTGCCAGTCCTGCTGCTGCTGTCGGCCATGACGGGCTGGATCAATGGTGCACTCGCAAGCTATATTGCCGGGCGAATCCGCCATGCTTGACCAAAACCCCAAGGAAACCACCCGCCTGTCACTGTCCTTCCTGGCATCCGTCCTGCTGCATGCGCTGCTGTTCCTGCTGGTCGGCATCACCCATGTCCAACAAAAAACCACCCCTCCGATGCCTCGCACGATGGATGTCGTCATGCTTGACCAGAAGGTGGAACCCAGCAAAACGCCACCCAAGGATGCAAAGGCCATAGCCAACAGGAATGCCAGGGGCGGCGACGCGCGCGCCAGGGACAGGGTCACGCGCACCGCGAAGGCCCCGCCCGCCGCAAAGCCCCGCAAACCGCAAACGCCCGTTCCGCAGCCGGGCCGACGCCCCAAGCCCGCCCTGCCTTCAAACCCGATGCAGACGCGGCTTTCCAGGGCCGCCAAGCGCCCATCCCCCAAGCCGAAAAAACGGGCGACAAGCAGGCCGGCTCCCAAGACGCTTCCGAGAACGCCCTCCCTGGAGGAGCTCATGCCCAGCGCCGTTGATCTTGCCCAGATGTCTCGACGATATGAGCGGGAGCGCCGCATGAGGCAGTTGCATGCGAAAGAGGCGGACATTCCGATCAATACCAGGGAGGCCAAATACGCCCCCTATGCCCAGCAACTCGTGCAGGCCCTGGAAGAGCAATGGCGTCCCGGTCAGGCCGACTACAACAAGTTCACTGACGACCAGCGCCGGGCCGTCATCCGACTGACCATCGAAAAGAACGGAGACCTTGGCGGCGTCGAGATCCTGCGCCCGAGCCCCATTCCGGAAATCAATGAAAGCGCGATAAGGGCCATCCATGATGCATCCCCATTCCGGCCGCTCCCCCGCTCATGGGGCCTGGACCGCGTGAGCTTCTATCTGACATTCGAGGTCGTCAATGACAGGTTCGTCTTCCGCACCATGTGAGGCCCTTCCCGTCTGGTACGGGAAACGGGCGCGCGATCTGCCATGGCGTCGCACGCGCGACCCCTATGCGGTCTGGGTTTCGGAGATCATGCTGCAGCAAACCCAGGTCTCGACCGTAATTCCTCACTACATCCGCTGGCTTGAAACCTTTCCTGACCTCCACGCCCTTTCCCGGGCCCCCGAAGATGCGGTTCTGAAGGCCTGGCAAGGACTGGGGTATTACCGTCGGGCCCGCTGGCTGCACATGGCGGCCCGTCGCATCATGGAACAGCACCATGGAATGTTTCCGACAAGCCTCGACGAGATCCAGGCACTGCCGGGCATCGGGCGCTCAACGGCGGGAGCCATCGCCTCGATCTGCTTCGAGATCCCGGCACCCGTGCTGGACGGCAATGTGCGACGGGTGCTGCATCGCTGGACCGGCAAGGATGCGATGGCGGACCGCGAGCTCTGGCGGCTGGCCCAGGCATACATCGACAACAGCGACGACCCTGGCACCTGGAACCAGGCCATGATGGAACTGGGCGCAACCGTTTGCACCCCGAAGGCGCCGAAATGCGATGCTTGCCCGGTGCATGGGCACTGCGCATCAGCGGGAAGGCGGGATCTATCCGAAAAAGAGCGCGGACGGCGCAAGAGGACGCGCCCCATCGATCTGCACTGGCGTGTCCACCTTCACCTTGACCCAAACCGTGGACTCTGGCTCGTCAAGCGCCCCGACCAGGGCATCTGGTCAGGCCTCTGGTCACCCCCGATCACCGAAATGGAGCCGACGGCGCGCGCCCAGCCCGATCATGTCCATCTGCTCACGCACCGCAGACTCCATCTTTATGCAAGCCTCGAGGCGGACCCGCCGGAACAGCAGGTTGAAGGGGCATGGGTACACACCACGGTCCGGCATGCCCTGCCAACGGGCATCGTGCAACTGCTCAGGCGCCGCCGACTGCTTGACGCCGATGGACAACGCATCCATGCCACCGGAGCATCGTCATGAAGCACTGGCTATCCGTACTGATCTTCTGGCTGGCCACTGGCGCACAGGCTGCTACGCTCGAACAGGCTGCTACGCTCGAACAGGCTGCGGTCGTGGCTGCGCGTCCCGAAGCGGCGGCTGCCGGCGCCGCCATGCTCCAGGCCGGCGGCAATGCCTTTGACGCAGCCGCCGCCACGGCGCTGGCCCTGGGAGTCGTTGAACCCGCTTCCTCCGGTTTTGGCGGCGGAGGCTTCTTCCTGCTGTATATCGCCAAGGACGATCGTTTCATCATGCTCGACGCCCGCGAAACCTCCCCGAGGCTGGCCGAACACGGCGAGATCTATGCCCGGCAGTCAAGCATGGATGGCCCGCAAGCGGCTGGGGTGCCGGGTTTGCCGGCGGCCGTGGCCGCCCTGGCCACCCGATACGGCAGGCTGGGGCTGAAGCAGATTGCCGCCCCGGCCATCCGGCTGGCCAGGCAGGGTTTCAGGGTCAGCCCGAGGCTGGCGCGGTTGATCGCATGGCGCAGATCGGTGTTCAATGCAACGGCAAGACGCCTGTTCGACAAGAAGCTTGGCGATATCATCACCCAGCCGCAATTGGCGCACACGCTGGAGCGTTTCGCGGAACAAGGGGCAAAGGATGTGTATGAGGGCGAGATCGCCGGGCGGCTTGTCGCTGACCTCAAGCGGGATGGCGGCCTGATTCGGGAGGACGACCTGGCCGCCTATCGCCTGATCGAACGCGCTCCCGTTTCTTTCGACTATCAGGGATTCCGTATCGTTTCGGCGAGCCTGCCATCCTCGGGCGGCATGACGCTCGCCCACATCCTGGGCCAACTGAGGCATGATGACCTGGCGGCTCTGTCTGCCGTGGACCGCGTTCACCTGCTGGTCGAGGCCATGAAGCGTGCCTACCGTGACCGCAACAGCTATCTGGGGGATCCCGATTTCGTTCACATCCCGGAGGATTACCTGGACCCCAAGCGCCTTGCGCGACTGCGCGCGTTCATACGCATGGACCGTGCCACGCCCGCAGCGGAATTGCGCGGCATGCTCGAGCCTTCCGGAGAGGCCGCCAACACGAGCCATTTTTCGATCATTGACCATGAGGGCAACATGGTCTCGGCCACGCTGTCCATCAATTATCCGTTCGGATCGGGCTATGTGTCACCGGCCACTGGCATCCTGCTCAACGATGAAATGGACGATTTCGCCACCCGTCCCGGCAAGCCGAACGCCTATGGCCTGATTCAGGGAAAGGCCAATGGCGTGGCCCCCGGCAAGCGCATGCTGTCCTCCATGACGCCCACGATCATCATCGGCCCGAAAAGAGCCTTCATCGTCGGCACGCCGGGCGGTTCGCGCATCATCTCCATGGTCCTGCTGGCTGGTCTCGGCTTCATGCTGAACGAGACCCCACCGGAGCAATGGCTGAATGCGCCGCGTTTTCATCACCAATACCTGCCCGACGTCGTTCAGCATGAGCCCGGTGCATTCCCTCCAGACATGGCCAGGGAACTGGAAAAGCGCGGACATGTTCTCAAGGCGCTTCCACGCCCCTACGGCAACATGCAGGCCATCCTGATCGACCGGGAAACGGGACATGTCACCGGCCTGACAGACAGCCGGGGTGAAGGCGCAGCCATCATTGTGCCAGCGAACCCATGATTGCCTTGCTCGATGGTCTCCGGCGCCATTGGCTGAGCATCAGCGCCATGCTGCTGACCGGCATCACGCTGATGTCCCTGTGGCCCAGCCCGCCGAGCGCCCCGGGCGGAGACAAGCTGCATCACGCGCTCGCCTATGGCGCTCTGGCCCTGCCTGCGGCACTGGCCCGTCCAAGGCATGCATGGATCCTTGTGGTTTACCTTGGCTGGAGCGGCGCCATTGAGCTGATCCAGCCATACGTCCATCGGCAGGGCGAATGGGCGGACTTGGCAGCGAATGCCACGGGCCTCGCCCTTGGCTGGCTGTTGGGCATGTGCCTGGCCCGGCCGGGCCTCAGGGGGAAATGAGCGTCTGGTCGCCGATCTGCTCCAGCACGGCGCACCAGGCGGCCGCCAGATTGCTTCGATTGTATCCCCCTCCCCCGAGCGCGAGCAGTCTCCCCTGGGCATAGGTTTCGGCCAGTGCGCGCAGGCGCGAGGCCGCATGAGCATGCGCTGCGGGCGAGAAGCGAAGATGCGTGATCGGATCACCCGCAATCGAGTCGGCCCCGCACTGGAAGATGATGAATTGAGGCTCCGCTTGCGCCAGATGCTGCTCGACCTCGGCCCAGGCACGCAGGAAGTCTTCATCATCCGCGCCGGGCGGCAACGGCAGATTGAGCATCTGGCCTTCGGCCGGACCGCGTCCCCGCTCACGGGCAAAGCCGGTGCCTGGATACAGGAAGCGACCATCCTCGTGGATGTCCGCGATCCATACGGCCGGATCATCCTCGAATGCATAGAACACGCCGTCGCCATGATGGGCGTCGATGTCCACATAGGCGATGCGCCGAAGGCCATGAACGGCCTTGAGATGTTCGATGACAATGCCGCAATCATTGAACACGCAGAATCCGGCTGCCGACGCCCGTCTAGCATGGTGCAGCCCGGCGATTGGCACCATCGCCCTACGCGCCTTGCCCGCCATCAAGCGGTCCGCAGCATCGCATACCGAACCCGCAACCGTCGCTGCCGCCTCGAACATGCCCTTGAAGGCCGGTGTGTCACCCGCATCAAGGAAGCCCTTGCCAGAGATGGACAAGGTGCGCACAAGCTCGATATGGGTCCGGTCGTGAAACCGTGCGATCAGGGATTCGTCCCCCATGACCGGCTTGGCCAGGCGCACCCGCCTGAGCAGGCCGCGCCGCTCGGCTTCACGCACAAAGGCATCCATCCGGTCCGTTCCGAACGGATGCCCATGACCAAAGCCGTATGCGGCCAGGGCCTTGCCCAGATACAGGATGACATCGCCGGTGGCCCTCATTGGCCGTGCGCCCAAAGCGCATAGACCCAGAAGCCGAAGACCAGGCTGGTCAACAGGCCAAGCGTCGCCAGCCAGGCCATGGCCCGCACGGCATGCGGCTTGCCGGCCTGATGCGCCTTCCAGCCGAACCAGATCGCAAACGCGGTCAGTGGCAGAGAAAACATGATGAAGATCAGCAACAGCATGGTAAGATGCTATGCCTGCATGCACAAAATGCCAAACAACCCCGGCATCCGGAGTCACCCATGATGAACCTTCTGCGATCCATCCGGCGAGCGGCTGCAGCCGATCCCCGGAAACGGCAGCAGCACGAGCCGTCACTGGCCATCGCGGTCCTGATGATCGAACTCATGCGCATGGATGGTCATGAGCATGAGCGCGAACTGGCGCGCCTTCTTTCACTGCTGCAGCAGCGCCTCGGCCTTGATGACGTGAACCTGCGCAGGCTCGTCGAGCGCGCAAGACAGGAAGCCAGCATGGCCCTGGATATCCAGCAATTCACTCGCTCCATCGTCGCCGAATTCGACACGGAGGAAAGAATCGGCATGCTTGCTGACCTGTGGCGCCTTGCCCTGGCGGATCAGCACCTCGATCCCCGCGAGGAACAACTGCTGCGACGCATCGGTGAACTGCTCGGACTTTCCCATCGTCAGTTCATTCGCGCCAAGCTGGCCGCCGCCTCATGAGCGCGCCCCCGCACATAAACCCGGCGCAACAACACACCAGGGACTGAAACAAACCAACCTCCTGCCCATGGCCTTGCCGGGCCCGCTTTTGTGCGACCGCATTTGTCGCATCAAGGCCCAGACTATGCACACGACCCGATTCGTAGGAGGAAACGATGAGCAGGACTGCATGCCCCATCATGGCCACCACCGATGGCAGGCTGGACTCCGAGGATCATGACCAGCTTTTCCACCCCCTCATCGCGACATGGATGCTACGCATGCTGCTCGGCCGGAATGAAACATTCCGGAAATTCTTTTCGCCTGAAACCGGCTTCTCGGATGCTGACATGGCCGCGTTTCTCGGCCTTGAAGCGCATGCAAGCAGCCACCTTAAACCGGAGGAAATGCGAGACATCATGCGCAACCGTCTCGCCGACCTCGAGCAAGGCGCGAGCATCCCGTTCCATCTTCGGCGCAACCTGGAATTCCTGTCGCGGCCTCTGGCCCTGAGCCCGATGGACTGCCAGATACTGGCCTTCGCCTTGTTGCTGGAACGCTACAACCCCTTGTCCGAATGCCTGAACATGACGCCGCGGAACACCAAGACGCAATTGCAACAGACATTGGCGCTGGCCTTCAACGAAACGCCTCACGCCATCCGCGGGTCGCTGTCCCCTCACGGCACGCTTCGCCAGGCGGGGCTGCTCAAGCTTGAACGCTGTCTTGGACTGAGCCTCGAATTGATGGACGAGTTGAAAGAGGCGTTGCTGGCCGAAAACCGAAGCGAAAAGGATCTGTTGCAGCATTTTCTCGCGCTCGCGCCCGAACCTGCGCTCGCGCCAGAGCACTACCCCCACGTCCGCAAGGACGTGGACATCATCCAGCGCCTGCTCGCGGCCAGCATCGAACACAAGGACAAGGGCGTGAACATCCTGCTCTATGGGCCGCCGGGCACGGGCAAGACCGAACTGGCCCGGCTGCTGGGCAGACAGCTCAAGGTCAGCCTGTTCGAGGTGAAAACGGAAGACGGGGATGGCGACCCGGAGGGGGGTTACGGACGTCTGGTGGGATACCGGCTCAGCCAGCAAATTCTTGCCAATGGAAGAAACATCATCGTTTTCGATGAAGTGGAGGACATCTTCCCCGCTCGCGCCTATTCATTCCTTGGCATCGAGCAGAAATCGGCCCAAAACAAGGGATGGATCAACCGCGCGCTGGAGGAAAACCCGGTGCCGACCATCTGGATCTGCAATCAAATCGCGCATATCGACCCGGCCTTCCTGCGCCGCTTCGACTATGCGCTCGAACTGACCACGCCGCCGCGTTCGGTGCGGCTGGGAATCATCCGCGAACGGCTGGCGGACACGCCGGTGAGCGAAGCTTTCCTGAACCGCCTTGCGGAACATCCGCAGCTTTCGCCGGCGCAGATCGCCAAGGCCGCCCGCGCCGTCCACAGGCTGGAGGTCAATAGCCGTGCCGAGGCGGAAGCAATCGTGGAGCGCATCCTCGACCGCGGCATCCGCGCCATGGGCCAGCAGCCCCTGGAAAAGGACATCTCCGGCAACA